>JANYIJ010000249.1 GCA_025362095.1 Gemmatimonadota bacterium | reverse complement strand
TCGAGCGAATGGAGCGGCTCGGCGTGGATCCGGTTGTAAGCGTGATGGACGAGGTGCCGGATCTGACGACGGTGCTGCAGCGACTGACAGAGCGGGAAGCCTAGATCGCGGTTGGACCGCGTGTGCCGGCTGCGCGGGCCGGAGCGTTTCCGAATCGCACAGCCGCCTTGGCCTTCTTCTTGGCCGCCTCCTCCTCGCGATCGCGCGGCGGCGCGTTGGTCACCAGCGAGAGCATCAAAGTCTTCGCCACTTCGGTGGTCGCTGCGATCGCGCGCGCGAATGCCTCCTCGTTGGCCTTGGATGGCTTCGTGAACCCGCTGAGTATGCGCACAAATTGAAGCGACGCTGCTTCGATCTCCTCGTGCGTGACCGGTGGATCAAAGTTGAAAAGCGTCTTGATGTTGCGGCACATGGACAGGCTCCAAGTTGAGTAACGCGACTAGCGGCAGATCCGTACGCGCTAGAGCGGCGGGCCCGGCGCGCTCCCATCTTTCGTCCAGACCATGATCAGTCCGCATCCCGAGTTCCATCGCGCGAACTGCACGGGTATCGTCGCATTGCCGCTGTACACTTCGATTCCCATGATCTCTTTCGGCGACGGAAGTTCTTCGAGATCGTAGGGGATTTTCATCTGGAATCCATCGACTACCACCGCCATGGCACAGTCGCCAAAGCCGCCGCCATCGCGACGGCTCATCGCGTAGTAAACCGGCGCCGAGGCAGACCGGCTGCCGAGCGGCGCGACGATTTTGATGGTGGAAAACGTTCTGAGGAGTTCCGTGGTTCGCGCGCTGTTGCGCTTTTCGATTTCCGGCTCCGTCATGAATTTTCCGCGTCCAAAGGCGACGCGTGCATCGAAATCTCGGCGAGTAGGCGAACTGCTCGCGCCAGTCACCGTCACCGTTCCGAGCACCGTCCCACTCGGAGCTAGCTCGTACGCCGGACGCAATGTGTCGCCCGCCATCAGACGAACCGTCACCAACGAAGATCTATAGCCGAGTTTCCCGATCGTCATCACGTAGAGCCCCGCGGGCATGCCACTGAACCGGAACCGTCCGCTCTCGGGTGTCGTGATTTCGAGCGACGATCCGTTGATCGCCACGTGTGCGCCGGATATCGGCACGAGGCTCGTGTCTGTCACGACTCCGTCAATGACTCCGGACTGCGCACGGAGGGGCTGGACCGAAAACAGTCCGAGCGATGCGATCACCAGCAGACGCACGGAGCGCACCTTCAGCCCGCCATCTTCACGATCGTCTCCCACTCCTTCACGCGCACCGGCGTCACCGACAGCCGCCCGATGCGAATGAGCGCCATGTCCGCAAGTTCCTTTCGCGCCTTGATCTCCGGCAGCGTGACCGGCCGCGGAAGCTGATCGACCGCGCGCAGGTCGACCATGTACCACTGCGGATCATCGGGCTTCGAGTTCTCATCGTAGCCGTAGCTCTTCTTGTCGAACGCGGAAGGATCGGGATAGCCCTCGCGCACGACTTCACAGATTCCGACGATCACCTGCGGGTTCGCCATCGAGTGATAGAAGAAGACGTGATCGCCGAGCTTCATCCCGTCGCGCAGGAAGTTCCTCGCCGCGAAGTTTCGCACTCCATCCCAGTGCGTCGTGCGCTTTGGCGCGCGCACGAGATCATCAAACGAGAACACCTCGGGTTCGCTCTTCACGAGCCAATACCGCCGCTCGCGCGCCTTCCGCGCGAACCACTCGGACCATTTCCCCTCGGCGTGCGGCGCCGGCTCGGCCGTTTTTTTCGGTCTTCGGTCCTCGGTCTTCGGTCCCTTCTTTTTCGCCGCCATCAGCTCACGCAATCCCCGTCTTGATCGCCTTCAGCACCGCGTCTGAAAACGTGTCGATCTCGTCGAGCGTCGTGTACACGTTCGGCGTGATGCGAATGCCGTTGAACTCGGCGTGCCCGATCGGCGTGGTGACGATCCGATAATTATTGTAGAGCCAGCCGCCGAGATTGCCGAAGTCGAGACCGTCCACGTTGAACAGACAAATCGCGCCGCTCTGTTCGGGCCCGATCGGCGTCAGGACCTTCACGCGATCGCTCGCCGCGAGCAGCCGTTTCGCCCAGCGGTCACGCAGATAGCGCAGACGCGCGATCTTCTTGTCCGCGCCAATGCCGCGGCTGAATGTCAGCGCCGTGCTCACTGCGTTGAAGTTCGCCTGCGGGTGCGTGCCGATCTGCTCGAACTTCCTGATGTTGTCCTTGAGCGAATCGTCGGAGCCCATCAGCGACCAGATTTCCGGGATCCTGTTCTTGCGCACGTAGAGGAACCCGGTGCCGATCGGCGCGAGCGTCCACTTGTGCAGCGAGACGCCGTAGTAATCGCATTCGAGATCGTCGCGCTTGAACGGAAAATGATTGAACGCGTGGGCGCCGTCGACGATCACCTGGATTCCCAGCGGGCGCGCCATGCGCACGATATCGCGCACCGGCATGATCTGCCCCGTGAGGTTCGTGATGTGCGTGACCTCGATGACCTTTGTGCGCGGCGTGATCGCCTGCCGGAACTGGTCGACGAGATACGCATCCGACGGCGCCGGCACCTTGAATGAAATTTGCTTGAACACGATCCCCTCGCGGCGCACGCGCTGCTGCCACGACGTGATCATGCGCGGATAGTTCT
This sequence comes from Gemmatimonadota bacterium, assembly GCA_025362095.1. Lineage (GTDB taxonomy): Bacteria > Gemmatimonadota > Gemmatimonadetes > Gemmatimonadales > Gemmatimonadaceae > Fen-1231. The sequence goes on along the minus strand of JANYIJ010000249.1, from coordinate 5,472 downwards.
GGTTGGTGGAGAGCACTTCGTCGCCACGCTTGAGGTCCATGCCGAAGATCACGATCTCATTCGCTTCGCTGGCATTGCGAACGACGGCCATCTCCTCCGTATCGCAGCCGAAATCTTTCGCGAGATCGCGGCGCGTGCTCTCCATGCGCGGCTCGAGCGTGCGCCACATGTTCTCGACCGGCAGCTCGTTCACGAAGTGCTGATCGCGAATGAGTTGCTCGAGCACGTGGGTCGGGCACGGTGAGATGCCGCCGTTGTTGAGATTGATCATGGTGCGATCGATATCGAACGCGCGCTGGATCTGGCTCCAGTACGGCTCTTCCTCCGCCACTGCGCGCGCAGATTTGTCGCCTGCGATCGCGTTCGCCTTGAACAGCTGACCGAACGCGTCTTCACGCATGACGGGAAGCGTGATGCCCGCGCCTGCCAGGCCGCGAACGAAATTTCTGCGAGTTGTCATGGGCGAGTCCGGTGGAGGGATGTCGAACAATACGGCTGGTCGCCCGCTAGAGGCCAGTCGTGAGTCGCTCCGGGGTTTTTCAGGGGACTACTACGAGCGAAGCCTCACCACCGTAGTCATCGCGAACTCGGGCCGTACCGCGCAGCCCCTGCCACGCGCCGCCGTTGATGCGCACCGCCACGCGGTGCCGGCCCGGAGGCAGCGCGATCTCGGCCTCCCACCCGTCCGCCGTTCTCGTGAGCGGAACGGCCCGCCAATCTGAGAACGTTCCTGCGAGTTCCACTCGCGCCGCGCTGTCCGCTACGATCCTCACCGCGAGAACCGCGCCGCTGGATTTTGGCGTGAGCGTTGCGAACGCCGCGCCGCGCGCCGGGTTCGCAGGCGCGATCGCCCGAATCGGAATTAAGGCTACGCGAACCACTGCGGTCGTGATCTGCATGTCGGGAATTCCGCGTACGGGATCGGCGAGCAACCGGCCGGTCCCGAGCCCGACCGAATACCTCGGCGAAAAAGTCCACACCGCCGTCAGATAAAATGCCGACTGGCTCGCAATGGTCGCGCGAACACCGTTCCGCAGTGTCGCCGTCGCGTCGAGCAGGAGCGGACCATGCTCATACCGCAGCTCACCGGCGATGTCGGTGAGATCAAACGTCATAGCGCCGTTGGGGAGAAATATTTCTGCGGCGTTGAAGAGCGCGGCATCATCCGACCTCAGGCGGCTGATCGACGCCGACGTCTCAAAATCTCCAGCGCGCCACCACGCGCCGAGGTCGATCGCGGTTGAGTGACTCGCGAGATTGTCGCGTGACGTTCCACCGAATGCGCTGCCGGCCCAGACACCGCCGGCATCGATCGCAAGCCGCTCGCGCAGAAATCCGCTGAAGCTGCCGCCCCGCGCCAGCACCGATGCGCCGAACGCTGCGGCGGTGATGCCGCCTTCGGTCTGCCACATCGATTGATTCGAGGGCCGCCATGCGGCCGCGAGCGAAGCCTGCGCCGCCGACGCGCTGTCGCCTGCGTATGTGAGGGCGCCCGAGAGCAGGGCCGCGAACAGCGGCGTGCCCTCGCGCCACATCACGCCGAACGTACCGGCATCGGTTCGCGCGACGCGTCCAGTTTGCTGGGCCTGCGCCGCGCCGGCATCCACCCGCACCTCTCGCGTCGACTGCGCGCCCGCCGCATGAACTGCGGCGAGCAGGACCAGCGCAGCAACACGCGCGGTCATCTCAAGCCCTTAGTGCCTCACCGAGGACGCGGATTTCCATTGGTTACGCCCGGCGGTGGGGGAAGGAGTGACAAGATGCCACGCCCGTGCCGGTCTAGCGCTGCCTCTGGAGTCAGTCCAGCGGCGACGTCATTCTGCACGGCGCTGTTCAACGCCGTAAGTTGCGCGCCCGTCGCCCCGCGCGCCATCAGGTCTAGTACCATCTTTGACGCTTTCGCTTCTGGAACCTTCCGCGCGACCAGTTCGGTCAGCACGCCGAGTTCCACCGCGATCGAGCGGCGCGGCGCGGCCTGACGCATCTGCCGCAGCGTTTTGTCGTGCACGCCGACATACAAGGCATCTGCTCCCGCCGAGACTTCGTCGACCGATGCCGAGGGCGCGAGGAGATCGTTCGCCTTGCGGAGCCGTTTCTGCAGGTTGTCCATCGCCGTGCGGATGCTCGCGGACGACGCCTTTTTGGCGACGCCCTCGAGGGCCTTCGAGAGAAGCGGCTCGGTGGGAACGCCGTGTTCCTTGGCGAGGCTCAGTTGCTCGACGACAACGATTCGCGTGGCATCGTCGCGAATGGCGGAGACGCGCGCTTCCTGCTGGGCGCCGGCGCGCGAACCCGCGAACGCTACGAGCAGCGCCCCGGCCGCAGCGAGCGTGACGTGAGTGTTGAGTGAATTCTTTTTCATGGAGTGTTGACCATCAGCACGGAGGCGTCGCCCCCGAAATCGAGATCGCGCGTGTGCGGTGCGCGGGGATCGACGACGAGCTTGCCATCGACCACGAAGGCATAGAGGTGGCGGCCCGGCATGACCTTCACGGTCACGGTCCACGGTCCGTTGGAGCCAAAGCGCGTGAGCGGCGCGACGGCGGCATCCCAGTTGTTGAAATCGCCGACGATCGACACGCTCTTCGCACTCGCCGCGTCGAAGGTGATCTCCACCGGCACCGCGCGCACGGCGTTGACGTCGCTCGCCGCGTTCGTCGCGGTGATTGCCGGAGCGTTCAACGCGGCCGAGGTCGATGCCTCGACCGACAACGGCTGGTCGAGCGTGGAAAGCGCGCCGCGCGTCACGAATCCGATCACCAGCGCCGCAGCTGCGAGCAGTCCGGCTGACGATACCGAGAACGTCGGCTGGCGCAGCCACTCGAACACCAGCGCGAAACGGCCTGGCGCGCGTGTGCGATTTGCGCGAACCGCAGCAAGAATCTGGGCGGTCGCGCGAGCATTCTTGGGTGGCAGCGGGCTGAGCGCCTGCGCCACTCGTTCGATTAGTTCGTCTCGTTCATCGATCATGTTGCCCTACCTCTGTAAGTCTTGCTCGCAGCGTATCGCATGCCCGCTTGACCCGCATGCGCAGCGCAGAAAGGCGAACACCCGTCAGCGCCGAAATGTCTTCGTAAGAAAGATCCTCGACGTGCCGCAGGAGGAACGCTTCCTTCTGCTCCGCCGGGAGTGAATCCAGCACCACCCGAACCTCTTCCGCCCAATCCGCGCCGTAATCTTCCTGAGCCGCCGCGGCCGTGACCGGAACTTCACCGTACTCGATCAGCGATCGGTGGCGCCTGCCCCGTGAGAGCAGCGTGCGGCACCTGTTTGCCAGAATTCGAAACAGCCAGGGATCGAACCGCGCGTCTTCGCGAAACCTGGGAAAGCTGTTGTGCACCCGGACAAACGCATCCTGAACTGCTTCTTCGGCATCTTGATCGTTCTGCAGCATATTGCGCGCGAAACGCAGGCACCGTGGATAGTAAAAATCCACGATCTCGATGAAGGCCTGCTCTTCACCGCGTTTCGCCCTGAGGGGCACCGAAGCATCGATCTCGTTCAAGGGCTCTCGATTGGTCTGAGGTGTCTCCCGCAGATTACCCGCCTGAGGAGCACAACGCCACCGTTGACCTGCCCGAAACTCATGATCCCTGCTTCATTTACAAGTACTCCGGATAGGGCCTGCCGCGTCACCAGATAGGGGTACTTTTGAGCACCCCGGCCGCCCCCGACCACCCCCGACCAGCTCTCCCCGCAGGAGCACCCCAGATGGCAGCCTCCACCCGTCCCACCGAAAGGCCACAGCGCCCTGTGGAGTCCCTGGACCCCGCCACCGGCGAGGTTTGGAAGCGGTTCGAAACGGTCACCGCGCAGGGGGTTTTCGAGGCTGTTGACCGAGCGAAAAACGCCCAGCGGGACTGGGCCGGCCAGCCGGTAGGTGCGCGAGTTCGGATAGTGCGACGTTTTCATGAGAGCCTCTATCGCCGCCGCCACGAGATCGCCCGCGCGCTCACGCGCGAGAACGGGAAACCGGTGGCGGAATCGATCGGATCCGAAATTGCGATCGCGCTCGACTTCGCGAATTACTACGCCCGCACCACGCCGCGGTTCCTTCGCGCGCCGTGGTACAACGCCGGCGCGCTTTCTATGAAACGCAAGCGCGTTCGCGTTTCGCACGAGCCGTTCGGCGTGATCGGCGTGATCTCGCCGTGGAATTATCCCTTCATGCTGAGTGCGGGCGTGGTGATTCCAGCGCTCGTCACCGGCAACGCGGTGCTCCTCAAGCCCTCGGAGTTCACGCCGGAAACGGGCGAGTTGCTGGCATCGCTGTTCGCCGAAGCCGGCGTGCCGACCGGAGTATTCACGGTGCTGCAGGGCGACGGCTCCACCGGCGCGGCGCTCTGCGATTCCGGCATCGATAAGATTTTTTTCACTGGCAGCGTGAACACCGGCCGTCGGGTCGCTGTGAAATGCGCCGAACGTCTGATTCCCTGTGCGCTCGAACTCGGCGGCAGCGACGCCGCGATAGTGCTTGCAGATGCGAACGTGCATCACGCCGCGAGTGGAATCGCGTGGGGACGATTCTCCAACGCGGGGCAAACCTGCGTTGCACCGAAACGACTCTATGTGGAAGCGCCCGCGTACGACGCGTTCCTCGCCGCGCTCGGCGACGCGGTGCGATCGCTGAAGGTCGGCGCGGGCGGAACGCAGGAGACCGATATCGGTCCGATGATTCGCGCGGATGCCGTCACCGCGCTCGAGTCGCAACGCGACGACGCCATCGCGCGCGGCGCGACGATTGTCGCGACAGCGACGAAACCGGATTCGAACGGATCGTTCTTCGCGCCGACGGTTCTTGCCAACGTGCCCGCCGACGCGAGGGTGCTGCTCGAAGAAACGTTCGGCCCACTCTTGCCGGTGGTGCGCGTGAAGGATGCCGACGAAGCCATCATGCTCGCGAACGATAGCAAGTTCGGTCTGTCGGCCAGCATCTGGAGCTCAGATACTGCGCGCGCCGCGCGTCTGGCGCAGCGCATTGAAGCCGGGAGCGTGGTGATCAACGATGCAGTAGTGATTGCCGGCATGGCCGACGTTCCGCACGGCGGTGTCAAACAAAGTGGCATCGGGCGCACACACGGCAAGGCGGGACTCGAGGAATGTGTGCGCACGAAGGCGACGGTCATCGACCGCTTCACATCGTGGCGGCAGGCGTGGTGGTTCGGATACTCGCCCGCGCACGATGCAGGGATCGACGCCTACGTGCGCGTGGCGCACAGCCACAGTGTGCTCGAAAAGATCCGCGCGTTGCCCACGTTCGTGAAATTCATTTTCAAACCACGCCGGCCGGTTTAGCTGCACGATGCAACTCATCATAGAGGCGTTCGACTCGCTGCTCGGGATGCTGAGGCTCGGACTGTTCGCCCTCGCGGCGGCGCTGGCGGTGCTCTGCCTGGTGGATTGGCTGGTGCGCACGCGCCGGCTCTCTCCGTTCAGTCCGGTTGCGCGGTTCATGCGCGCGCGAATCGATCC
>JANYIJ010000169.1 GCA_025362095.1 Gemmatimonadota bacterium | reverse complement strand
GTTCGCTCGCCGCGCGAAATGGCCGGATGCTCGGCGCTCGCGCCTGAAGAGGACCCGAACGCCGAGGCGTTCCGCATTGAAGTCATTCAGGTCCCCATCGCGCATCCGGAGCAGGCGCACGTGGTGAGCAAGCCCGCGATTCTCGCGGCACTCGCGCAGGCGCCACGCAACAACTCACGTTCGGTGCAGGACTCTCTCGATCGCATCGCAACGGCTGCGGCTAACGCAGCGGCGGGCCGTCCGCAGCGCGGCGGTGGCGGCGGTGGCGGGCGCGGCGCGGTGAACCCGCTGCTCGCCAACAAGGGACCCCAGCAGTGCCACGATATCACCGTGTATCCGCAGCTCGGTTTGGCTGGCGGGGCGTGCGCGGGTTACGGCGTGCTGCTCGATATCAAAGACCCGGGCAACCCGAAACGTCTCAGCGCAGTAGCCGATTCGAACTTCTCGTTCTGGCACTCGGCGACATTCAACAACGACGGCACCAAGATCCTATTCACGGACGAATGGGGCGGTGGCAGTGCGCCGCGTTGCCGCAGCACCGACAAGATGGAATGGGGCGCCGACGCAATCTTCACGCTCGCGAACAACCAGATGACGTTCAAGAGCTATTACAAAATGCCGGCGGCGCAGACGTCGAATGAAAATTGTGTCGCGCACAACGGCTCGCTGATCCCGATTCCGGGGCGCGACGTGATGGTGCAGGGGTGGTATCAGGGCGGCATCTCGGTGTTCGATTTCACCGATGCCTCGCACCCGAAAGAGATCGCGTTCTTCGATCGCGGCCCGCTCTCTGGCGAGCGTATGGTGAGCGGCGGCTCGTGGTCGGCGTACTGGTATAACGGCCACATCGTGAGCTCGGAGATTGCGCGCGGTCTGGACATTCTCGATTTGCAGCCGAGCGGATTTATTTCGGAGAACGAACTCGCCGCGGCGAAGTCCGTGCACTACGACTATCTGAACGTGCAGGACCAGCCGAAGATGGTGTGGCCGGCGTCGTTCCCGCTTTCGCGGTCGTATCTCGATCAGCTCGCGCGCGGCAACGGACAGTCGGCGGACAAGATTGCGAGCGCGCGCGCGGGACTGACGAGCGCGGAGAAGTTGTCGGGGCAGCCGCGGAAGGACGCGCTGGCAGCGCTGGCGAAGCAGCTCCACACCGATGCGCAGAGCGCCACGGACGCGCCGAAGGCGCACAAGCTGGCGTTCTCAGTCGGAGATCTGGCCAACGCGCCGTGATCTGAGGGCAGTTGCCGCGGTCGTTGCGGGCGTGCTGCTGTTTTGGGCGCGCCCGCTCGATGCGCAGCGCGTGCGCGGTCAGGTGGTCTTGAGCGACAGCGTGACTCCGGCTGCGGGCGTGATCGTGATGGCCACGGGTGAGAACGGCGCGCTTGTGCGGCGCGCACTGACCACCGAGCGAGGCTCGTTTGATTTGCCGTTGCCGCATGCGGGGCGGTTCGATCTGCGCGTGCTGCGCATTGGATTCGCGCCGACGGTTGGCCCGACGGTCGATCTCAAAGATGCCGAGACGCAGCAGGTGAAGATCGTCGCGGGCAACGAGCGAATCTCGCTCACGAGAGTCACGGTGCGCGGACAGGACGAGTGCAACACGCGCCGCGACGCGGGACTTCTGGTTACCCGCGTGTGGGAAGAGACACGGAAAGCTCTGCTCGCATCGCAGTTGGTGGCCGACAAGCCGCTGGTGGCAGAGTGGATCGAATACGATCGCGCGCTCGAGCCCGGCACGACGCGAGTGAAAGAGCAGCGCGTGCACAGCATGAAGAGTCCCACCACGCATGCGTTCGTGAGCCGGCCCGCGGAGGCACTCGCCTCCGACGGCTACATAATTGAGGACGCGGGCTCCACCGAGTTTTTCGCACCCGACGCCGAGGTGCTGCTCTCGGAATCGTTTGCGAACCTTCACTGTTTTCACGTGGAGCCGCCGCCGCCGGGGCACGCGGGATTTATTGGACTCGGCTTCACGCCCGGACGCAGCGCGCGCGATCTCAAAGACATCGAGGGGACGCTCTGGCTCGACCGTGAGAGCGCAGAGCTGCAGTGGCTGGAGTATCACTACACCAACGTGCCGCTCGCGTCGGAACGGGCGGGCGCGGGCGGGCGGGTGGAGTTTCTGCGGCTCAAGTCGGGCGAATGGCTCGTGAGCAAGTGGAATATTCTGATGCCCATCGTTGGGCTGGCGCCGAAGACCCGCGACGGAGGGATGTCGCGCGTCGTGATGGCGAGCCCGGAGCAATCGCTGAAATCGGTGCAGATCACGGGCGGGCAGGTGATCAGCGTGGAGCGGAGCGATACGACTTTGTATCGCGCGACCGGCGCGGCGTTCAGTGTGCAGCTTGCGGCCCGCGACGCAGAGATAACGGTGGGCGGCGCGACAGTGTCATTGATGGGCACCGACTACACGGCGAAAACGGACGCACAGGGGCGCGTACGGATTTCGCCGGTGCTCGAAGGGAGATACCGGGCGCTTGTGAAGTCGCCGCAGATGGATTCGCTCGGCGCCGCGCCGGTCGAGCGCGATGTCGAGATTCGCGAAGCGGTCGAGCATGTGGATTCGATCGCGTTGCCGCGCGTTCTCGAACTCGTTCGCGCGGGCTGCAAGGGCGAAGCGTTGTCGGAGAACGAGTCGCTGCTGCACGGCATGGTGCGCGATACGAGCGGACGCGCGGTGGC
>JANYIJ010000243.1 GCA_025362095.1 Gemmatimonadota bacterium | reverse complement strand
AGAGCACAGCCCCTACGAATTCGTTCACCTTGGTTAACCAACCAACAGTTAGTGGTTAACCGTTCACTGGTTTGAGGCGAAAATCCCGGTAATTCCCCTTGGATAAGGCCTCGTAACCAGATAGGTTTCAGGGCTCAATGTTTGACTCGCTCGCTTCCAGCCTAGAAGCCACGTTCGCGAAGCTCCGCGGCCGCGGCACGCTCTCCGAATCCGACATCAAGGAGGGCCTCCGCGAAGTGCGGAGTATCCTGCTCGAAGCTGACGTAAACTTTCAGCTCACGGGCGAGTTTCTCGAACGCGTAACGAAGAAGGCGGTGGGCGTTTCACAGCTGCGCGCGGTCAGCCCGGCGCAGCAGCTGGTCAAGATCGTGTTCGACGAGCTGACCGTGATGCTCGGCGAGCGCCGCGAAGGACTCAAGCTTTCGAGTGTGCCGCCCACCGTCGTGATGATGGTGGGATTGCAGGGATCGGGAAAAACGACGACCGCGGCGAAGCTCGCGCGGCGACTGAAGGGTGAGGGAAGGCAGGTGCGGATGATCGCCGGCGACGTGTACCGTCCCGCGGCGATCGACCAGCTCGAAACGCTCGGCAAGGAACTCGGCATTCCCGTGTTCGCCGATCGCTCGACGAACGACGTGGTGAAGATTGCGCGCGCAGGGCTCGAGCAGGCGCGGCACGAGCGGGATCGCGTGGTGATTCTCGACACCGCGGGCCGTTTGCAGATCGACGAAGAGATGATGAACGAGCTGCGCCGCGTGAAGGAAGCGGTGCATCCGGATGAAATACTTCTCGTGGCCGACGGCATGACCGGCCAGGAGGCGGTGAAGATCGCGCAGGGCTTCGACGCCGCACTCGGCGTGACCGGCGTGATCCTCACCAAGCTCGACGGCGATGCGCGAGGCGGCGCGGCGCTCTCGATTTACGGAGTGACGAAGAAGCCGATCAAGTACATCGGCACGGGTGAGAAGACCGACGCGCTCGAAGAGTTCCATCCGGACCGCATGGCCGGCCGGATTCTTCAGCAGGGCGACATCATCTCGCTGGTGGAAAAGGCGCAGAACACGTTCGACGCCGAAGCCACCAAGAAGCTCGAGAAAAAAGTTCGCAAAGAGGGAATGGATCTCAACGATTTCCTCGCCGCGATGAAGCAGATCCAGAAGCTTGGCCCGCTCGAGGGTGTTTTGAAAATGCTCCCGGGCGTGAACACGAAAATGCTGAAGCAGGCGAACGCCGATCCCAAACGGATCAAGTGGGTCGAGGCGATCGTGCTGTCGATGACCGATAAAGAGCGCAAAAAGCCCGACATCCTGAACGGATCGCGTAGATTGCGTGTGGCGAAAGGCAGCGGCCGGCCGATCAGCGAAGTGAACCGCTTGCTGGAGCAGTTTCGCGACATGCAGAAGATGATGAAGAAGATGAGCGGGGGAGGAAGGATGCCCCCGGGGATGTTTGGTGGGATCCCGTAAGGCTCGCAGCTTGTAGCGCACAGCTTGCGTCTCAGCGCTTGGCAGTTTCACAGCTCTAGTTCACAGCTGTGAAAAGCTCAGCCATGAAACCTCCTAGCTGTGAGACGCAAGCTGTGAGCTGGTAGCTTTGAGTCAACTGCTTTACCTGAGTGCGAACCGGATCTCCCGGCCCCGCGATGAGCTCAGCGCTTCACCGTCACCGTTACAACGAGGAGCATCAAATGGCAGTCCGCATCCGTCTCCGCCGCACCGGCCGCAAAAAGGCCCCGACGTACCGTATCGTCGTCGCCGATTCGCGCAGCCCGCGCGAGGGAAAGTTCATCGAGATCATCGGGCAGTACGCTCCTCGCAGCGGTGAAACCGCACTCAATCTCGACATCGCGCGCGCCAATTATTGGATGGACAACGGCGCGCAGCCGAGCGACACCGTTCGCTCGCTCCTGCGAAAGGCCGGCGTCCTCAAGACCCGCCACGAAGCCCGCCACGCCGCGAAGAAAACCGCCGCGGCCGTGCCGCTGAAGGAAGGCTGAGCTCCGCACAGGAGTTCGCTCTCGTCGGACGCGTTCGCCGTGCACATGGCATTCGCGGCGAGCTCGTAGTGGAATTGATGACCGATGCGCCGGACGTGATCTTCGCGTCCGGCGCTCGTGTTTTTCTGGGCACCGCCGCCGGCGATATCTGGCGCGATCCAAAAACCGACTCGACCCGCGAGCTCAAGGTTCTCTCGAGCCGTCCGTTCAAAGGCGGCCTGCTCGTCACGCTCGATGCCGTGAGTGATCGCACCGAGGCCGAGCGCTGGAACGATCGTCACCTGCTCGTGCCGGTTGAAGAACTCACCCAGCCCGAACAGGGCGAAGTGTTTCTCCACGAGCTCGCGGGAATGCGCGTGCTGAGCGAGACAGGCGCCGACCTCGGCGACATTCGCGGATTCTTCCAGGTTCCGCACGGCGTGCTGCTCGACGTGCGCACCACGCGCGGTGACGTCGCACTTCCGTTCAACGAAATGTTCGTGCGCAATGTGAATCGCGCCGATCGCACGATGACCGTCGCGATTCCCGACGAGCTGTTTACCGGCGGCACCGAGTAGGCGCGCGGAAAACATGCTGACCATTCGTGTCGTCTCGATCTTCCCCGATTTTTTTGCGGGACCGCTTTCGCTCTCGATTCCCGCGCGCGCGGCGGCCGCGGGTCTCGTGCAGTATCAGCTGGTGGATCTGCGCGACTACACGCACGACAAGCACCGCACCGTGGATGACGCGCCGTACGGCGGCGGAGCAGGCATGGTGATGAAGCCCGCACCATTTTTCGAGGCGGTTGAGGGAATCGGCGCGAAGCCGCCGATCATTCTGCTCTCGCCGCGTGGGCGAACGTTCGTGCACGCCGACGCCGAGCGTCTCGCATTGCTGGAAGAGTTCACGTTGTTGTGCGGCCACTATAAGGACGTCGATCAGCGCGTCGCCGATCACCTCGCCACCGAGGAAATCTCACTCGGCGATTTCGTGCTCAGCGGCGGGGAGCCCGCCGCGCTCGCCGTGATTGACGCCACGGTGCGCCTGCTCCCCGGAGCGATGAGCGACATTGAGAGCGCGCGAACGGATTCGTTTTTTGGGCGGGGCATCTCGGCTCCGAGCTACACGCGGCCGCCGGACTTCCGAGGACATGTTGTTCCGGACGTTCTGCTCTCCGGCAATCATGCGGAGATTGACAAGTGGCGCCGTGAACAGGGGGAGAAAGCTGACAAACGAATGAAGGGGAAACCCTGAGTTCGTCGCAAGACTTCCGCGGGCATGGTGAACAACCCTACAGGATTTCAGGGGAAACACCGATTTCGAGGAGCGACCGGCGCGCCGAGACTAGTCGCGTATGGACGAACACCTCGATTCAGGCGCTGACTCCACGCGTCCCCAAGACGACCGCCGCGGCTTTCTCGCGCGGGTAAGCGCCGCGGGCGCGGCCGTCAGCGCGCTCCTCGTCGGCTTCCCCGTAATCCGCTCGTTCGTTTCGCCAACACTGCCGCAGCCGAAAGTCGACGGCTGGGTGAAAGTCGCCGACGACATCGCGCTGATCGACGTTGGCGTTCCCGTTCGCGTCAACTTCGTGCAAGCCCAGCAGGATGCCTGGGTCGAAAGCCGCACGCTCAACGGCGTGTGGCTCTACACGGAGGACGGCGACAAGTTCAAGGCCTATAACGGCCACTGCACCCACTTGGGTTGCAGCTACGTCTACGACAAAGACCTCAAACATTTCTACTGCCCGTGCCACCGCGGGCATTTCGACGTTCGGTCAGGTGAAGTGCTTGCCGGCCCGCCGCCCCGTGCCCTCGACGAACTCCAGGTCGAAGTGCGCGACAGCGCGGTGTTCGTGAACTACAAGGATTACCGGCTTGGCGTCTCTGACCGGATCGAGGCCTAGCCCAATGCGCGGCGTCTCGAAGTGGATCGACGAGCGGGTCGACATCGTCGGAATTCGCAAAGCGCTGCTCGACCGCAAAATGCCCGGCGGACTCACCTGGTGGCACACGCTCGGCAGCGCGACGCTCGCTGTGTTCATGGTGCAGGCCGTCACCGGCATCATTCTGGCGATGTACTACGCGCCGTCGCCCGACCACGCGTATGACAGTATCAAGTACCTCGAATCGCACGTCGCGAGCGGCGCCCTGCTCCGCGGCATCCATCATTGGGGCGCGTCAGCGATGGTCGTGCTCGTGGTGGGGCACTCCATTCGCGTCTTCACAATGGGCGCGTACAAATATCCGCGCGAGCTGAACTGGTTGCTCGGCGTCCTGCTGCTCGCGATCGTGCTCGGATTCGGATTCACCGGCTACCTGCTGCCGTGGGACCAGAAGGCGTACTGGGCGACCCAGGTCGGCACGAACATCGCCGGCACGACTCCGGTCGTCGGCGCGCTGCTGGTGAAGCTCCTGCGCGGCGGGTCGCAGCTCGGCGTCGCGACGCTCACGCGCTTCTACGCGCTGCACGTGCTGCTGCTCCCGGCGATGCTCATCGGCATCGCGATACTGCATCTGATCATGGTCATCCGTCAGGGCATCGCGCCGCGCACCGGCGTGCTCGAAGCGGAAGCGCCGCGCGACACCGAGAGCCCCGAGTACCACCGATACTACAAGGAGCGCTACGCCGCGAGCAAAGGTGCGGGCGTGCGATTCTGGCCCGACATCGTCGTGAAGGACGCGGTGATCGCGGCGGTGCTCACCGTCCTGATCTTCTTGCTCGCGAAGTTCGTGGGCGCGGGACTCGAGCTGCCGGCGGATCCCTCGGACTCGTCGTACGTGCCGCGGCCGGAGTGGTATTTCCTGCCATTCTTCCAGCTGCTCAAGCTCGTGCCGGGATCGATGGAGAGCATCGTCGCCGTCGGCGTACCGGGCGCGCTCGGACTCGCGCTCGTGCTGCTGCCGTTCTACGATCGCAGGAGCGCGCGGTCGCTCGGCAAACGCCCGTTGGCGAGGTTCTCGCTCTTCGGATTGCTCGGCGGCCTCGCGCTGCTCCTCGGCGCGAGCATGCGCGAGCCGAAACCCACCGCGATCGCGCCCGAAGTCGGTCGCGTGCTGAACTCGCCCGAGCGCGCCGGACGCGCGCTGTTCGAGCGCCAGCAGTGCGGCGGCTGCCACGTTGTCGCCGGCAAGGGCGGCGCCGAACGGAAGGGCGACGCGAAAGACGCGCCCGATCTCACCGAGGTCGGCCTGAAACACTCGCCCGCATACCTCCACAGCTTCATCGAGGATCCGTCGCGATTCCACACCGGCTCGAAGATGCCGGCGTTCGGCCCACCCACGCTTTCACATCAGGAAATCGAGGAACTCTCGCGGTACATGTCGTCGCTGCGTGGCAAGAACTGGGCGACCGCAAAGGAAGAGTTCGTCGACACGTTCCCGGAGCCCATCAAGCCAAAGGAGAAGAAATGAGAATCCGCACGATGATGATCGCGCTCGCGTTCACGAGCGCCGCCACGGCGGGCCGCGCGTTCGCGCAGGGAGCGGACGGCAAGGCGGTTTACGACGAGAACTGCAAGAAGTGCCACGGCGTCATCGGCAATCCACCGAAGACGATGAAGGAGAAGTATTCGAAGATCGCGACCTTCGACGCCAAGTTCATCGAGCAGCGCACCGACGACTCCGTGAAGAAAATCTTGAACAAGGGCAAGGGCGAGGACATGAAGTCGTTCAAGGGCAAGCTGACCGACGACGAGATCGAGGCGGTCAGCAAGTACGTGCACGAGCTCGCGGCCAAGCACAAGCCGTAAAAGGGTCCGTGCGAACTCCGTGGTGTCTACGGCTACATCAGCATTGTTGCTCGTACTTTTCTCTACGTATCATCGGCAGAACGACATCTTCCAGCTGAGGTTGATCTTCATTCAATAGCCGTCGAGAGTAGGTAGGTCCCCCTCACCCGTCGCCCTCACGTCGAGCCTTGTAGATCGGCGTGAGGGTGACTAAGTTGTGAGGCTCAACCCCAATACCGTCGAGCCACCATGCACCCGTTCATCGAAACCCAGAAGGAATGGATGAAGACCATTCCCCCCTTCCGCTCAGGCGACACGCTGCGCGTCAATGTGCGCGTCAAGGAAGGCGAGAAAGAGCGCCTTCAGGCGTTCGAGGGCGTGTGCATTTCGCGCCGCGGTGCCGGTGTCTCCGAGACATTCACGGTTCGCAAGATTTCGAACGGCGTCGGCGTCGAGCGCATTTTCCCGGTGCACTCCCCGATGCTGTCGGAGATCACGGTGGTTCGCCGCGGCCGCGTCCGTCGCGCGAAGCTGTTCTATCTCCGCAACGTCACGGGCAAGAGCGCGCGCATCAAGGAGAAGAAGGTGCGCGTGGTTGTGCCGGTCACAGGAACGGCGGACGCAGAGTAGGCGGGCACAAACGATCATGCACGTCCGACCATAAACGTGCCCCGCTGGTCTTCAATCGAACGCGATCTCCGCGCGGAAGGCGCCAGATTTATTGCCGGAGTAGACGAAGTAGGACGGGGCCCCATTGCGGGCCCCGTTGTCGCATGCGCCGTCGTGATGCCCCCCGACGCGCGCGCGATTGGCGGAGTCGACGATTCCAAAGCACTCTCTCGAGCAGAGCGCGAGCGCCTCGCGATTCTCATTCGCGCACGAGCGCTTGCGATTTCACTCGGCGCGGCAAGCGTGCGTGAAATTTCCGCGCTGAACATCTACCAGGCGACGGTGCTTGCCATGCGGCGCGCGCTGCGCAAGCTGGCGGTCGCGCCGGACGTGGTTCTCATAGATGGAAAACCGATCCGCACGCTGGAGATCTCGCACCGCGCTGTCGTGGGCGGCGATCACCGCTGCTATTCCGTCGCGTGCGCGTCGATTATTGCGAAGGTCACGCGGGATCGGCTGATGTCTTCGCTCTCTGTTCGGTATCCCGCCTACGGCTGGAACAGTAATTCCGGCTATGGCACCCCCTCACACATCGCCAGTTGCCGGGAAGCGGGACTTACGTCACATCACCGGCCGGAATTCTGCCGCAGCGTTACCCCGCGAATCGACGGTTCGTCTGTTACGCGGTAGGTACGAAGTTTCGGTAGGATAATAGGACCGGATCCGACAAGTTCCTTGACGGCTCCGTGGTCGGCAGGTAGCTTCTTCAACTCGTGCAGCACCCGAAGGCACGAGCGGAACGTGTGGCGGCTGAGTGGCGGATCGCGACCCCTTTTATAGAGAGGGTTGCCGACCCGTCCTGTCGTCTGCATATTTCGCGGGATTGTACAACTGTTCTTCACTTCTTGGGGGGTCATACATGAGAGTCCTTCGTTCGTCTCTGTTCGTTGCAGCTACGGCGATCATCGCCGCGGCTTGCGGCGACAAGGTCAACATCGTTCAGCCGCCGACGGCCGCTGGCTCGATCACGAGCGTGCAGGTTGCGCCGTCGTCGGCCACCATCAGCGTGGGTCAGGCGGTTCAGCTGACCGCCGCGGTCAACGCAAGCGCCGGCATCACGGCGACGGTCACGTGGAGCACGAGCAGCTCTGCGTCGGCCACCGTTTCGCAGACCGGTCTCGTGACCGGTGTTGCCTCCTCGCCGGGCGTCGCGATTTGCGCCGCCGCAGCGTCGGCTGGCGTCGCGACGGTCACGGCTTGCGGCACGGTTGTCGTGCAGCCTGCCGCCACGATCGTTCCGGCCGTTCTTCAGATCGCTTCGGTCACGGTCGCCGGTAACCTGAACGCTCCGGTCGCAACACCGCCGGGCACGATGGGTGGACAGGTCAACGTTTCGGTTAACCTGAGCCCGGGCACCGAGAAAATGGACTCCGTCGTCGTTCAGCTGAACGGCGCCACGGCAGCCACGCAGGTCTTCACGTCGGCTCAGGCCGCTGCGCTTCGCGCCGCGACGGGCAACGGTGCCGATCAGGCGCTGCAGTCGACGCTCGTGTTTGCAGTCAACACCGCCGCGTACGCGACCGCTGGTTGCGCCACGCAGATCGCTCCGTGCGGAACGGCATCGTTCCCCAACGGCGCCGCGGTTTTCACGGTGATCGGTTACGGCAAGCAGGGCGCCACGCCGGCCACGAACAGCGTGACCTCGCAGGGCTACCTGCTCGGCAACGCTGACGGCTGGATCGTCACGCAGACGCTCGGCGCCGGCACCAACACGGCAACGAGCGCGGCCGGCTTCAACTTCAGCGGCGGCACGTCGGGCTCGGTCGCGGTGACCGCGGTTCCGGTTGCTTACTCCGGCCTGACGATCGCGTCGGCCACGATCAACTTCGGCACCGCGGCTTGCGACGGCTCTGCCACGCAGCGTACGGTGGTCGCAGTTGCCCCGGTTGCTCCGTCGCGCGCTTGGACGGGTGCCTTCACGCGTACGGCATTTGCAGCCGCCGGCGCGACGAATGTCAACAACTACGAGTTCAGCCCGGCCCTTTGCGTCGCGGCTAATGCAGCTGGTGGCGAAGGCGCCGCCGTTGCAAGCGCTCTCTATACAACGAACGTGAACGCTCCGGTTGGCTTCGCTCTTGGCTCGACCGTCCCGGTCGTTCGCCTCGACGACCGCGCACCGGGCTCGCCGACGCTTGTGCAGAATCCGCGCATCCGTCAGAACGGCTGGATGAATGCCGCGGTGGGC
>JANYIJ010000080.1 GCA_025362095.1 Gemmatimonadota bacterium | reverse complement strand
GCCGCGCCCCCATCGCCGGCGCGGTGGTGATGCTGCTCGATTCCGCCGGCGCGGTGCTGCGTCGCAACATCACGGATGAGCGCGGTCAGTATCGAATCGCGTTTGCGCGCGGCGCACGCACGCTGCGGTTCGTGCGGATCGGCCTTCAACCGCGAACGCTTGCCCTCGCGGCCGCTCCGGATCTGAACGCGTCGTTCGATGTGGGAATGCTTCCCGTTGCCACGATGCTCTCTGCCGTGCGCGTCGACGATCGCTCCGAGTGTCCAAAGCGCAAAGATGATCTCGCGTCGTTTGGGCTGTGGGAGCAGGCGCGCGCCGGGCTTTTGGCCACGGTCGTGGCACGCGAGACGAACCCGGCAAGCATGACCACGCTCGTGTATGTGCGCAGGCGCCAGCGAATCAGCGAACGCATCACGAATTTCAGCGTCGAGCTCAGGGCGGCCGAGCGGAGTGGCACTTCGTTCAACGCCGCGTTCTCCGCGCAGACGTTCATCAACTCGGGATTCGCGATCGACAGCGCAGGCACGCAGCTGCTATACGGACCCGATGCCGAAGTCTTGCTCGACGCGTCGTTCGCGAGCGCGTACTGCTTTCGAATCGCCGATCCGTCGCGAACCCGCCGCCATCAGATTGGGCTCGCATTCACTCCCTCAGTGCGGCACGAGGGGCGCGTGGATATCGACGGCACGCTGTGGATCGACACCGCGGCGCGCGCGCTCACGGAAATCGAGTTCCGCTACCTCGGGCTTCCCACCTTTACCGACCCACTGAAGCCGGGCGGGCGCGTGTCATTCCATCAGATGACGAATGGCGTCGTGCTGATCGATCAGTGGGAGCTGCGCACCGTCGTCTCAGGGCCCGCCAAGCTTGCCGCGTCGACGAATGTCGTCGCTCGCGAAGATCTGAACCCGATCGAGTTCGGCGGTGAGCTTGCAGAGGCGAGCTGGCCGGGCGGACTCGTGTTTCGCGCGCCACTCGGCAAGCTGCGTCTCCACGCGGCAACCGCCCTCGGAAAACCAGCGACGGGAATCGTGATCGGGCTCGCGAACACGCACTACCGCGGCACCGTCGACTCCAATGGGGCCGTTGAAATCCCGGATCTTCTCCCCGGCCCGTACACGGCGGAAGTCATCGATCCGCGGCTCGCAGAGCTCGGCATCGGGATTCCGACGCACGTGGCGTTCACTGCGGCGCGAGACTCGACGATCGAAGCCTCCATGATTCCGATGGCGGCGGAGGAGTACGTCACGAGCAGATGCGTAGTGATGCATCAGTTCACCTCCGGTGCCGCGATGCTAATTCTGGGCCGCGTGATGACCTCGACCGGTGAGCCGGTGAGCAACGCGAGAGTCTCGTACGCGATAAAACACGGCGCGGCAGACTGGACTCCTCTCCGGGAGCATTACAGCACCGGCGCGGACGGCGCGTTTCAGGAGTGCGATCCTGCGATCACGGCCAATTCCATTGTCCGAATTACTGTTTCTCGCCGCGGCTTCGACGATCACAACATCCTCGTGGCGCTCTCATCAAAGTTGACGATCGCCCTTATTCGCGTTCCAGTGGCTCCGTAGCACACACGCGCACTCGGCCGTAGTTTGGATGGCCGACCGCAGCGCGAGCGCAAAGAAGCTCTCACCAGGACACACTGACGTGACCGCACGACCCTTTCCGACTACCACTGCGCTCGCCGCCGTCGTTCTCGCGGCCGCACTCTTCGTTGGATTCGTCCCGATAAAAACAGGGCCGGCGCTCGGACCGTTTCTCGATCCCGCGCACGGCGTCTGGTCGGTCGCGACGCGCGCAAATCTACCGGAGAAGCAGAGCGCGAAGATTCCCGGACTGCGCAGCCCCGTCGAGGTCAGCTACGACGATCGCGGCGTTCCGCATGTGTTCGCCACGAATCTCGACGACGCTTATCGCGCAATCGGCTGGGTGCATGCGCGCGACCGTCTGTTCGAAATGGAGATTCAAACCCGCGCGGTGGCCGGCACGCTGAGCGAACTCGTTGGCAAGCGCGCGCTCGAACTCGACCGCGAAGCGCGGGCCATGGGACTCGCCTGGGGCGCGGAGCGGAATTTCCGCCTGGCCGACTCGACAAGCGCGAGCGCGCGCGGAATCCGCGCCTACGCCGATGGCGTGAACGCGTACATCGATCACATGACGTCCGCGGACCTGCCGCTCGAGTATCGCCTCCTCTCCGCGAAACCGATGCGCTGGAAACCGCAGTACAGCGCGTACCTCCTCTCCCGCATGGGGCTCACGCTCGCGTACAGCGATGGCGAGCTGCGCCGCGCGCGAGTCGAGGCGCTGATCGGAAGAGTTGCGACCGACGCACTATTCCCGTCAAACGCGCCGATTCAGGAACCGATCCAGCCCAACGGCCAGAAATCCGCACGGTTCGATTTCGCAAAGCTTCCCCCTCCGCAGCCCTCCGACCCAACCAAGCTCGCGATCGCGAACGATCTCGAACGCGCCGCAGCGCACTTCGCGTCGAGCACGGGCGGCGACGGCGACTTTGCGTTCGGCAGCAACAACTGGGCGGTCTCGCCGTCGCGCACCGCCGCGGGCCACGCGCTCCTCGAGGGCGATCCGCATCTGACGCTCTCGATGCCGTCCGTATGGTACGAAGAGCATCTCGTGGTGCCGGACACCGTCGACGCGTACGGAGTGGGCTTTGTGGGCGCGCCGTTCATCGCGATCGGATTCAATCGCGACGTGGCGTGGACCGAGACCAACACCGCCGCGGACGTCGCTGACTATTACATCGAGACCGTCGACAACGACGCGCATCCCACGAAGTACAAACTCGACGATGCCTGGAAGCCGCTTGAGGTCCGCATCGAGACCGTGCATGACCGCGCCGGCAACGCGCTCTCGACCGACACAATCTACCACACGCATCGCGGCCCGATGCTCCGCGCGGGAACTCAGTGGGTCTCGCGCCGCTGGACCGTGCTCGAGCCGAACGACGTGAACGCTGTGTTCGCGAACGCGGCGCGCGCGCACAGCTCTGCCGAATTGTTCAAAGCATTCGATTCGTACGAGGCACCCGCGCAGAACGTGCTCACTGCTGACCGCGGCGGACACATCGCAATTCGGTCCACCGGGCACTATCCGATTCGCCCGAAGTCGGCGCTGCGCGGCGATCTGCTGGTCGACGGGAGCAAGAGCGCGAACGACTGGCAGGGGTGGTGGCCGCTCACTGACTATCCACAGGCCGTCGATCCCGCGCAGGGCTATCTCGCGTCGGCCAATCAGCAGCCGAAAGATCCGAAGGTCGACCCGCGCTACTTCGGATGGGACTGGCCCGATCCCTGGCGCGCGATGCGCATCAACGCGCTGCTGCGCGCGGATTCCAAAGTCACGCCTGACGCGATGCGAAAGTTCCAGACCGATCCCGTCAGCGAGCGCACGAGAATATTCATCACCGCATTTGCACAGGCAGTGCAGGCGGCGCCCCTGCCGCGCGATTCCGCGCTCGAACACGCCGCGAAGATTCTTACCACGTGGGATCAGAAATTCACCACCGACAACGAAGCCGCGGTGCTCTACGTCGCCGCGCTCGATGAACTCACGCGCCGCACCTGGGATGAGCTCGTCATACCCGGAGCGACTTCCGCCGACCGTCCGCGCGGCGCTGCCACGCCGAGCTCAACAGTGCTCACGGAATTGCTGGACGATCCCAACAGCATCTGGTGGGATGACCGGTCCACAAAAAGCATCGTCGAGGATCGCGACATGATTCTTCGGTCGGCGCTCGTCGCGGGCTATCAGAACACGCTCAAGAAGTACGGCGTGCCTGGCGCTGCGTGGAAGTGGGGTTACGTGCGCTACGCGAACATCAATCACCTGCTCCGCCTCCCGGCGCTGTCGCGTCTCAACATTCCGATGCAGTCGGGGCCCGGCACGCTCTCACCCTCGGGCGGCGACGGCACCGCCGGCTCGAGCTGGCGCATGGTGGTCGAGCTCGGCCCTGAAGTGCGCGCATGGGGCACCTACCCCGGCGGACAATCGGGAAATCCATCGAGCAAGCGCTACGACGACCGCTTGGCAAAATGGGAATCGGGTGAACTCGACACGCTGCGATTCCCGCGTCGCGCGAGCGATCTCTCCGGCAAGACTCTCACATCCACCCTCTCGCTCACGCCGGAGGCCAAGCCATGATGCAGCTCTCTCGGCTCGTGCTGCTCGCGACGGCGTTCGCGATCGCGACGTTCGTCGCGGGATGGTGGGCGGTGCCTCTCGTCGCTGCCGGCTACGCGGCGATCACCACCGCGCAGCGCAGCGTCGCGCTCGTGTCCGGCGTCTCCGCGATGCTCGGCTGGGGAGCGCTGCTCGCGATCACCGCCTCGCGCGGGCCCATCGGCACGCTCGCGGTGGAACTCGGCGGCGTGCTGAACATGCGGCCAATGGGCGTGTACGCGGTGACGCTCGCCTTTCCGGGACTGCTCGCGATCAGCGCAGCCATCGTCGCGCGCGCGCTGGTGTCACGCGGACGCTGATCCCTTGTAGTGCCAGTCGAGCGCGCCACGGATCTCCGACGGCGGCGCGACCTGAAACTGCAGGTGCTTCCGCGTGACGAATCCGAGCTGCTGCTCGATTTCTATCGAACTCGGATCGCTGAGCGCGATCACGAGATTCTTCGCGTCACCGCCCACGGGAATCACGCCAAGCTTGCGCGCGACTCGCTCGGGAATCGACGCGAGCGCCTCCGCAGAGGTTTCATCGAGATTCGCGACCGGAAGCTTGAACGCCGCCGCGACATGGACGGCGATCTCGCCCTCGGCCATGTCGTTTCGCCGCGCGAGGCCGGCCCAGATTTCTTCGAGCGACGGTGACGCGGTGAGCTCGCGCGGATCGGGCGGCGAAAGCTGAGCGCCGGTCATGAGCTGCACGAGCCAGTGACGCGCGAGCACGCCGGCTATCTCGCGCTGCGCCGCACTGAGTTCGGTCGACGCCGGCTCCTTTACGGCGAGCGGCTGGGATCCCGTGGGCGAGGTATACGAGCGGCCGGCGCGCCGGTCGGGCGACCGCCCCTCGGTGATCACCTGGATCGACCCGCTCTCGCGGCGAACGACTTCTTTGTTCGTGGTGATTGTCGGCGGCGGCGAATCCTCGATCGCGGACATCGCGACTGAGCCCCGCGCTTCGATCGCCGCTTCCGGCGCGACTTCCATCGATCCCGGCTCGAACACCTTGGCGTCGCGAATAACGCGTATCGCCATGCAGTTCACCGCGCAGTCGCCGACGCTCTCATCGGACGGCGACCGCACGGCGTTCATCACCGGCAAGAATTTTCCGCACGAGTGCAGGTAGTCGCTGAGCCGCTGTTTGTCGAGCAGGTGGAGCGTGCCGCGCAGATGCGAGGCATCCTCGAGCGCGATGTCGACTTCACGCGTGGCAGCGCCCGCCGTCGATCCGTGCACAGGGATATCGCCCTCAATGGAGAGCGCGATCAGGATGTGATCGGCCTGCAGCACCGCATGATTGTGCGTTTCGTTCTCGGCGAGCCAGGTGGCCTTGATGATGTTCACCCAGCCGCCTTTTCGCGTTCCGAGATACGGCGCGAGCGCCTGCCCCTCGTTCAGAAAGATCCCGCCCTCCACAACCTCGCCGTCGCGCAGCACGATGCGCGCCCTGCGCGGTCGGCTCGTGACGGTCGGTTTTTGCGGAGGAACAGATGATGCCATGCACTACCTCTCAATTCGCACACGCCATCTGTGCCTTGAGCGACTCACAACCAGAAGCTACTTCGGCGATCGCACCAGTTTGTCGGGCATATCAGCCACGATGAACGCCAGCACCGCCATCGTCGCGACACACCGCTGCATTTCCATTGGGTCGAGCTTGTCCATTGTGTCTGCTTCGGTGTGGTGAAACCAAAAATATTTCGAGCCGTCCACTTCGAGCCCGACACCCGGCACTCCCAGCTCCATCATTGGTCCGATATCCGCGCCGCCGCCGTTCGCGCCGATCGCAATCGGCCCGACTCGCGTGAGGAGCGACGCGATCTGCTTCATGATCGCGCGCGCCGAATCGGAACCGGTGAAGCCGAGGCTCTGTGGTGCGAACACGCCGCCATCGGACTCCACGACGAGCACATGTTTGTCTGCTTCGGCCTTGTGCGCCTCGCGATATGCGAGCCCGCCGCGTCCCATCGTCTCTTCGTTCGTCCAGCCGACGACGCGAATCGTTCGCTTCGGTTTCAGCCCGAGTTTCTTGATCAGGTTCAGCGCTTCCCACGCGACCACGAGCCCGCCGCCGTCGTCCATCGCGCCCTGCCCCACATCCCACGAGTCGATGTGTCCGCCGAGCACAATCACCTCGTCCGGTTTCTCCGATCCGCGAATCTCACCGATCGCGTTGCGGCTCGGCACATCGGGAAGCGTCTGCGCCTCCATCTCGAGTCGCACGACCACCTTTTCGCCGCGATTGATCATGCGGTGGATCATCATTGCATCTTCGACGGTGATCGCAGCGTGCGGAATTTTCGCGACGCTCGAATCGTATGCCATCTGCCCTGTGTGCGGCGTGCGCATGGAGTACGGCGTCACCGATCGAATCAGGCTCGCGACTGCGCCGGCCTTCGACGCAGCGATCGCGCCCTCACGACGATACGCGACCGTTTGACCGTACGAGACGAATGCGGCGTCGAACAGCACGATCTTCCCTTTCGCCTCTGCCACGCGCTTGGTGAGTTCTGCGAAGTTCGAGACCACCATGACTTCGGCGGTGATCCCACCTTTCGGCGTACCGATGCTGCCGCCGAGGCCGAGCATCGGAAGTTTCGCGACGCGCGGCTGCACGAGTGTGGCCGATTCCGCGCCGCGCACCCAGTGCGGCACCATCGCGGGTTCGCCACGGACGTTGTCGAGTCCGTCTTTTTTCATGTCGGCCAGAACCCAGTCGATCCCGCGCTCGAGCGCCGGCGAGCCAGTGAAGCGATTGCCGGAGTAGTCGGTGAAGCGCGCGAGTTTATCCCAGGCCTTGGCGCTGTCGGCGAGGGCGGCGGTCACGATGCGCGCGGCCGTCGCTCCATACTGCTGGGACACAGACGACTGCGCAGACAACGAAGCAGCTGAGGCCAGAATGGCGCCGCCGATCAGAGCACGTCGAAGCATGTGGTGTTGGCTGGGGTCGAATAATGGTGGTTCGGACAATCAAGTCTAACTCAAACTGCTCCGCTAGAATTCGTAGCGCGTCGTGAGCAGCACATTGCGAGTAGCAATCGGAAAGAAGAACCGTTCCGTCCCGTCCGTATACCCGCCCGCGTACGCATTTGTGTTCAAAATGTTGTTCACCTGAGCTCGAATCTCCGCCTTTCCAGCGCGCCAAGCCAGCGTGCCATTGAACATCCACCATGCGGGAGTCTCAAGAGCGTCATTGCCGTCGTTCGCGAGGTGTGAGCGGTCCACATACCGCCCCGTTGCGATCAGCGAGAGCTGGCTCGTGAGACGAACCTCGATCTGCTCGTTCGCGATCATCGGCGGAGTGAGCAAAGGCTCGACATCGTGGTACGTGTTTCCGCTCGGCGCGTCGAAATAATCAAGAATTCGAGACTTCATGACCGTGAGATTCGTCGCAGACGTCACGCGATCCGACAGTCGCCACTTTCCCTCGAGCTCCACACCGCGACGATAACTCGCCGCCACGTTCTTCGTGAGCGGGCTTCCCGTGAGACTCAGCGCGCCGATCGCGGCGATTTCGTTGGTGAATTCCATCGCGAACACGTTGGCATTCAGCGAGAACGCACCGCGCGCCCACATCACGCCGGCCTCGTAGTCGTTCAGGACTTCAGGCTTGACCAGCGTAAGCGGCAGGATCGACGCGGCGTTGCTCGAGTTCAGATCATCGGCGCCGTCGAACAGATCGTTGCGCGCGGGCTCGCGGTTTGTGCGGCCGAACGACGCGTACAGCGTGAGGGGTGAACTGCTTCTGTGCCACGTGATGCCGGCTTTCGGATTCAGAAAACTCCAGCTCACCGACTGTCCCGAGATCCCCGCGTTCGGATCCGGCTGATAGCGGAATTGCGCGTTGCGCAACTGCAGATCGACCGAGAATCGAAACGCACCGCGATCCAGCGCGGCCTTCACGAACGCGCTCTGCTCGTACTTGAATCCGATGTTCGTATATTCGCGATTATTGAGATTCGGACGGATCGCGTCGGCATGCATACGGTGGTAGTTGCTCAGATGCAGTCCGAAGTCGAGCGAGAGATCACCTTCGCGAATCGAAAGAGCCGAGAGCACGCCGTACCAGACGTGCGCGAGATAGAAGTTGTCGGTCTCCGTGGGATCGTATACAACATCGAACGCGCCCGCGGCCGAATTGCGATACGCGGTCGCAGTGAAGGTGGCGCCGCTCACGAACGCGTGTGTGTACTGGAGGCTCGCCATTTCCTGATGAAAGCGGTCGCCTTCTGCATCGCTGAGCGGGTTCACGCGACGATTCATCGCGAGATCTGCTTCCGACGCGGCGAGATATGCTTCGCGCGTTCCGGAGACGCCGTCGAAACCGGAGAACTTGAGCGCGTCGCGCGCGCCGAACCAGCCGCCACTGAGAAACGCAGACTGTGAGTCGTTGCCGGAGTGCTCGCGGTAGCCGTCAGTGTGGAGTTTGGAAATTCGTGCGTACGCGGCGAGGCCGTTGTCGAGCACGCCCGTCGCGTACTGCGCGCTCGCACTCATCGTGCCGAACGATCCGCCGGTGAGCTGCACATCGCCGCCACGCGGAGTCGTCGCGAGCGGCACCGACTGGAAATTCATCGAGCCCGCATACGACGCCGTGCCGAACGTGCTCGATCCCACGCCGCGTGAGACCTGCACACTCTGAATGCTGTACAGAAAATCGGGGACGTTCGAGAAGTAGAGCACCTGATCTTCTGGATCGTTCAGCGGCACACCGTCGAGCGTGATGTTGAGATGCGTCTGGCTCACGCCGCGCAGCCGCAGATAACTGTATCCCGAGTAGCCACCGGCGTCGGAGTACGATGTCATCGACGGCATCGTGTTGAGAAAATTCGGCACGTCCTGCCCGACGAACGTCTTGGTGATATCCTCGCGTGTGACGATCGACGATGCGGCGGGCGCGGAAAGCGTGGGACGCACCGCGCGCACGACGACAGCTTCCAGCGTATCGCGGGACCGCTGCGCGGAGTCGCGGGCTGCATCAGCCGGCTTTTGAGCGTGCGCGAAAACTGGAATCGCGAGAGCGAAAATGCGGCTCTTGAAAAACCGTCGAACGAACGGTGCAACTGGCATTGCCGGGTCGCTCCACTGGAGAGGTGAGCTGTTTCTTCACGATCCGGAGTGCGCCCGTTCGAAAAGCGCGACAAAAAAACGCGCCTCCCGTTCGAGCGGGTGGCGCGCATCACCATCAATCAGTGCAGCGCGACACGCCGCACTCCCTACCCCGGTGCTAACCGGGTCAGGTTCCAAGAGTGTTTCTCAACCCGAATGAACTCGGGTACCCCTGGCGGCTGTCTTCGAATAGATAGGGAGGTGAGAGAGGGGAGTCAACTGCGAATCCGTCATGTCGCCGTTGTCTTACCGCTTATCACTTATCGCCGTTAGCTAACAGCGAGGCTGTTTGCCGTTAGAAAACCTGGAGATCCTTCGGCAGCACGACACTTCCCTTGAACGTCTGCCGCACCTCCGCCAGAATCTGCTCTTCAGTCGCGCCGAAAAAGATAATGTGCGAGAGGATCAGCAGTTTCGCGTGCGCCGCCGTTGCTGCTGCTCCCAGCTGTTTCGCCGACGTGTGCGCGTTCGCGTGATACAGCTGTCGAAGCGGCGGGACCGAAGTAAAGCCGGAGTCGGAATACACCTCGTGAATCAGCACATCGCAGCCGCTGCACGCGTTTGAAACGGCGGTGCTCAGCCTCGTGTCACCGCTGATCACGATCGTGCGATCCGGTGTTTCCACGCGATAGCCGAACGCGTACTTCCATCCTGCGTGCGGAACGGCAAAGGCGCGCACCGTCACGCGCGAATCTTTGTAGACCACGCCCTCCACGATCTCGTGCACGTTCGCTTTCCACGCGTCGGCGGCCGGCCCGCCTGACGACGCGAGCCGCTCATTGATGTCCTCGTAGTTGCCGTCGAGAATTCCGTTTACGAGCCGTTGCGTGCCGGGCGGACCGAACACCTCGAGCGGAACCTTGCGCCCCTGTATCCACGGCGTGAAGAGAAGATCGCCGAGCCCCATCGTATGATCGGAGTGCAGATGCGTAATGAACACCCGCTGCAGCGCCGGCATCGTGAGACCGCCGACGCCGGCCCGCTGTGCCGCAGCGATGCGGCGAACGACGCCCGCGCCAGCGTCGAAGATGTACGGCACGCTGTCGACGACGATCGCGAGCGAGGGGCCCATGCGATCGGGATCAGGGATCGGCGTGCCGGTGCCGAGCATCACGATCTTCGTGCGCGGCGACTGCGGCAGCGATTGCCCGCTTACCATGATCGGCGCGAGCAAAATCAGCAGTGCGAGTTTCATTGGCCCTCTCGTTGACATGAACGTAACTTGGCCCCTCATGTTCCTCGACCGCCAGCACTCGATCGCGCCAGCCGGATACAGCCGCTGGCGCGTCCCGCCCGCCGCCCTGGCGATCCATCTCTCGATCGGACAAGCGTACGCGTTCAGCGTGTTCAACCTGCCGCTCTCCACGCTCGTCGGCATCGACAAGCCGGCAACCGCAGACTGGAAGCTCTCGACCATCGGCTGGATCTTCAGCACCGCGATCGTTTTTCTCGGACTATCCGCCTTCACGTTCGGACGCTGGCTCGAGGCCGCAGGCCCGCGCAAAGCCATGTTCGCGTCGGCATTGTGTTTCGCCGGCGGATTTTTTGTGGCGGCGCTCGGCGTGCAGCTGCATCAGATCTGGATCATCTATCTCGGCTACGGTGTGATCGGCGGCATCGGACTCGGGCTCGGCTACATCTCGCCGGTGTCGACGCTCATCAAGTGGTTTCCCGACCGGCCGGGAATGGCGACCGGACTCGCGATCATGGGCTTCGGCGGCGGCGCGATGATCGGGTCGCCGCTCGCGGTGACGCTGATGGCGCACTTCAAAACGCCGGCATCGATGGGAGTCGCGGAAACTTTCATGGCCATGGGCGTGCTTTATTTCGTGTTCATGATGTTCGGTGTGTTTACCGTGCGGCTGCCGGCGCCGGGGTGGAAGCCCGAGGATGCAATCGCGGACGCCGGGGGCCGGAAGCGTATGACGATCACGGCGCCCGCGCCGGACGTGCATGTAGACGAAGCGATCAAGACGAGACAGTTCTGGCTGCTCTGGGTGGTGCTCTGCCTGAATGTGACCGCGGGCATCGGCGTGCTCGGACAAGCATCGCCGATGATTCAGGAAATGTTTCCCGGCGTGATCGGCGCCGCAGCGGCGGCGGGATTCGTCGGGCTGTTGAGCCTCGCGAACATGATCGGCCGATTCGTGTGGAGTTCGTGCAGCGATATCATCGGCCGCCGCACGACTTATATGATCTTCTTCGTGCTCGGAGCGATTCTCTATTCGCTCGTGCCGACCACCGGACGCCTCGGCAGCGTGTCGATGTTCGTCGCCTGTTACGTCGTGATCCTCTCGATGTACGGCGGCGGCTTTGCGACGATCCCCGCGTATCTGCGCGATTTGTTCGGTGTGAGGCACGTCGGCGCGATTCACGGGAGGCTGCTCACCGCGTGGTCGGTGGCGGGCGTCGCGGGGCCAGTGCTCGTGAACTACATCAGGGAATATCAAATCGCGCACGGTGTGGCAAAGGCGAGCGCGTATTCGGTGACGATGTACCTCATGGCATCGCTGCTCGCGATCGGATTCATCGCGAATGCGATGGTGCGGCCGGTTGATTCCTCACATCACTGGAAGGCAAGCGATGCCTGAGAGAGTCAAAGTCGCGCTGGCTTGGATCGTGGTGCTGATTCCGGCCGCATGGGGGGTGGCGCAGGTAATCGTTAAATCTGCGGCGTTGTTCAGATAGGGTTCGAACCCTAACTTTGCCCATAGTGTAGAAGAGAGTCCCCCGTCCGGAGTCATAAAGTGCGCGTTCGCTTCGCTCAACTCGTCTTTTTGCTCGCAACCATCCCCTCCCTCGCCTTCGCCCAGCGCGGCGGCGGGCGCGGGGGCAGCGGTGGCGGCAGGGGCGACAAGTACGCGCCCACGAACGATCTCCCGAAATATCCCGGCGCGGTCGACCTGCAGAAACTCAATCCCGTCGCGTTTCTGATCGACCAGCGCAAGAAGATGCCACTGGATGATTCAACCGTCAGCGCTCTTCGCGGTTTGCAGAGCAAGATCTACGAGCGCAACGGCGATCTGATCGCGCGCTACGATTCAGTCCAGCGCCTCTACAAGAACGAGAACGCAAACGACGCGTCGAGTCTGAAGGCTGACAGCGTACGCCGCACGGCGCTTCAGCAGACTGGAATCATGAACGCCGTTCTGGACTCACTCATGTCGCGCCGGCAGAACGACGATCTCGACGCGCTCGCGCTGATCGCCGACGACAAGCAGAAGAAGAAGGCAGCCGAGCTGCTCGACAAACAGGATTCGGATTTTGCGAAACTGATGCCGGCCGGCGCGCCGAGGGGAAGCCGGCGCCGGCCGTAGGTGCCGCTAGGCAACGACCGCGTTCAGGACAAACCCGATGCCGCGCCGCGACGTGATCTCCACCGTCGCGCCGGCGCCCGCGAGTTTTTTTCGCAGCCGCGTGACGTTCACATCGACGATGTTCGTGCCCGGATCGAACGACATGTCCATGACCTTCTCGAGCAGCTCGGTGCGCGCGACGACTTCGCCGGCATGCAGCAGAAAGTGTTCGAGTGTCGCGAGCTCGCGCGGCGAGAGGTGCAGCGGCTTGCCGTCGACGAGCGCCATGCGCGTCAGCCGGTTGAGCACGAGGTTGCCCACGCTGAGCTGCTCGGTGCGTTTTGCGCCGCCGCGGCGAACGAGCGCACGGATGCGCGCCTTGAACACATCGAAGTCGATCGGCTTGGTGAGGTAGTCGTCGGCGCCGGCATCGAGCGCCATAACGATCGCGCTCTTGTCCGTGTTGCCGGTGAGGACGATCACCGGCGTGTCGCGACTTTTTAGTCGCAGGGCTTGGACGAGCGGGATTCCATTGCCGTCCGGCAGGACGAGATCGAGTACGATCGCGTCGTAGTCGTTCACCATCGCGAGCACTCGGCCGGATTCGCCCGTCGCCGCTTCATCGACGGCGAATCCCTGCTCTTCGAGCAGGTGCTTCACCAGTAAACGGAGGGTCGGGTCATCGTCCACGACGAGCGCGCGCATGAATTCCACCTTGGAAAACTGGAACGGAATCAGGCCATGTTGTTGCGATGAACTATTACAGAAATGTAATACTGAGCACAACGTCCTGTAATTAGACAGTGGCCATCTTCTACACGCGGTCCTGGACTGGGCGACGCTGACCCGGCCAAAAGTCCTTCCCGATTCTCGGGTCGGAAACCGCAGACAAACCCGTCTCGGAGATACCACACCATGAAGCAGTCAACGGCTTTCCTTACGATCGGTGCCCTCGTTGCATTTGCCGCCGTCAACACGGCTTCGGCTCAGACTGCCACGCAGACCGTGACGTTCCAGGTGACTGCGATCAATCAGGTGGCGGTATCCGGTGCGCCCTCGCTCGTGATCAACGCAGCAGTCGCCGGCAGCGCGCCGACCTCAGTGACCGCAGCGGGCAACACATGGTCCGTCACGACGAACCAGTCGACCGCGATGATCACCGCGAGCATTCCTTCGGCGATGCCGGCGGGCCTGACGCTTTCCGCCAACCTTACGGCTCCCGCCGGCGCGACGAGCACCGGGCTGACCGCTCTCGGAACAGTGGCTGTGAACGTCGTCACCGGCATCACGAAACTGAACGCCGCAGCGCTGGGCCTGACATACCAGCTCGATGCGACCGCAGCCGCAGGTGTCGTAGGCTCCTCGACCCGCGTCGTGACCTATACGATCACCGGCGGCGTCTGAGAAATAAGCATTACAGAAGTGTAATAAAACATACAACGTCCTGTAATTAGACACTGACCATCTTATTCACGCGGTCCCGGACTGGGCGATCATGACCCAGCCGACAATCCGAGCAGACTCGCTGTTCGGAAACCGCAGACAAAATCGTCTCGGAGACATAAGACCATGAAGACCTCGACCCTGCTTTCCCTCGGCGCTCTCGTTGCCCTCGTTGCCGTCAACACGGCTTCGGCTCAGACCGCCACGCAGACTGTGACGTTCCAGGTCACCGCGATCAACCAGATCGCCGTTACCGGTGCGCCCTCGCTCGTGATCAATGCAGCAGCGGCCGGAAGCGCGCCGACCTCGGTGACCGCCTCGGGCAACACATGGTCCGTCACGACCAACCAGTCGACCGCGATGATCACCGCCAGCATTCCTTCGGCGATGCCTGCGGGCCTGACGCTTTCCGCTAACCTTACGGCTCCGGCCGGCGCGACGAGCACCGGCCTGACCGCTCTCGGAACTGTGGCTGTGAACGTCGTCACCGGAATCACGAAGTTGAACGCTGCAGCGCTCGGCCTTTCGTACCAGCTCGACGCCACCGCAGCTGCCGGCGTCGTCGGCTCCGCCACGCGCGTTGTTACCTACACCATCACGGGCGGCGTCTGATTCACATGACCGCCAAGGCAAACACGAGTCGTCGCATGCGACGCGCTGCAGTGTTGATTGCCTTGGCGGTTGGCACCAGGGAAGCCCGGGCACAGGTCAGCGTGTCCGGCTCCCCGGCCACCATGACGGTGTCGGCCGCAGCAGCAGGGTCCGCTCCGACAGCCGTCAGCAACGCGCTCACGAAATACTCCGTGAGCAAGCCAACCGCTCCGCACTCGTACACGATCACTGCGCAGCTCAACTCGGCAATGCCGGCCTTCGTAACTCTCACCATGACGATGGCTTCGGCAGGAAACGGCAGCAGCGCCGGCGCAATAACGCTCTCGACCTCCGCGCAGAATATGATCACCGGTATCACGGCCAATGTCAGCAACGCGATCATCACTTACCAGCTCAGCGCAACCGCCGCGGCCGGCGTCGTCGCTCTTCAGAATCGCATCGTCACGCTGACCGCAGTCACCGTTCCATAAGGACTCTCCGATGAACAGCCTTCGCATTCGCCTCGCTCTGCTCGCCGCCGTTGCGCTCCTCGCGCCGGCGGCCGCCCGCGCGCAGATCGCGGTGCTGAGCAGCACGGTGGAGGAGAAGACTGCTGTACCGGGAGAGAAGTATTCGGGAACGATCGTCGTTTCGAATCCGGGCGCGCAGCCGCAGGTCGCGCGCATCTATCAGACCGACTATCGCTTCGCCGCGGACGGCACCGCGCACTACGATGACCCCGGCACGAGCCAGCGCTCTAACGCGCCGTGGATCACGCCGCAGGCAACGCGCATCGTCGTGCCGCCGCATTCGCAGGTGAACGTTCCCTACTCGATCGCGGTACCGCTCTCCGACACGCTCAAGGGAACGTACTGGAGCATGGTCATGGTCGAGGGCGCTCCGGTCGAACCGGCCGCGGGCGCATCGGCGAAGCCCGCGGTTTCGGTGGGAGCAGTGATGCGCTACGCGATCCAGCTCGCGACGCACATTCGCAACTCGGGAACGCGCACCGTGAAGTTCGACACGCCGGTCGCGGCGAAGACCGCCGCCGGGCTCGCCACGCTCGACGTGGACATGACCAACTCCGGAGAGCGCGGCTATCGTCCGAATCTCTGGGTGGAAGTTTACGACGCGCAGGGTGTGCTGAAGGCGAAGGGCAAACAGCAGCGCGGCCTGCTCTATCCGGGCACGTCACTGCATCAGCATTTCGATCTCGGCGCGCTTCCGGCCGGCACCTACAAAGCCGTGATCTTCGCCGACACAGGCGAGGATTCCGTGTTCGCCACGCAGTACACGATCAACTACTGAGCGTGTTCGCATGTCGCGCCGCCGCGTATTCATCGTCTCAGCCGCTATCGCGTCGCTCGCGCTGGCGACTGTCGCGCGAGCGCAGAACAACGGCCTGACACTTCGCAGGGCTTCCGCCGACAGCGCGCGCATCGACGCGGGCTCGGTGCTCACAACGGTCTTCACGGTGCGCAACGCGGGTCGCGACACGATCCGCGCACTTCCCACGGTCACTGTTCCCAAGGGCTGGACCGTCGTGATGGGCACTGCGCCGCTCAGCGTCGCACCCGGCGCGTTTGACACGTGGCTTGTCGGCGTCTCGGTGCCGCAGAGCGCCTCAGCGCAGCGCTACGTGATGAGCGGATCGCTCGCGGCGGCAGGCGTCACGGTTTCTGACTCGATCGTCGTGCGGGTGAACGAACGCCGCGCGCTCGAGATTCTCTCGATCGATATGCCGGGATGGGTAATGGCCGGCTCGCGCTACGAATCGCGCTTCATCGTGCGAAATCGCGGCAACGTCTCTTCTACGGTCTCGCTGAGCGGCGCGACGAGCAGAGGCACACGTTGTGAGACCGTGCCGGCTTCGCTGACACTCGCGCCCGGCGGCAGCGCGCCCGTCACGGTTCGCGTCGCCATCGCCAACACATTCGAGCGCACCACCGACGATGTGCTGGAGCTGAGCGCCGTCGACCCAACCGACAGATCGACCCGCGTGAGCGCGTCGACGCGCACAACGGTGGTCTCGAGCGAAGAGCTGAGTCGCTTCGCGACGATTCCCGCGTTGCTGGCGATTCGCTCGATCGGAACCGCATCCGGCGTTTCGCCGATCGCGCTGTCCGGATCGTCGCTGCTTCCTGACCGAAAGACCAGCGTGGATTTTCTGCTTCAGGCGCCGGCCGGACGGCAGACGCCGTTCGGATTCGGCGAACGCGACGAGTACCGAGCGAATTTCAAAAACGAGAACTTCTCGCTGAAGCTCGGCGACAATCTCTACGGATTCAGCGATCTCACGGCGAGCGGCATGCTCGGAACCGGCGCGGGGATCGAAGGCACGCGCGGAAACTTCTCCGCCGGATTTTTCGCGCAGCATCCGCGCTGGGTGCCCGGCGAAAAGGCCGAGGAAGGAATGTTCTTCGGCACGAAGCCGGACTCGCTTCGGTTCGCGGCAGCGACGTTCGTCGAGCGCCAGACGAACGCCGGCGCGGTGAGCCTGGGCAGCATCGGCGGTCATCTTCGCGTTTTTCCCGGCGCGATTCTCGAGCTCGAAACGGCTGCGAGCGACAGCAGCCACGCGAGTGGTCTCGCTGAGCGCGCACGGATGTCGGGCACGATCCGCGGCGTGAACTATCAGCTTGGGATTCTGAACGGCAACAGCGCGTTCGCCGGCCTCGCGCGCGGCACGACGGTGGAGGACGGTTCCTTGTCCGCGCGAGTCGCTGGCAAGTTCACGGTGGGCGCATCGGGCAGCGTGCGCGTGTCGAACTTCGCCACGCCGTTGCAGGGCGTTCCTGCGCAGCGATTCTCAACGGCCTCGGTGAACGCAAGCTACGGCGGAATCGCGACCCTCGAGTACGGTTTCCTGAGCCGCCACGACGACGGCGCGCTCACGATCGTCGACGGTACGCAGCATGGATTCCGCGCGACCACGTCGCTGCCGGTTGGGCCCGCAAGCTTTTCGCTCAGCTACGAACGCGGCACGATCAACGCCGCGCTCGACTCGTCTTCGCGTCCGTACAGCGTCGTCTCGATCTCGGCGCAGACCAGGCTCTGGAAAGCGGGAACGCTCTCGGTGTTCGGCTCACACAACGACGGCAACACGCTCACGGGTCAGATGAGCGGCGTCGCCGATGCGGGCGTCAGTTTGAACCTGCACCTGCCGCTCAACCTCGAGCTGCAGCTCTCGACATCAGCCCAGCGCGCGACACTCGGCGTGTTCGACGGATCGGGCGCGTGGTTCAGCGAGTCTGACGCGCAACTCGACTATCGTTTCGCCGGCGGACAGACGTTATCGCTGCGCGAGCGCATCTGGCAGAATCCTGGAATCGCAGGCACTACCGGATCCTCGAACGCGAACGCCGTCTATCTCGAGTACCGCGCGCCGATCCGGCTGCCGATCGGCCCGTCGCACAGCGCGGGACGCGCGGAAGGAATCATCGTCGACGCGAACAACGGAAAGCCGGTGGTTGGCGCTCTCGTGCGTCTCGCCGATCAGGCCGCTGTGACCGATAAGGACGGACGCGTGCGGTTCGCCGGGCTCTCGCCGGATCGTCATCGCGTGTCGATCGAGGCGACCGGTGCTGCGGCGGGCGCGTTGCTCGTGGGAGACGCGTTTGTTGAGACCAGCGCGACGGCGACGCAGCCTGCGAAGTTCTCTCTCGCGGTTGCGCGCGGCGGCACCGTGCGCGCGCTGGTGAGCCGTATGGACGCCGCCAACGGCACGCTGGCGACGAGCGGCGATTCGCTCGTGACAGTGGGCGTCGAGGCAAACGTGGTCGTCGCCTTACAGAGCGGGCGCGACACGATCTATCAGTCGAGCGATGATCGCGGCCGCCTGGACTTCGGCGCGGTTGCGCCCGGAAAGTGGACGCTCGTGGTGATGCCGGGCGATCTGCCGGACCACCACAAGTTCGAGACGGATCGCATTGAGGTGACGGTGAACCCCGGCAGCCGCAGCGACATCGAGCTGCGGCTCGTGCCGCAGCGGCGCGTGGTGACTTTCATTGGGAACGGTGAAGTCGCCCTGCAGGCAAAACGCCTGCCCCAGCCGCAACCGCAGCCGTAGTCACTACGCCATCACTACGGCACGACGCCCATCACTTTTTTTCCCTCGGTGTCGTACAGCTCGAGTTTTCCGAACTTCCGCAGAATCGCTTCGACCTTCTTCCCGTCGCCAACCGCGATGATCTGCATGCGGGCTGGATCGAGATATTTCCTCGCGGCCGACTGCACCTGCGCCGCCGTCACGCTCATCACGCGCTGCGGATACTTGTCCCAGTAGTCCGCGGGCAACTTGTAGATCCAGCTGGTGACGTAATAGTTGAGCACCTGTTGCGGACTCTCCAGCGACAGCGCGAACCCGGCCACGAGTGAGCGTTTGCGGTCCTGCAGTTCTTTTGCGGGGATCGTCGTATCCCGAATCGCGACGAGTTCGCCGAGAAGATCCGTGAGCGCCGGCTCCGTCACGTCGGATCGCACGTCCGTCTGCGCCGACCACGTTCCACGATATCGTCCCGCATTCATGCCGCTGTAGGCGCCGTACGTGTAGCCCTTTTCCTCTCGCAAGTGCACGAACAGACGGCCGGTCGGGCCGCCGCCGACGACGGAGTTCATCACTTCGAGCACGTTGAAGTCGGGATTCGTCCGCTCGATCGCCTGTGTGCCAACGATGAAATTCGTCTGCACAGAATTGGGCCGGTCCACGAGCCACACTTTCGCCGGACCGATTGCCGGCGGATCCTTCGCCGCAACAGCGGCTGAGCCCGACTTCTTCCACCCGCCGAGCCGCGACTCCACGAGCTGCTTGGCGCGATCGTATGAGATGTCGCCGGCGAACGCGATCGCCGCATGGTCCGGGACATACTTCGCTTTGTAAAACTCGACCATCGCGGCGCGATTTACTTTCTCGAGCTGATCGGGCGTCATGAGGAGTCGGGCTGCCGGGTCGTCGCCGTACATGACCTTCTGAAAGAGTTCCTGGACGAGAAATCCCGGGAACGAACGGTTCTGATTCAGACCGGCCTTCGTGCGGGTCTTGTATTTCGCGAGCTCGTCCTCGGGGAACGTCGGGTGCAGCAGAATGTCCGCGGTGAGATCGAACAGCTTGTCCAGATTCTCCGTGAGCGCGGAACCCGAGACGGTGGCGTCGAGCGAGGTCATGCCCGTGCCAACCGCGACGTTCGACGACGTCGATTCGAGCTGTTCGGAGATCTGCGTGGTACTGCGCGACACCGTGCCCTCGCGCATCATCGCGGCCGTCGCAGACGCGAGGCCCACCGAGCTTGCCGCGTCGAAATATCCGCCTGCACCGGGAATCAGGAGCTGAAACGACACCTGCGGCGCGCGATGGTCCTCGAGCACGATCAGATGAATTCCATTCGCGAGGTCACCTTCTTTCGGACGCGGAAGCTTGACGTCCAAGACTTTTTCGTTGACGGGCGCCTTGCCCTTCAGCACGACTGCCTTGCTCGACGGCGGAGCGGCAGGCGCGCCCTGCGCGTGAACGGCCGCTGCTGTGATCGCGAGGGCGAGCGCGATCGTCGCGTGATGTTTCGTGCGCGAAGACATCAGTTGCCTCCGCGGCCGGCAGCCGCCTTGGGAGTCGTGATGATCACCGAGCGATTCTCGGGAACCAGATATTTTTTCGCGACGCGCTGCACATCGGCGGGCGTGACGGCGGCGAGCCTGGACTCACGCGTGTTGATGCGACCCGGCTCGTTGTAGAACAGCGCATCCTGCGACATGACGGCCGCCCGCTGGAGCGAACTCTGCAACGACGCGACTGCGCTGCGCTTGGCTGATGCGCGCGCCTTCTCGACTTCCCAGTCGGCCGGCGGAGTGGACTTCAGTTTCTCGATCTCTGCGTACACGGCCTTCTCCAGTTCCGCCGCCGTCTTTCCCGGGTTGAGCGTCGAGCTCACCTGAAACAGTCCAGGACCTCGGCTCTCCTGTTTGTTCGCGAACGCGCCGCTCGAGAGCTGGCCCTGGTGCACTACGGCTTCATAGAAACGCGAGCTGCGGCCGCTGCCGAGCACGGTCGCGAGCACTTGAAGCGCCGCATCGTCTGCGTCCGCGGAGGGCGGCACGTTGTATGCGATGTCGACGCGGGTGAGCCGCGCGAGCGGATCCTCGAGCGTCATCCGCCGCTCAGCGGTCCGCGGCTTTTCCGACATGTCAACAGGATCCGGATCCGGTTGCCGCGGGATTGCTTCGAAGTATTTCCTGACCTTGGCGAGGCAGTCAGCGGTCTTCACATCTCCGGTGATCGCAATGACGGCGTTGTTCGGAGCGTAGTACGTGCGAAAGAAAGCCTGCACGTCGTCGACCGACGCCGCGCTCAGATCCGCCATCGAGCCGATCACCGAGTGCTGATACGAGAAGTTGTCGTACGCGAGCGAATCGATCAGTTCGAACGTGTGGCCGTACGGATTGTTGTCGACGGCGAGCCTGCGCTCTTCCTGCACCGCGTTGCGCTGATTGTCGAGATTTTCCTTGTTGATCACGAGCGAACGCATGCGATCAGCCTCGAGATACAGACCGAGATCGAGTTGGTTCGTCGGGAGCGATTCGTAGTAGAGCGTGCGGTCCTTGTTTGTCGTGCCATTCATGTTGCCGCCGTTATTGAAAATCAACATGAAGTGCTCGCCGGGCCCCACGTTTTCCGATCCCTTGAACATCATGTGCTCGAAGAGATGCGCGAATCCGGTGCGACCGCGCCGCTCGTTTCGGGAGCCGACGTTGTAAGTGACCGCGATCGAGTATACCGGCGCGTGATGATCTTCGGCGATGATGACGCGCAGGCCGTTCTTGAGCCGCGTGTCGGAGAAAACGATCTCGCGCGCCGTACCGTTCGCGGCCTCGCCCGATCGCGGTCTCGCGGCGGCAACCGTCAGTAGAGCGAGCGCGCCGAGGACGGCGCCGACGCCGGATCGATAGGTGATTCGTGATGTCATGAGAACACTTCCTCCACTTTGTCGCGGAAACTCTTGCCCGATACCGGTCAAGCATATCTCTTATAGTCCATGCGACGCCACCTGCTTCACACCGCTTTCGCGCCAGCCCTCCTGCTCCTGTCAGCCGCCTGCCACGGGGCCGCGCCGGTTCCAGCGCCCGCAGCGGTGCTGGGCGCCGTCTCGGGCGATGCCGAATCGCGGCTGGTAGTCGACTCCGCACAGCACGAAGTCGTGCTGTACGCAGGCCCCTTCCGGGTGCCGGGAATGTCCGCGATGGCGGCGATGCCCGACATGCCCGCTATGCCGGGGATGCCCGGAATGAAGAGCGGCGCAGGAATGACGGGGATGGATGGCGTGCATGCCGACGGCACGGGCGAGCATGAGAACCATGCGGCGCACGGCTTCTCGCCGCTCGTGCGGTTCGTGTGGCCCGTGGACGGCTGGTATCGCGGATTCAAAGTCTCGCTCGTTGATTCCGCGGGCAACGAACTTCCGCAGCACCTGATGCATCACCTCGTGGGCATCGACTTCGCCCATAGGCAGCTGCTCGAGCCCGATCTCGTGCGTTTCATCGCCGCCGGCGTCGAGACGCACAACGTGGTGTTGCCGCGTTTCCTGGGAGTTCCCATGAAGAGCGGACAGCAGCTCGCGATCTACGCAGGATGGCACAATCCGAGCGAGAAGAATTATGAGGGCGTGTACATTAGGCTCGCGATGCCGTACCTGCCGAAGAACACGCTCGTGAAACCGATCGCGGTTTTTCCGGTGCAGATGGACATCAACAACACGCCCGGCGAACCGAATGTGTACGATCTCCCGCCCGGAAAAACGTCGCGCGCGTTTGAGTTCACGATGCCGATCGCGGGACGCTTTCTCGGGGTCGGCGGACATCTGCACGACTACGGCGTGGATCTTCGCCTCGAAGACGCCGCCAATGGCAAGCTGCTTTCGCGCGTCCAGTCGCAGCGTGACAGCCTTGGCCACGTGACGGCGGTGGGCCGGAAATATTATCCGGTACTCGGCCTGCGCATGGATGCGGGGCGCAAGTATCGGGTGGTGGGTTCGTACGACGCGCCGCAGAAGGACACGATCACGAACGGCGCGATGGCGATCATGGCCGGTGTGTTCGCGCCGAGCGATCCATCGCAGTGGCCGGCCGCGAATTTCAACGATCCTCTGACGCACAACGACATCGAGTCGCTGCCGGGCGGATCGCGGGTGACGGCGCCGGTGATTGGCGCGATGAAGAAAAAGCAGTAACTGCGCAGTAACCCGGTGCATGTAACCCGATCGGCTATCGCACGATTGCCTGACAGACACACGGCGCTGTGCGCGCTAGAGTTCGCGCATGAACTTCTGGATCTATCTGGTCGGCATCGCCGTGGTGATCGGAGGCATTGGCTGGGGACTCTCCACGGCCCACGTGTCGACCACGTGGACGCTGATCATCTGTCTGATCATGCTTGGCGTGGGAATCATCACCGCCGTGACGCACATGCGGCAGAAAGACCCGCCGGCCTGACCGAGACGCGGGCTGCTACGGATTGATGTAGCGCTTCGACCAGAACAACACGACGCCGCAGTTACTGCGCGTGCCGGCGTACTGCGCCGGCGCTCGTGCAGCGGTCGGATAGACCTCGATCAATCCAACTTCGTCTTTCGAAACATCGTTGAGCGCTTCGGCGTCCGTGATTTCGCCGTCTAACCAATAGGTAGGCGTGCAGAGCTGGGAACCGCCGCTTTTTCCCAACTGCGGAAGGGATTGCACGCCTGACACCATCGTGATGGACCATTGGCCGGCCTTCGACGACACGATGACGCGCGGGAATGTCAGCACCTGCGTAATGGTGACCGCCTTCGCGAGCTTGACCGAGTCGACCCAGTAACCGAATCCCGCGCGATGCCGCCGGTCGAGCTCTTCGAGTCGCGCGGCCATCCGCGCCCGTTCGGCGGTCACCTTCACGGTGTTCATGGTGGTCGCGACTCTCGTCATTGCAATATCGAGCTGCACGGAATCGGCCGGCTCCACCTCGATGATGCGGCGCTCCTGCAGATAGCCGACTGCCGTGATGTCAATGACGTGCGCGCCCGATGGAACGCCGTGCACCGCGAACGCGCCGTCGGGCGTCACGCCCCATTGGCCCGCGACGCCGGAGATGGTGATGCGCGCGGAAGGAATGGGTTTGCCCGCGCTGTCCATCAGCGATCCAATAAGCGTCGCCCCGTCGGTCACCGAGAGCGCCGTGCCAGTGAGCGAGTCGGCCTCCAGCTGTGCGAGTGTCGCACTCGTTGGCATGGTGATGTCTCTGCGCGCAACCCGCGCCTCGCCCACGAGAAATGAGACCGCAGTGGTTGCCGTGTCACCTCGGCCTGCGGAAAGCGCGAGCGCTTGGTCGACCGGCACTCCGCAAATCGCGTAGGTCCCCTTGGTATCGGAGACGGCCTCTCTTCCGAGCAGCTGAGCGCTTGCAGGTGCGCCATTCGCCACGCGCCACACGGCACGAACCGGTTGACTAACCGCGGGAGTCGGCGCCGCGCCCAGCAGCACACGGCCATATATGAAACCAGTGCGCGAATCGGCAGTCGGTGCGGATCGACAAGCCCGCTTCCACAGTGTTGCGAATGATGGAATCGCGAGAGTTTTGCGGCTCAAGACTTTT
>JANYIJ010000058.1 GCA_025362095.1 Gemmatimonadota bacterium | reverse complement strand
GTCCGCGCGCGAGGTGCGCGCGGAGCGATTCGCCCTCCACGAACGGCATCGTGTAAAACGGAAGGCCAGCGGTATCGCCCGCGGTGAGCACGGGGACGATGTTCGCCTGCTGAAGGCCCGCGACGGTCTGGATTTCGCGCTCGAACCGGTCGACGCTGATACCCTGCGCGAGTTCAGGCGAGAGCACCTTGATGGCCACCTTGCGATTGAGGCGAAGTTCCATCGCCTCAAACACGCGGCTCATCCCGCCGCCGCCAAGTTCGCGCACGATTCGATACGAATCGCCGTGCGTTTTCTCTAACTGCGCGCGAACGTCGAGGCTCACTTTTTCACCTTTTCAACTGGAGCGAGTTTCGCGATCTTGTCGCGCACTTCTTTCACCTTGGGCTGCAGCTCGGGCTCGGCGTTCTTCCACAGCTCAACGAACTTCTCGTAGTTCTCGACGGCTTTCGTGGTGTTGCTCTTGGCTTCGTAGAGTTCGCCGAGGCGCTTGTACGAGCCCGCGAGGAACTGAGAGTCCTCGGTCATGTTCGGATCCTTGTACGCGGCGAATTTTTCGTAGTAAAAGATCGCCGAATCGGCGTGCCCGCCGAAGTCGTTCGCCATCGCCATCGCGGCGAATTCGTACTTGTCGAAGATCGAGAACTTCCGGTCGGCGGTGCGCAACGCGTCGATTGCCGCGTCCCACTTGCCCTCCGCGAGCGCGACGTGCGCGGTGAAGAACGCGCGGCCGCCGTCGACGTCAGGCTCGCGCGCGACCATGTCATGCTCGAATCCGTCCAGGGCCTGCTTCGCGATGACCGGGTCGCGCATGCGTGCCGCAATGCGGGCGATCAGCTGCCAATTCCGCTCCTCCGGTTTCAGCTGGGAAAGCGGGACGCGTGCCGTTGCGCGCGCGTATGCCGCTTTTGCCTCGGCCGGCTTCTCGAGCATCGCCGCGAAGTAGTAGACCGAGTCGAGCGAAATCACGAGCTCGTTCGACTTTGTCTTGTCGGCTTTGTATGTCGCGAGATCTGAGATCACGCTCCACTTCAAAGACTCGTTCGGCTGGCCGCCAAGTTCGGCGTCCGCCGCCAGGCTTCCCGCTCCGTACGTGGTCTGGGCGAGGATCTTTGCGTTCTGGTACCCATTCTTTGCGATTGAGTCGGCGGCGCGGCGGTCGCCTTTTCCCCATGCGGTGTACCAGTCGCCTGCGAACAGCGCAGCGTTGGTCGGATACCTGGCGTGAAAGGCCGCGTTGGTCGAATCGAGTCCGCTGGTGTGGCCGAGCCTGATCTGCTCCTGCATCAGGTTTGTGAACGCACGGCCGTACGAGCGCGGCATCTTGGTCACGCGCTTGTAAAGCTCCTCGGCGCGCGCGTACTCGCGCTTTTCGCCGAGTACTACCGCAAGATTGTTCAGTGCAGAAGTGTTGTTGGAGTCGATCGCAATTGCGGCGGTATATGCGGCGATCGCCTTGTCGCGGTCGCGGTTCGCACGCGTATAGTAAAAGCCTTCGGTCAGCAGGCGCTCCATTTCCGTGAGGCGATCGCGATGACGGAACGCCGTTTGGATCGCCGCGAGCGTGCGCGCGGGATCGCGACCGTCATTGGACAGGAGCACGCCGATCATGCGCCACGCCATCGCGAACGCGGTGTCGATCGTCACGGCTTCCTGCAGCAGCGTGAGACCACGGTCGGTGTCGCCGAGTTCAGCCGCGGTGGTGGCGCCTTCCACATACTTTCGCAATGCCGCGAGCGACGGAGTGGTGACGCGCTCGAGTTCGGAACTCTGCTGGATGTTGCGGAGGGATTCACCGGCGCGCTCGCGCACGGAACGCGAGAGCTTGCCGAGCGCTCCGATCAGCTGGTCCTCACCGTCGGCAGTTTCGCGAAACGTGACGAGGTCCTTGCCGTCGAGAGCATTCACGAGTCGAGCCGAGACAACGTATCCCTTGCCGAGCTTTTCGACATCGCCGTCGAGGACGGCCTTTGCGCCCTCTCTCGTGGCGATCTCGCGAGCCAGCTCGAACTGCACAACGCTCTCGCGGGGGCGCTGCATCAGGCCGAGAAGTTCGCGGACGTTGGCGCGCGTGAGGACCTTCAGCGTCGACGATTGCGCGAGATCGGTCCGTAGCGCCTCTGCGACGGTCGGGCCGAGCGAAGAATCGGCCGGGCTGCGGAAGTCGGCGACGA
Source organism: Gemmatimonadota bacterium (assembly GCA_025362095.1). GTDB lineage: Bacteria > Gemmatimonadota > Gemmatimonadetes > Gemmatimonadales > Gemmatimonadaceae > Fen-1231. The sequence goes on along the minus strand of JANYIJ010000058.1, from coordinate 185 downwards.
CAATTGTCTCGCGTGCGCCGAACGTTCCCCGCCCGCGCAGCGATCCGAACGGGCCAATGCCCAGTGCGCGCATTCCCATGAATGCGGCAATAATCGCGATGAATGCGCCGAACGCGTACATCCCGCCGCGCGCCGTCTTGTACCAGCTCATCCTTGGCGCGGCCTTGAGCGCCATCGTGGCAATT
>JANYIJ010000055.1 GCA_025362095.1 Gemmatimonadota bacterium | reverse complement strand
CAGCCACACCGCGCCGTCCGGCGCAACGGCGACGTCACGAATGCGGTGGCCGACGCTCCACCGTTCGGCCGTCGCGGCGCCTCCCTTTCCATCGAACGTGATGCGGAGGAGCGCGTTCGTCGCCAGCCCGCCGATCAGCGCGGAGCCCTGCCACTGAGGAAACATCGAGCCGCTGTAGAACGCGATATTTCCCGGCGCGATTACGGGCGTCCAGTAGATCACTGGCTTCGTCAGATCGTCGCGAGTATCGGGACTTGGGATTGGAACGCCGTCATAGTTGGTCGCATATGACGTGAGCGGCCAGCCGTAGTTCTTGCCGGGCTCAATCAGGTTGAGTTCATCTCCGCCGCGCGGACCGTGCTCGAGTTCCCAGAGCCGGCCATCCGGCGCGAAAGCCAATCCGTACGGCGTGCGATGGCCGGTGCTCCACGTTTCCGATGGCGTGAGGTTCGGCCCTGGAAACGTGTAGGTGCGCACGACCGTCGCGGTCTTGGCCATCTCGGTGTTGCGCGGCGGATCGATCACGGGAACGCTCGCCGCGCCGATTTTTCCTGCCTGCGGATTTCCCGGAGCCGGTTTTCCGTCGAGCGTCAGGCGCAGAATCTTTCCGAGCGGCTGGTCAGGATCCTGCGCAGGCGTCATGCGCTGCCGGTCACCAACGGTCAAAAAAAGAAATTGTTTGTCGGGTGAAAAGGCGATGGCCGCGCCGAACTGTCCGCCGCGTCCGCGCGCGCCGTCGCGCCAGATCACTTCGAGGCCGTCGAGACTCGCGGTGCTGTCGCCCAGCGAAAGCCGCGCGCGGGCCAGCGCGAGGCTCGATCCGCTGGGCTCACCGGGTTCCGAATACGTCAGGTAAACGAAGTGATCAGTCGCGTAGTTCGGCGACGTGTACACGCCGAGCATGCCGCCCTGCCCCGCGGACAAAACGGCCGGCACGTTCGTCACCGGCGTCTTGGCGCCCTGCTGCGTGACCAGCCAGAGCGGGCCGACCTTCTCCGTGATGAGCATGCGGCCATCCGGAAGGAAGGCGATGCGCCAGGGCAGATTGAACGTCGCCACCTGCGTCATGGCGAACGGCAAATTCGATTCGGACGCTTGCGTTCCGGCATTGATCTGGGCCTGCGCAGCCGAGGCTGCGAGCGTAATGAGAAACGTGGCGCGCACAAACTTTCGCATTGATATTTCCCTTGCCGGAGTTTCCTGCGTTGATGAAGAGTACGCAGTCAACGTGGCATAGTGCCAGCCGACCGGTCGCCGTGAACATCGTTGCGCTGCTCGGTTTCGCAGCTTTGCTTACGGGAGTCGCGGTTTGGCGCGTTCGCTGAGAGGAGGCATAGATGGCAAAGCCGGCGTCGCAGCTCATCGATGCTCGCATTAAGGAAATCGGCGGGTGGCGGGGCAAGACGCTCGCCCAGATTCGCGCGTTGATCAAGCAAGCGGATCCAAAGGTGACAGAGGAGTGGAAATGGGAGATTCCCGTGTGGTCCGACAACGGGATCATCTGCACCGGGGAGGTCTACAAGCGCGCCGTGAAAACGACGTTCGCGAAGGGTGCCGCGCTCAAAGATCCGGCAGGCTTGTTCAATTCCAGCATGGGCGGCAACACGCGGCGCGCGATCGATTTTCACGAAGATGTGAAAATCGACGAGAAGGCATTCAAGGCGCTCATTCGCGAGGCCGTCGCGTTGAACAAGTCGCTCGCCCGCGACTGAACGTGAAGGCTCCTCCTTCCTATCTGAGGTAACCGATGGCGCGCGCGCTCGTGATTGGCGGCACTCTGTTCATCGGACGCGCACTCGTGGAGCAGCTCCTCTCGCGCGGCGACGAAGTGGTCGTCATGCATCGCGGTCGCGGCACGCCATTCGATGAGCGCGTGGGTGAGATCCAGTGCGACCGAAACGATGCCACCGCGGTAAAGACCGCTCTCGACGGCACGCGGTTCGACGTGATCTACGACAACGTGTACGACTGGACGCGCGGCACTTCTGCTGACCAGGTGACCGCTGCAGCGACCGCGACGGTAAACGGGCTGAAGCGTTACGTCTTCACGTCCAGCGTCGCGGTATATCCAGCCGGCGGCGACTACACGGAAGATGCCGCTCTCATTCCGTCCAACGATCCTAACAGGTACGGCGCGCAGAAGGCGGATACCGAGCGCGCGCTCTTCGCGCTCTGCCGAGACCGCGGGCTTCCAGTCGCGACGATTCGGCCGACGTTCATTTACGGTCAGTACAATCCGTTCGAGCGCGAAGCGTACTTCTTCGACCGCCTAGTGGCTGGCCGCCCAATCATCATTCCCGGTGACGGGCTGCGGACGATACAGTGGGTGTATTCGAAGGACGTGGCGCGCGCGTCGATCCTTGCGTCCGAGAACGATGCTGCAATCGGCCACGCATACAACGTCGCGAACTATCCGCCAATGTCGCAGATCGACTTCGTGCGGTTGCTCGCCAAGGTTGCCGGCAAGCCCGCCGATCTCGTGAACATTTCGCGCGAGCGAATCGAAGAACTGGGCGGCGGCGTGATGGCGCCTCCGTACTACTTCGGGGCGTATCTCGACGTGCCTGCCATCACGGCTCGCGCAGATCGAGTTCGCTCGGAGCTCGGGCTCACGCTCACATCATTGGAAGACGGGTTGCGTGAGACGTTCGCTTGGTATGAACAGCAGCAGCGGGCCAAGCCGGATTTCGCGTGGGAGGACAAGGCACTCGCATGAATATCATGGAATGGTTGAGATCATTGGCACGCGCCGCGCCACTGCTTGTCCTGATCGCGGGCAGCGGCACAGCGCAGCAGTCGTCACCTGAACTCCTCTCTCGAGTGGATCACCTCGTCTACGCCACACCGGATTTGGACCGCGGAATCGCCGAGCTGGAAAAACTCCTCGGTGTGCGCGCCACGCCGGGCGGACAGCACCTCGGACTCGGCACGCGAAACGCGCTGATCGCACTGGGGCCGTATACCTACATCGAGATCATCGCGCCGGATCCCGCGCAGCCGGCACCGTCCACGCCGCGGCGATTCGGCATCGACGATCTCAAGAGTTCGCGGCTCGTGACGTGGGCCGCGAAAGGAACTGATCTCGAAAAGCTGAGAGCAGATGCCGCTCAAAACGGAGTTGCGCTCGGGAAAGTTCAGTCGGGAGGACGACGCCGGCCGGACGGAGTGCAGCTCTCGTGGCAGTCAACGGCCTCTCAAGCGGGGGACGGCATCGTGCCGTTCATCATCGACTGGGGCCAGTCGCCGCATCCCGCGCAGTCGGCAGCAAAGGGCGCTACCCTGATTTCGTTGCGGGCCGAGCATCCTGACGCCACGAATGTTCAGCGCATGCTCCAGCAGCTCGGCCTCGAAGTTCACGTCACGTCAGGATCACGCCCCGCGCTCGTCGCGACGATCGACAGTCCGCGCGGGCGCGTGGAGCTGAGGTAGCGGGCTGTGCGACTCGAAAGGTTCATTCGCGTCCGTGCGCTCTTGAGCGCATCGCTGATCTCGGCAAGTATCGCCGGTGCGCAGGCTGCGGTGGTTTCGGGCACGGTGTTCGTAGACGCCAACGGCAACGGCGTTCGCGACCCGGGCGAGCGGCCACTCGCGAATGTCGCAGTCTCGAATCAGAGCGCAGTCGTCACCACCAACGCGTCCGGCGCGTACCAGCTGCCTCGTAGTGCGACCGGAGTCGTCTTCGTCTCGGTCCCTGATGGCTACAGAGCCGCCGGCTCATTCTGGCATCGCACCGACGACGGCAGTTCGACAATTGATTTCGCTTTGGTGCCCGTGCCGCGCGCCGCAGCGTTCACCTTCGTTCACGCGTCCGATACTCACATCGCCCCGGCGTCGCTCGCGCGGACTCAGCGGCTGCGCGCGCTCTCTGATTCGCTCAAGCCGGCGTTCGTGATCATCACTGGAGACTTGGTGCGCGACGCGCTTCGTGTCGGAGAAACCGAGGCAACGGGCTACTACGAGCTGTTCGGCCGCGAGGCGGCGCTTTTTCACAACCCAGTCTTCACGATCCCGGGAAACCACGAGAACTTCGGCATCGAGCGCGGACAGTCACACGTCGAGACCACTCACCCGCTCTACGGCCGGAAGATGTACCGCCACTTCCGCGGACCCGACTACTACTCGTTCACGTACGGTGGCGTGCACTTCGTGGGACTCAACTCCGTCGACATCGACGATCAATGGTACTACGGCCACGTCGACAGCCTTCAGCTCGCGTGGCTCGAACGTGACCTGGCACTCGTGCCCGCCTCGATGCCGGTCGTCACGTTCAATCACATCCCGTTCTTCACGTCGATCGAAGACATGAACGGCTTTCGCGACGACCCGCCCGCGCCGACGCTGATCACGATCAACGGGAAGACGCAGTTCCGCCACACGGTTGCCAACGCCGGCGACGTGCTCGCGATACTGCGCAAGCACAGACATGTGCTCGCGCTCGGCGGACACATGCACGCCGGCGAGCACATCGAATACGAAATCGACGGGCTGAAAACGCGATTCAATCAGGTGCCGGCGATCGTAGGCCCGTCGAACGGTGCGGGCCTTCCGTTCACCTCTGGATTCACGCTCTACACGGTGCGCAACGGCGTCATCGACGCCGGACGATTTATTGCGCTTGTTTCACCGTAGGCTTTTCGAAATGCGTGCCGAACCAGTCGAACATCCGCGTCCAGTGATCGCGGAAGTCCGCCTCGTTGCCCGCTCGTCCCGCGCCGTGCCCCGCGTCCGCGTACTGCACCCACACGGCTTCCTTCCCGAGCCTGCGTAGCGCGTAGTACATCTCGCGCTCGTTGGTGTCGGGCACGTTGTAATCCTGCTTGCCCGTGAGCATGAGCAGCGGCGTCTTGATGCGATCGGCGAACATGATCGCCGAATGGTTGATGTATTTCATTGGGGCCTCCCACAACGTCGCGCCGATGCGATCCTGTCCCTTCTCCGCGGCGTTGTAGTTGCGCGTGCCGATCTTGGGGCTGTCACCCAGGAACGAGATGATGTCGACCTTCCCCGAGATGTTCACGGCGGCGGCGAAGCGATCGGTCTGTTCGATCAACAGGTTCACGGCGTAGCCGCCGTAGCTCGTGCCGAAGACGCCGAGCTTCTTCTCGTCGACCAGCCCGCGATCGATCAGCGAATTGATCGCCGAGAGCACGCCCTTCTCCCACGACTCGCCGGGATATCCAATCTCGAGGTTTACCGAGGGATGGAGCACGAAATAGCCGCGCCCCGCCATCAGGTCCATTTGCTCGATGTAGCCGTTGTCGAAGTAGTTCTCGTACACCTCCGCCACGAGGGGATACTTCTTTCCCGCCTGATAGTTCGTCGGATAGTACAGCACGCCGTTCAGCTTCTTGCCATCCGCGTCGCGGTACGTGACGAGCTCCGTGCGTGCGACTTCGACGCCGCTGAGCTGCGGATTGAGCTGGGTGAGCGCGTGCGGGTTGGAGAAGTCTGCGCCGGCGGTGAAGAGCTCGGTCGGGTGAATGCCGTCGGAGCGCTCGAATACGAAGCGCGATCCGTCCGCAGCCATACGCCATCCTGAGTAGAGGTTCACATCCTGCGCGAGCGACGTGGCCTGGTGCGAGTTCACGTCCACGCGCTCGATGCCTCGCGCCCACTTGTCCTTGGCAGAATGCGTGAGGTAGATGTAGCGGCCGTCCTGGCTGGAGCTGACGTATGTTCGAGTCGGGCGCGTGGCGGAGTCGGCTTCGAGTGCAAAGACCTGCGACAGCGAGTCGGTGCGCACGTCCAGCGTGTAGTAGCCGTCCTTCGAACTCACGAGCAACGCGCTATTGTCCGGGCTCCAGTCGACGATCGTGTACGAGGGGCGGTTCGCGGTGTCACCTCGAGTCGATGGACGGCGGTATTTCGCGGTGAGGTTCTTCGCGCTGTCTGCGCCGATCGTCTTGAGCATGATGTTGCCGCGATCGTCGTACGCGAACGCGGTGGCGTCCTTGTTCCAGCG
>JANYIJ010000053.1 GCA_025362095.1 Gemmatimonadota bacterium | reverse complement strand
CACGACGTTTGTGATTGCGCACCGGCTGTCGACGGTGCGGCGAGCGAATCTCATTCTATTGATGGAAGATGGAACGGTGATCGAGCGGGGCGGGCATGGGGAGTTGATGGAGAAGAAGGGAGTGTACTACGAGATGGTGCTGCGGCAGATGGAGCAGCAGAGGGACGAGGGGGAAGCGGTACTCCGGTGAGGAGTGAGGGGGAAGATCAGTGATGCGTGAGGAGTTTATTCGGGAGGCGACTTGGCACGGTGGGCTGGATCGTGCTAATGAAGAAGAAGGGCCGCTGGTGGGAGTAGGCTGAGCGAAAGGGAAACGCCGACCAAAAAACAGGGACTCTCCGACAGGCGGAATGCGTTTCGCGCGAGATACTCATATCCAGATGAGAAACTCGCAAACATTCGCCCTCCGCTGAAATGGTTTCGCTCACCGCCGACTACGCGCTTCGCGCCATGCTCCTCCTCGCAAGGGACGAGACGGATCGCGCACTGCGCGCCGACGAAATCGCCGACGCCACCGGCGCACCGCGCAACTACATGGCAAAGGTGCTCAACGCCGTCGCAAAGGCCGGTCTGATCAACAGCACGCGCGGCCCTGCGGGCGGCTTTACGCTCGCGATTCCATCGACAGAAATCACGCTCGGCCGTGTGATCGACCTGTTCGACACCGTTCCGGGCAATCCGCGCTGCATGCTGGGCAGCGGTCCGTGCGATCCAGCCCGTCCGTGCCGCTCGCACGACGCGTGGCAAGCTGTGACCGCCGCGCGGCGGTCGCCTTTTCTCAGCACAACGATCGCGGACCTGCTCAATGGCCGCGTCGATCCACTCGCAGTTCACCCAGTTCCGGAGTCGCTCAATGTCGCCTAACAACAGCAACCAATCGGCTCTGCCGAAATACCGCACGATCATCATCGCCGTCGCCCTGATCGTAGGCATCCCGCTCGGGATCCAGGCGTGCAACCAGGCGTCGACCCGCGACGAAGGCCGCAGGGTCATCCAGATTCGCCAGCCGAGCGAGAACATCAGCGGTCAGGAAGTCGCGGTGCTCACCCAGGCGCCGAATGTGCCGCCCCCGATCACACGCAATCACCCGACCAGGGTGATCGTCAATCTCGACGTGGTCGAGAAGACTGTGCGACTCGCCGACAGCGTCGAGTACGCGGCGTGGACGTTTGGCGGATCCGTTCCGGGCAACTTCATTCGCGTGCGTGAAGGCGATCTCGTCGAGCTGCACATGAAGAACGAGGCGTCGAGCACCATGCCGCACAATATCGATCTGCACGGTGTGACCGGCCCGGGCGGCGGAGCAAAGATTTCGCTCACGCTCCCCGGACACGAGTCGGTGTTCACGTTCTCCGCGATGAATCCCGGCCTGTTCGTCTATCACTGCGCCATGTCGCCGGTGCCGATGCATATCGCCAATGGCATGTACGGCATGATTCTCGTCGAGCCGAAAGAAGGGCTGCCGAAGGTCGACAAAGAATTTTATGTGATGCAGAGCGAGTTCTACACGAAGGGGAAGTACGGCGCGCACGGTCTGCAAACACTCGATATGGACAAGGGCGTGGACGAACGGCCCACCTATGTCGTGTTCAACGGCGGCGTCGGCGCGGTCACCGGAGACGGCGCGCTCAAGGCCAAGGTCGGCGACCGCATCCGCATGTTCGTCGGCAATGCCGGCCCGAATCTCACGTCGAGCTTTCACGTGATCGGCCAGATCTTCGAAAACGTCTACGGTGAAGGCGGCAGCACGAACGCAGAGCACAACGTGCAGACCACGCTCATTCCATCGGGCGGCTCCGCCGTCGTCGAGTTCGGCGCCACCGTGCCGGGCGATTTCATCCTGGTGGATCACGCGATCTTCCGCGCCTTCAACAAGGGCACGCTCGGAATTCTCACGGTCACCGGACCCGAGAACAAGAAGATCATCGAGAGCATCCAGTCAGGCGTAGCGGCGCCTCCGGCGAAATGAACGTCGCGGGCACTGCGCTCTCACTTGGCGCGCTGAGCGTACTCCTCGCCGGAATGGTTCACGTTCCGGCGGGGGACTACCTCCCGATTCGCGGGATGGGCGGCCAGCGCATGCACGTTGCGGCGTTCGAGATGGACGCGCACGCTGTCACGCGCGGAGACTATCTCGCGTTCGTGAAAACGCACGCGGAATGGCAACGAGGGAAAGTAGATCCCAAGCACGCCGACGCCACGTATCTCGCCGAGTGGCGAGGCGCGCTGGAGCCGGGCGACGCGATGGACCTCCGTCATCCCGTGACCTCGGTCTCGTGGTTTGCTGCGTCCGCGTACTGCGAGGCGCAGGGCAAGCGCCTGCCGACGACGGACGAGTGGGAGTACGTCGCCGCGGCGAGTGATGTCAGTCGCGACGCATCGCAGGATCAGCTCTTTCAAAGCCGCCTCCTCGGGATGTACGCCTCGCGATCGACGAGCGCGATTGCACCGATCGGCCGCGGATTCAGGAACGTGTATGGGATCGAAGGACTGCACGGTTCCACCTGGGAATGGACCCGCGATTTCAAGCCCGCAGAAATGACCAACTGCGCTGGCGCCGCGATGGGTGCGTCGGATGCAACCAACTACCCGGCGCTGCTGCGCGAGGCGTTTCGTTCGGCCCTCACCGAGCGATCGACGGCCCGCATGCTCGGCTTCCGCTGCGCGGCGAATGCGCCGGCGTAGCGGCACCTCAACCAAACGAACAAAACCATGTCTCCATTGTCCAATACGCTTCGGCCGCTCGCGCTGACCTTCGCGCTCTGCGGCTTCATCACTCCACGAACGGCTGCGTCGCAGACCGCGACGGCCTCGATTCCGGTGAGCATCTTCGGTGAAATCCGCTCGCGGTCGGAGGGCGACTGGCCGGGCGGAGCTCTCGCGACTGATGTGTACACGTATCTCCGCTCTCGACTCGGCGTGCGCGCAGCGCCCGCCAAGGGCGTGACGATCGTCGCGCAGGTGCAGGACAGCCGCGTGTTCGGCGCCGAGTCGAACAGCACGGCTACGAATCCCGACGCCCTCGAGCTCCATCAGGGATATCTGGAGCTCTCCACCATGTGGGGGCCGGGCGAACTCAAGGCGCGGGCGGGCCGGCAGGAAATCACGTTCGGCAACGAGCGCCTCGTCGGCGCGGTCGATTGGTCGAACACTGGGCGCTCGTTCGACGGACTGCGCGTTCTGTTCACGCAGGGCCGCGCGGCGCCGGGTGCCGAGCAGTGGACCGCGACCGCGTTCGCGGCGACCGTCGAGGAACGCGGGCGCCATTTCGCCGCCGTGACGATTCCCGCGCCGACATCGCCCGCGCCCGATCACATGGTCGCCGGACTGTTCGGCACTCGCGTCTTGGGCACCGGATCGCTCGAGGGGACGGCGCTGTTCGACGCGGGCGGCCACTATCGCACGTTCGCCGATGCGAACAAGGCGACGTTCGACGCGCGGCTCCGTCAAGGAAAGAACCGCGAAATCGGTTTCGAGCTCGAGGCCGCTTGGCAGACGGGAACGCAGCAGTATCAGGCGTCGAGCACATCGCTGGTGGTGAACCAGGACGTGAGCGCATGGTTGTTCGGCGCACGGGTGACGCGGCCAGCGGTCGATGCGCGAAGGGTGACGGGTTCGCTCGGCGTGGACATTCTTTCCGGCGACAACAGCGCGACGGACGGCGGATACGGCTCGTTCAATACGATGTACGCGACCAACCATCCGTTCTACGGCTTGATGGATCTCTTCCTCGATCCCGCCGCGCGCACCAACGATCGCGGACTCATCGACGCGCTGGCCACGGCATCGATGGCGCTGCCGCCGAGGACGACACTGAAGATCGAGCTCCACCATTTCGCCCCGCAGGCCGGTGCTCGTGCGGAGATTGGATGGGAGGCAGACGTGATCGCGCCGGTGCGGCTCTCGAGCGCCGCCACGATGGAACTCGGCTATACGGCGTTTCGCGCTGGACCTGCGGCGGCCGCGATGGGACTCGGTGCGAACAACACGTTCCGTCACTGGGCCTATCTGCAGCTGAAGGCGGGATTCTGAGATGGATGATTTCGTAAAGGCCTTCGTCAAGGCGAGCGTTGCGTGGCTCGGCGTTGGTGTGCTGCTCGGCATGGCGATGGCGGGTGTGCCCGAGTGGACCGCGTATCGCGCTGTTCACGCGCACGTGATGCTGCTCGGCTTCGTCACGATGTTCATCAACGGCGTGGGATACCACGTCGTGCCGCGGCTCTCCGGCCGTCCGCTCTGGAGTGTGCGCGCGGCGCGCTGGCACTGGTGGATCGCGAACAGCGGACTCTCCGCGATGGTGGCCGGGTTCTGGTTACGCGCATCGGGCTCCGCACTCGGCACTGGCGTGCTGAGTGCGGGCGGCACGATCACGGCGGTCGGTGCGTTCATCTTCGTGCTGCAGGTCTGGCGCACGGTGGATGCGCCGGCACCGGGTGCGCCGTCAGTGCCGGTGACGCCGCTGAGGCGGTCAGCCTCCGCGGGCTAGCCGAACCGCGGCTGCGACGAGCACGATGCCGACGATCGCGTTGACGCGTGCGAGCAGCGCGGCGCGCTGCCGAAGAACGATTGCCTCCGGCGATCCGGGAACGGCCCGCGCCGCGCGTGGCCCCTGAATGAAATCGTGCACCGCGCCGATCGAGATCATGGTTCCGACCGCAGCGAGCTTTGCGGCAAGCGTATGGCCCGTGCCGGTGCGCCAGAAGGCCGCGGCGCCCAGCGCGCCGCTCCAGTGCAGCAGTCCGCGATAGTGCAGGTTGATGACGCCCGTCGTGACGAGCACCGCGATCGACCACCAGCCGACCGCACGAAACCGCTCGCCGATGAGTTGGAACAGTTTCTGCCGAAGTTCGGGCGGCTCGATCGCGCGCAGCAGCGGCGCGCCGACGATGCCGAGAAAGAACATGCCGCCGAGCCAGAGCATGGCGGCGAGCACATGAACGGTGACGTTCGCGTAGTAGAGCATCGCTGTCAGGATAATAGTCGCCGGAACGAACCAAAGGTTTCCCTGACACCGACAGACCATATGGAGGAGTACGGTTATCAATGGCCTTTCTTTCGGCGCTTCCCCGGATAATCCAGGGCGGCATGGGTGTTGCCGTGTCCAGTTGGCGCCTCGCCAACGCTGTGGCGCGCACCGGAAATCTCGGTGTGATCTCAGGGACCATGCTCGATACCGTGGTCACGCGTCGCCTACAGGACGGCGATCCCGGCGGGCACGTGCGCCGTGCGATCGCGGCGTTCCCGATTCCCGAGGTCGGCGACGAAGTCGTCCGGCGGTACTTCATCGAAGGCGGTCGCTCGCCGCACGTGCCGTATAAGTTGCTGCCGATGTACAAACAGCAGGTGAATGCGGCGCGCCAGCGCGTCACGGTGCTCGCGAACTTCGTCGAGGTGTGGCTCGCGAAGGAGGGACACGACTCGCCGGTGGGGATCAACCTTCTCGCGAAGGTGCAGATCCCCAACCTTCCATCGCTCTACGGTGCGATGCTCGCGGGCGTCGATGTCGTGATCATGGGCGCCGGCATTCCGCGGGAAATTCCGGGCGCGCTCGACGCGCTCGCGGAGCACAAGCCCGCCCGCGTGCGCTTCGAGGTCGAGGGGCTCGCGCGCGACGAGGCCGAATATCTCGAGTTCGATCCGTCATCGATCGCGACGCCGGCCATGATGGCCGCGCCGCTGCATCGCCCCGCGTTCCTGCCGGTGGTCTCCGCGGCGACGCTAGCGATGACGCTTGCGAGAAAGTCGAATGGTCGAGTGGACGGTTTCGTCGTGGAGGGCCCCACGTCGGGCGGACACAACGCGCCGCCGCGCGGGGCTCTGCAGCTGAACGAGACGGGTGAGCCGGTGTATGGCGAGCGCGACGTGGTTGATCTCGAAAAAATGCGCGAGCTCGGACTTCCGTTCTGGCTCGCCGGCGGCACGGGTTCGCCGGAGGGTCTTCGCCACGCGCTCGCGGCAGGGGCCGCGGGAGTGCAGGTTGGCACACTGTTCGCGTATTGCGAAGAGTCAGGACTTGATCCCGCTGTGAAATCGCGCGTGCTCGACGGTGTTGTTGCGGGAGCGGTTACGCTTCGCACGGATCCGCGCGCATCGCCAACCGGCTATCCGTTCAAGATCGTCGAGCTTCCCGGCGATGCAGACAATGCCTCAGCGCGCGAACGCGAATGCGACCTCGGGTATCTCCGCGTCGCCGTTCGCCAGAGCAACGGGCGCATCATCTATCGTTGCTCCGCGGAGCCGGTCGAGACCTTTGTCGCGAAAGGGGGCGAGGCCGCGGACGCCGAAGGCCGTCGATGCCTCTGCAACGGACTGCTCGCGAGCGTTGGGCAGGCCCAGTGGCGAGTCGCGAGCGGTGAATACGAAACCACCCTCATCACGAGCGGAGACGATCTGCTCTCGATGGCAGGATTCGTGTCGAGCCACCCTGCGTACAAAGCTGCCGATGTTATCGACTACCTCTGCGAGTGACGGCTACGGTACCCACGTCGTGAACGCCGCGGCAGGATCGCGCTTCTTCGCGGGAACAGCTTCAGCCGGGGTCCCGACATTGACGACCGCCACGATTCGCTGATCGTCGGGCAGCCCGACGGCGGCGCGCGCCGCGGGTTCATTCATGATCGCGCCGGTCTTGATATGCGAGCCGAGTCCGAGCGTTACGGCGGTGAGTGAAATATTCTGCACGGCCATCATCGCGGCTGCGTAATCTTCTTCGCGCTGCTCGGCGTTGTCGGTGTTCACCACCGCAACCGCGATCATCGCGGGCAGCGCGCGATGCTCGACGCCGACGGTCTCGCGCAGCTTCGCTCCGGCCGCGGGATCTTCGATCTTCTTCGCTTTGCGCGCGCCGAGCGCGAGACCATACGCGTAGCGCGCATCCGGGCCCAGCACGTAGAAGCGCCACGGCTGGTTGAGCTTGTGGTTCGGCGCGAGCGTCGCGTGCTCGAGCAGCGTCTCGATTTCGGCGCGGGTCACCGCGCGCTCTGTGAATCGCTTGACGGAACGACGGGCCTTGATGGCATCGGATGTGTGCATACGAGTGAAGTTATCGGTATGCTTGGCGAATGCACAGACTGACTGCGCTCTTGTTCGTCACCGCCGCTGCCGGCTGCAAAGGTGGCGAAACCGTCACAACTCCCGGCTCGGCCCCCTCGTCGGATCTCCGAATCACATTCAGTCACGGCACGTGTCAGGGCTCCGGCGCGGTGCGGTACGCGGCGTCGCCGATGGCGATCGCCGACATTGGCGAGTTCGCGCCTCTCGGCACGATGACCGGCGCGCACGTCACG
>JANYIJ010000004.1 GCA_025362095.1 Gemmatimonadota bacterium | reverse complement strand
TCACCACCTTCACGAGATCGTCGAGAATCCTGTTCACGACGCGCTCATAGAAAATTCCGTCATTGCGAAAACTCCAGAGATAAAACTTCAGGCTCTTGAGTTCCACGCAGAGCTTGCCCGGGATGTACGTGATGCTGATCGTCGCGAAATCCGGCGCGCCCCCTTTGAGCAGCGCGAGCTCGTCCGCGTCGCCCTCGATTCCGCCGAGCGGACAGAGTGACGTGAACTCCGGGCACGTCATGAAAATTTCGTAATCCCGGTCGGCATACGGATTCGGAAAAGTTTCCAGCAGCTGCGGGCTTGGCACCTATTCCGGTCTCCGGCGCTTCGATTCCTCGCTGAGCAGGCGACGCTCCTCGCTCGTGAGGCTGTCGAGTCCCTTTGCGGAAATCTTGTCGAGCACCTGATCGAGCGCGGTGAGCTCGGTCTGCTTCGCGCGCTCGGCGCGCGGCGACGCGCTCGTGCGCTTGGAGACGGCCTCGTTGCTGCGCGCGACGACGTCATCAATGTTGTCGCGCTCACGTTCGCGCGCGCGGGTTCGCGGCATCGCGCGCGGCACGGCGCGCGGCGGAACGTCCTCCGGTTCGTCGGGCACCGGCGAAACGCCCTGACGGAGCCGGTCGATAGTCGCCGAGGCAGTCATGTGCAGATAGAGCCACGCGGCGCCGAGCCCGCCCACATGCGCGAGATACGCGATGCCGCCCTGCGCTCCCGTGGCGGTCACGCCGCCGACGATGTTCAGCACGCCGAGGAAAATCACAAGCCAGCGCACGGTCGTGGGGATCACGCCGAAGACGAAGAGCTGTTCATCAGGCCAGAGCGCGGCGGACGCAAGCATCACGCCGAACACGGCAGATGATGCGCTGAGCAGTATCGATTCGCCGGGGACGAACACGAGGTGGGCGAACCAGCCTCCCAGTCCGCAGAACAGGAAAAAGCGCACGAACTCGCGCGACCCCCACTTCGCCTCGAGGCGGGGGCCGAACAGCCAGAGCGCGTACATGTTCAGCGCGAGCTGCCAGAAGCCGCCGTTCACGAACAGATACGTGCCTATCGTCCACCACTGGTGGCCAAGATCTTTCGTCTGGAATCCGAGCGTCGCCTGTACGTCGGCCGGATTGAGAACGGCGAGCTGGATGAAATAGACGAAGACGCTCGCCGCGATCAGCCACTGCACCGCAGAGGTGACCCGCGACGCCGATTCCTCCGGCGCGCGCACTTCGTAGACCGGAACGTCTTCGCTCATCGCAGTCCAGCGGGCGGCGGAATCCGCAGCGCGAGGCGCGTGTCGAGATGCGTGGCCATGGCCTGATCGAGCAGCGTCGCCCATCGGCGGTCGAGCATCGGCTGTTCGCCCGCCGGCACCGGCGGATGAATGATCACCTGAGTTTCCGCGCTCGCGCCGTGCGCTTGTTCGATCACGCGCAGCACCTGTCCGTCCGATGTGTCATCGCGCGGGCAGAGCACGAGCGCGTGCGCGCACTGTGCGCGCGCCGCTTCTGTGATCGACTCGATCACGTGCGCCAGCGTGGAATCCGGAACCCAGAAATCGACGGTGACCTGCGCGAGCGCGAGATATGGCGCGAGTGTCTTGAGCGTTTCCGGCCGCTGACCATCGGTGTCGAGCATCACGGGAATCGGCGGCTTCGCCGTCTCGAGCGCTGCGATCAGGAACGCCTGGTTCGCGAGCGGATCGCGGCCGCCGATTGCGATCGAATGAAACTTCGAGCGCGACAGTTGGCGATCGAGTTCGCGCACCAGCGCCGCGGCGGTGTACATCGTTGCGGTTTCTGCTTCGCCGGCGAAGCGCACGAACAGCTGGCGCCGGCCGGCCCACACACCCTGTGCCTGGACGCCGGCCGGAACTCCCGCCAGTGCTGCCGCTGCCATCGGTGTTCCCGTCATCGCGTTTCTCCGGAGTCCTTCGACCTGAGACCTTTCGCCAGTTGCACGATCCGCTCGCAAAGTTCGGGAAAGGTGATTCCCGCGGCGGCTGCGGCCTGGGGAATCAGGCTTAGTTCCGTCATCCCCGGAAGTGTGTTCGCTTCAAGACAATAGAATGTTCCGTCCGCCATCATACGGAAGTCAATGCGCGCGTACCCAGAGAGCTTCAGCGCCCTGAACGCCGCCAGCGCCTGCTGCTGCGCGGCGGCTGTTTCAGCGGGCGAGATTTTCGCCGGAAATTCCTCGCGCGCCATGCCGGGAGTGTACTTGCACTCGTAGTCGTAGATCTCGTGTTTTGGAATGATTTCGCCAACCGGCAGGGGCTCGTCGCCGAGGATTCCCACCGTGAGTTCCCGGCCGGCGATGAACTGCTCGATCATCACCTCGTCGTCATGTTTGTTCGCTTCGACGATCGCAGCCTGCAGCTCCGCCCGCTGCTTCACGAGCGTGAGTCCCACCGTCGAGCCCTGCTTGGACGGCTTCACGATGACGGGAAGCCCGAGAGTTTTCACGATCTCGTCATCCGTCGCCGGCGCCATGAGCCAGTCCGGCGTGCGCACGCCCGCCTCGCGAAAGAGCCGCTTGGAGAGATCCTTGTCCATCGCGAGCGCGCTCGCGAGGTGCCCGCTTCCGGTGTATGGAACGCCGGTGAGATCGAGCAGCGCCTGAAGAGTCCCGTCCTCGCCCTGTCCGCCGTGAAGCCCGATGAACACGGCGTCGGTTTCGCGCGTGGCGGCGAGACCGCGAACCGTGGCTGGCAGCGTTTCGGACGAAAGTCGCGCGAGCGCGAGCGGGTCTGGTGGCAGTGTTTTCATCACGCCCCCCGCGAGCAGGGCGCGCTCTTCTCCCTCGCTGAGTGCGCCACGCACCGTGTCGACCGCGGTCACCGTGTGCCCGCGCGAACGCAGTGCCTCCGCCACACGAAGACCGGACGCAAGGGAAACATCGCGCTCCGACGACGTGCCGCCCATCAACACCATGATCTTCACTTCAGCGCGCCATCAGATAGTGGAGCATGTCGGAGCGCGTGACGATCCCGCGAATCTCGCCTTTCTCGCGCACGAGCACGGCGGGGTTCGATTTCGAAAGCAGCTTCACGATCGCGTCCATCGAGTGATCCGCGTCCACCACCGGGAACGGCGAGTCCATCGTGTTGCCGACCGTCTGCTCGAGCACCTTCACATCTTCGAGTCCGCGCACGCTGAGCACACTCTCGCTCACTGAACCCACACAGTCCTTGCCGTCCATCACCGGCAGCTGCGAAATGTCATGCTGACTCATGAGGCGCAGCGCCTGCCGCACGGTCGCGCCGGGCGACGTGCTGATTACTCCGCCCGGCGAACGTTCGCCTTTTACGTCGAGCAGGTGGCCAAGCGTGACCTTCTCGGTGTCCATCATCTGGTTTTCGCGCATCCACTCGTCGTTGTAGAGCTTCGAGAGGTAGCGCTCGCCGGTGTCGCAGAGGAAAGTCACGACACACGCCTCGGGATCGCTGACGCGCCGCGCGACGCTCATCGCGACGTGCGCGAGCAGACCGGACGACCCGCCGGCGAACAATCCTTCTTCGCGCGTGAGCCGTCGCGCCATCGCGAACGCCTCGCGGTCTGATACGGTTTGAAACTCGTCGATGATCTTGAGATCGAGCGTATCCGGAATTTTGTCCTGCCCGATTCCCTCGACCTTGTACGGCACACCTTCCAGCTTGCTTGTGCCGCCGCTCCGCCACATCTCGGCGAGGATCGATCCAACGGGATCGCCGCACACCAGCTGGATCTTCGGATTCTTTTCCTTGAGGTAACGACCCGCTCCGGTGATCGTTCCGCCGGTGCCGGCGCCGCAGACGAGATGTGTGATCTTTCCTTTGGTCTGCTCCCACAGCTCCGGGCCGGTTGTCGCGTAGTGCGCGTCGGGGTTGGCTTGGTTGTAGAACTGGTTCGCGAGAATTGCGTTCGGCGTTTCGTGCGCGATTCGCTTGGCCGTCATCACGTAGCTGTCGGGATGATCGGGTGGCACCGCGGTCGGCGTGATCACGACTTCGGCGCCGTACGCTTTCAGGAGCCGGACTTTTTCCTGCGACATCTTGTCCGGCATCGTGAAGATGCATTTGTAACCCTTGAGTGCCGCCGCGATTGCGAGCGCGACGCCCGTGTTGCCGCTCGTCCCTTCCACGATCGTACCGCCCGGCTTCAGCGATCCGTCGCGCTCCGCCTTCTCGATGATCGGCATGCCGATCCGGTCTTTGACCGAGCCGCCAGGATTAAAGATTTCGGCTTTCGCCCACACCGGCGTGAGAATTCCACGCGTGACGCGCGTGAGCCGGATCAGCGGCGTCCATCCCATCGTCTCGAGAACGGAATCGTAGACCCTGAGGTCGCGTTCGGCGTGTGCCATCGCGGAAATCTACGACCGCGCCCCAGTCGAGGCGACGGCTCCTGGCTCCAATCGAGCTTCGACCGTGAGCTGCGCGAGCAGCGCGAGCGCTTCGAGCGGTGTCAGCGTGTTCACGTCGATCTCGCGCAGCCGCTCCACCACGGGATGGGGCTGGTCGCTCACAAACAGCGCGAGCTGGTCTGTGTTTCCGCGCGGCGCGCGCGCGGCGATTCCCACCTTCCCGCTCAGCGCTGCAACGATCTGTTCGCCTTCGAGCAGCTTGAGCAGCGCCCGGGCCCGCGCGATCACCGGCTGCGGCAATCCCGCCAGGCGCCCCACCTCGATGCCGTACGAACGGTCCGCGCCGCCGGGCTTCAAACGGTGGAGGAACAGAATGCGGTCGCCGCTCTCGCGCACGTCCACGTTATAGTTGCGAACTGATACGAATTCGTCGGCCAGCTGCGTGAGCTCGTGATAATGTGTGGCGAACACAGTCTTGCACCCGATCCGTTCGTGCAGGTGCTCGCTCACCGCCCACGCGATGCTCACGCCGTCCCACGTGCTCGTCCCGCGGCCGATCTCGTCGAGCAGCACGAGGCTGCGCGCGGTCGCCGTATGCAAAATGGCGCTCGTCTCCGACATCTCCACCATGAACGTGCTCTGCCCGCGCACGAGATTGTCGCTCGCGCCGACGCGCGTGAACACGCGGTCAGCGATCCCCACCCGCGCCCGCGTCGCCGCGACGAAGCTGCCCATCTGCGCCATAAGCACGATCAGCCCAATTTGTCGCAATATGGTACTTTTTCCGGCCATGTTCGGGCCGGTGAGGATGATCATCCGTGCGTCCGCCGCAAGCCGCACGTCATTCGGAATGAATTGCTCGCGCGGCATCATTCGCTCCACCACCGGATGGCGCCCCGCCGTGATTTCGAGATCGAACCCCTCGTCCAGATCGGGCCGCACGTAGCCCTCGCGGCTCGCGACCTCCGCAAGCGTGCCGAGGACGTCGAGCGTTGCAAGAGTTCCGGCGACCCGCTGCAGCCGCGCAATCTGCGCGCCTATGCGCGCGCGCAGCGCGTCGAATAGCTGCCGCTCAAGCACGTCGATGCGCTCGGTGGCGTGCAGCACCTTCTCCTCGAATTCCTTCAGCGCCGGCGTCACATATCGCTCGGCGCCTGTCAGCGTCTGCCGCCGCTGATAATCCTGCGGCACGAGGTGGCTGTTCGCGTTGGTGATTTCGATGAAATATCCGAAGACCTTGTTGTAGCCAACCTTCAGCGAGCCGATGCCCGTGCGTTCGCGCTCTGCGGACTGAAGCAGAGCGATGGCGTCCTTCCCGCCGGTCGCGATCGCCCGGAGTTCGTCCAGCGCGGCGTCGACGCCGTGCGCGATCGTCTCGCTTTCACCGATCGACACCGGCGGCCGCTCCACAAGCGCGCGATGGATCTCAGCCGAGAGGTCCGCGCAAGCATCCCACGCCTGCTGTATCGCAGCGAGCGTCCCCGCCAGACTCATGCGCTTCAGCGCGGCCTCCACCTGAGGCAGCCGCGCGAGCGAATCGCCGAGCGCGCGCACGTCGCGCGGATTCGCGCGCAGCGCGGCCGTTTTTCCAGCGAGCCGTTCAACGTCGCGCACGCCATCGAGCGCGGTGCGAAGCGCGGTGCGCGCGATCGCGTCATGCACGAGCGCGCCGACCGCGTCGAGTCGCGCGTTTATCGCGGCTAGATCGGTGAGCGGAGCGAGCACCCACTGCCGCAGCAGGCGCGCTCCCATCGGCGTTTGCGTGCGGTCGAGCACGCCGAGCAGGGTGCCCGCGGTGTCACCGCCGCGCAGCGATTCGACGAGCTCGAGATTCCGGCGCGTCATCTCGTCGATCGGCATCACGCCACCGGGACGCTCGATAATGGGCCGCGCCAGATGCGGCACACCGGCCGGAAGCAGCTCGCGCACGTACCGCATCAGCGCACCGGCCGCGCCCACGGCGAGGACATCGCTCGCGTCAATTCCGAAACCTTCGAGCGAACTCACCGCGAAATGCTCGGCGAGCGCATCGCCAGCCGACGCAGACTCGAACTCCCACCCCTCACGCTCGGTGAGCAGGACGTCGAGTCCGCGAACCAAGTCCTGTGCTGCTTCCTGTCCTAGCGCCACAAGAACTTCTCGGGGCGACAGTCGTGCTAGTGTCGCTGTAATGTCCTGTTGATGTACTGTAAATAGCCTGAATTCACCGGTGGAAACGTCGATTGCAGCGATTCCAACGTTTTTGCCGGTGATCTGCACAGCGCACAGAAAGTTGTTTCTCGCTCCCTCAAGCAAATCATCCGAAAATGAGGCTCCCGGGGTGACCGTCTCGACCACTGCGCGCCGCACGATTCCCTTCGCGAGTTTCGGGTCCTCGATCTGC
Organism: Gemmatimonadota bacterium; assembly: GCA_025362095.1. Lineage (GTDB taxonomy): Bacteria > Gemmatimonadota > Gemmatimonadetes > Gemmatimonadales > Gemmatimonadaceae > Fen-1231. Next base: position 34,781 of record JANYIJ010000004.1, on the reverse strand, counting down.
TCGCAGATCGCGACGCGAAATCCCTGCAGAACGAGTCGCCGCAAATACTCGTTTACCGCCCGCACGGGCACCCCGGCAAGCGGCACTTCGGCAGCACCGCCGTTGTTGCGCGATGTCAGTGTGAGGCCGAGCGCGCGCGACGCCGTTTCGGCGTCTTCGTAGAACATTTCGTAGAAATCGCCCATCCGGAAAAAAAGGATCGCGTCCTTGTGTCGCGCCTTGATCTCGCGGTACTGCTGCATCAGCGGCGTCGCGGTGTCACGACTCACGGTTTCTCGGCCTCCACAACGATGGCCGTAATCTTCGCGTCCTTCAGTTTCGCGACGAGATCGATGGCCTCCGCGCGACGCGGATAGCGGCCGACGCGAACTCTGAACGGCTTCTCATTGGTGACGCGCGCTTCGTATCCGCGCTCGCCGAGTTTCTTCGCGAGCCGTTCCGCGTCTTCCTGTGTGTCGTACGCGGCCACCTGTGCCGACCACGTTGGACCCTTCGACACCGGCGCTTCGGCCTTCGGCAGCTCGTCCGCCGGCGCGCTTTTCTTGGTCGCGGATTTCTTCGGCGCAGTTTTTGTCGGCGCTGCCTTCGCCTTTTTCTTGGCCGCAGCTGCTGCTTTCGCAGCGGCGGCATCAGCCTTGGCAATCGAATCCGCGCGCGCAGCCGAATCCGCTCTCGCCGCCTTGATCACTTTTTCGATTGAGTCCGCGCGCGCGGAATCCGCTGCGCGCTGGAGTGCCACGCACGGACGCGCGTAGTAGGTGATTTGATTCGAGAGCTCGATGTCCGACTTCGTGACGTGCGCCTTTGCTTCCGCGAGCGACGCGCACGCCTGCGCGAGCGCGCCCTCGTCGATTTGCACGCGCCCGAGCCAGTATGCGCCCTGCGCGCGCGACGAGCCGCCGGAGTGCTCCAGCGCCAGTCGCTCGAGGTACTGTTTCGCCGCGGCACGATCGCCGCGTGCGATCTCCATTTGTGCGAGCCGCAGCAGCGAGTCTTCGGCGCGCGGCGACGTCGAAAACTCCACCGCGATGCGCAGATAATCTTTCCGCGCGGCGTCGCCTGACTCGGCAATCGACGCGCGTGCGAACAGCGCGTCGACGTACCCTGGCGAACCTTCCCTGGTGGAGGCGATCACGGAATCGGCGAGCGCGCGGCCCGCCGCGGCGTTGCCGTCACTCGCGAGTCGCAGCACGCGCGCGAGGGTGGAATCACCCGTGCCTCCTCCCTGTGCGTGCGCCACCGCAGACGCCGCCGCAAACGTCAGGCTGGCGATCACGAATCGCAGCGCCCTCATGCGTGGCAACCCCCGTCACGCCGCCGCGCGGCGTGGTGCGCCGGCGGTCATCGAGAGGAGCAACGACGTCAGCAGCTGCTCTTCGGACGAGATGCGCGTGTCTTTCAGCGCGAGGTCCGCGGCGAGCAGCAGCGAAATCGCACGGTCGAGCGCGGGATGATCCCAATGGCGCACCGCGTGCACCCATGCTTTCACGGCCTCACCCCACGGCCGCCCCACCATGGACGACGGATTCTCCTTGAGCAAGCCGAAGAGTTCACTTTCAAATCGGTGTTGCGCGAGCCCGCGCTCGCGCGCCGCGAGCAGCCAGCCGATCGCAAGTGTTTGCGTCGTCAGCGCCATCACGATCGAAACGCCCGAAGTCTTGGGCTGCGCCAGCACGCGCTCCAGCAGGGCGATCGCATTCACGCTGTTCCTTTGCGCGACGAGATCGAGCAGGTCGCCGAGTGTTTCCCCGTGCCGCACGCCGACGATCGCTTCGATCGCGGCCTCATCGACCGGCTCGCCGTTGGTGTAGCTGCGCAGTTTCTCGATTTCGCTCGAGAGGAGCGCGAGGTCGTTGCCCGTGGCGGTGCACAGCAACTCAGCGGCGCGCGCTTCGATTTTCAGGCCGAGCGTCGAGGCGTGGTGCGCGACCCATTTCGCGAGCTCGGTTTCCGTGAGCGGACGGAATTCGATCGCCGTTGACGCCTCGATGAGCGCTGCATCCGGTTTCGCTCCGCTCGCGACGACCAGCACGAGCACGGTGTCGGCCGCCGGGCGGGCGAGATATTTCGACAGCACGGCGCGCGCATCTTTCTTGAACGTATTGACGTCGCGAACGATCACCACGCGGCGCTCCGCCATCATGGGAAGCGAGTCCAGCGCGAGCCCCAGCGCGCCCGCGTCGGTGTCGGAGGCGCGTCTCACTTCGAGATTGAAGTCGCGCGTGCCCGGATCCGTTGCGCGATCGATCAGCGCGCGGATCTTGTCGTCCTTCAGGTAATCGTCGTCACCGTGAAAGAGATAGACGCGGTCGAAGCTCTTCTGTTCGAGCGCCGACTTGAAGGCGCGCATCGTCGACGGTGGCATAGGCGGAATATACCGCGCGCAGTCGTGCGCCGAACCCTGCCGACGGTGTGATTGACTGCAGTCCTCTCACGACCATGAGTCCGCGGCGGAGCGACACCTGCAGGCGCGCGCAAAAAGCGCACGTGTCTGCGTGCGCCCTCATCGCAGCCGCCTGAATGGGCGGCAGGGCGGAATCGGAAAACAGGAGGTGCTGACGGCGGAAAGTTGGGCAGTCCATTGGGTCGGGGTGGGACGTCTACGATACCCTCCCCCACTAGAAGAGGTTCCGTCAGCAGATTCCCCACCCCGATTTCCAACGATCTATTCAGTTCTCCTCACCCTCACTACCGCAGCGACGGCTCGATGATCTCCGCGAACGAGTTCCGTGCCCGATTCAACCTCGACTTCACTGTTCCCAGGTTGCAGTGCGTGATCTCGGCGATCTCTTCGTACGAGCGCCCCTCGATTTCGCGCAGGACGAACACTTCGCGATGATGTGTCGGCAGCTGCGCCACCGACGACTCGACCAGCTCCCTCACGTGACGTTTGCGGAAGAGATCGTCCGGCCTTGAGGTCGGATCTTCGAACTCGAGCGGACGCTCTTCGTCCTCCCAGCCCTTCGTCATAGAGGTGAAAAGCACGAGCGGATTGCGCGAGCGATTGCGCAGTTCGTTCTTCGCGAGGTTCGACGCAATCGTATAGATCCAGGTCGAAAACTTCTTCGATCGGTCGAAGCGCGCGAGGTGCCGATAAACGCGCACGAAAACTTCCTGCACCAGATCCTCGGCGCGTTCCCGATCGCCGACGATGCGGTACACGAAGTTCAGAAGGCGCGTCTGGTAGCGCTCAACCAGCACGTCGAACGTGCGGGTCTCCCCTTCGAGGTACGCGTTGACCAGCGCCGTGTCATCCAGCACGCGAAGATCTGCGAGCGCGCGGAATTTCGGCGCGATGCGAGCTTCTGCCTTCAGAGCGGTGCGTCCCATGTGCATATCCTCCGATCAGCGAGAACCTGTGATTCCGCGATAGGTGAATGCACGTGCCGTGCCGCGCTTTTGCGCGTCGCGTCAAACTCGCAACAACCTGTAGAACAATGAGTTACGGAAGTGGCTGGCAAACCGATCGTCCGCCAAGCTGGAGGACACCGTCCTCCAGACAGGACACCGACGCCGACTACTTATTGTAATTGCCAGCCCTGACCAGCTAGCGTCCGCTTCGAAACCCCGCAGCGAAGAGCAAGCCGAGCGCCGTCTTTGCGTCCTGGATCTCGCCGCGCTCAATCATTTGCAGCGCTTTCGAGAGCGGAATGGATTCGAGTTCCATGAACTCATCGGCCTCGGGTCTCGCTTCGCCGCGCGTAATTCCGGTCGCGAGAAAGAGGTGGATGCGCTCGTCCGTAAATCCCGGCGTCGTGAACATCGATGTTAGCGGCGTCATCGACGTCGCGGTGCAACCGGTTTCTTCGAGCAGTTCGCGCCGCGCGCACGCTTCGGGAAGTTCGCCCGGTTCCAGCCTTCCTGCGGGGATCTCATAGAGCGTTCCGCTCGCAGCGTAGCGATACTGCTTGAGGAGGAGCACCTGCGGATCCGCGCCGGCGGGATCGCTGAGAAACGGCACGATCGCTGACGCACCGGGATGCCTGATGATTTCGAGTTCCCCCGTCGCTCCGTTCGGATACCGGACCAGATCGACGTCGAGGTTGATCACTCGTCCAGTGTGTATGCGCGTGCTCTTGATGCGCGCGTCGTCGCTCACGCGGGGGCTCCGTCTTCCGCAGGCGCCTCATGGACGCTCACGCTTCCTGCACCAAGCTGTTCCATCGGCTCGCGAATTGCGGCCGCATCGCCGACGGCAACCACCAGCAGTTTCTCCGGATGCAGAAAGCTCTGTGCGGCTCGGAGCACGTCGTCAGCCGTCACCGCTCGAATGCGTTCCCGATAGCGCGTGTAGTAGTCGTCGCCGAGCCCGTACACCTGCGCGATCGCGATCGCCTCCGCCACGGCGTTCGTCGTCTCGTAGCGGATGGGGAACACGCCATCGAGATACGCCGTCGCGAGCGAGAGTTCGTCCGCGCTCACCTTCTCTTCGCGCATTTTGCCGATCTCGATCAGAATTTCCCGGGTCGCGGCTTCCGACACCTCGGTCTTCACCGCGGTCGACACCATGAACGGGCCTGCGCCGCGACGCCACTCGAACGCGGAGCGCGCGCCGTACGTGTAGGCATTCCGCTCACGCAGGTTGAGATTGATTCGCGACGAGAACAGTCCGCCCAGCAGCGCGTTCATCACGACGATCGCGAAATAGTCCGGGTGCCCGCGCGGCACACCCCCGTGGCCGACGCGCAGCTCCGACTGCGGCGCGCCCGCTTTGTTCACGATGTGCACACGCCTGCCGCTGTCGATCACCCGGTCGTCCACCTTCGCAGGCGGCAGCGCGGCGCCATTCCACTCTCCAAACGCACGTTCCGCAAGCTGCACCGCCCGCGCGTTCGCCACGTCGCCCGCGAACACCAGTGTGGTCGCACCCGGGACATATCGCGCGACGTGGAGCGCACGGAGCTGCGCCGTATCGAGGGCGCGTACCGACGCCATGCTGCCGCCTTCGGGAAGCGCATAGCGCGATCCGGGCACAAACAGAAATTCCGCGAACTTGTCGTCTGCGAGTCCGCGCGGTTCGACCTGCTGTTGCATCAACTCCGCCAGGCGCTGCGCCTTGTGTCGCGCCACATCCCGCTCCGCGAATGCCGGCGATCGAATGACTTCTCCGAGCAGCGATATCGCGGACTCCAGACGCTCGGGCGTCACGGCGATGTGTGTCGTCGCGTCGTCCCAGTCGTTCGAGCTCATAAGCCCCGTGCCGAGCGACTCGAATTTTTCCGTCAGCGTCGCGCCGTCGAGTCGTGTGGTTCCTTCGCCAAGTGTGGAGATCGTCAGTGACGCTGCGCCCTCGCGGCCCGTTTCGTCACACGAGGCGCCGGCGTCCACCAGCGCTAGCACTGTGACGAGAGGAAGCCGCGGCAGGTGCGCTACCGCGACCCGCATGCCGTTCGACAATTGCGAACGTTCGATCGCGGGAAACGCATAGTCCCGCGGAATTCCCGGAGTCGGCCGCGGCGCAGTCGTCATGCGGCCGCCTCGCCCGCGCGCGGCACATATATGAGCGACAGTCTGTTGTCTTCACCGAGCGATTCGCGCGCGAACGCGTTCACCGATTCGGCCGTCACCGCACGATAGCGATCTGCCTGCACGTTGACGAGCGCGGGATCGCCGAAGTAGGTCGCGAACTGCGAAAGTTTGTCTGCGCGATCGGCAGCTGACTGCATTGCCTTCACAAAATCAGTTTCAATCAGCGCAACGGCGCGCTCGATCTCCGCGGTGGTCACACCCGTGTCGCGGATCAGGTCGATCTGCTCGGCCACCGCCGCTTCGAGACGTTCGACACTGACGCCCGGACGCGCCGTGACATCAACGATCAGCAGGTCTGATCCCTTGCTCAAATCGAACGTGAACGCCGTCGCTTCCGATGCCACCTCTTGTTCGCGCACGAGTGCGCGGTGCAGCCGGCTGCCGCGGCGCATGCCAAGCACTGCGCCGCACACACTCGCAGCGTAGCTCGCGTCCGAACCGAACGGCGGCGCGCGAAACGCGAGGTACAGCCGCGGCAGCATGACGTCGTCCTCGACCACCTCGCGTCGCCAGCCGTTGAACTTCGCCGGCAGAACAGTCGGCGCGAGCGGCGGCTTCCCCGCGCCGCGCGGAATATCGCCGAAGTATTGCACGATCATTGCGCGCGCGGTTGCGGGATCGAAATCACCCGCGAGTGTGAGCACCGCATTGTCCGGCGTGTAGAACGTGCGGAAGAATTGTTCGATGTCGTCGAGGCTCGCAGCGGCGAGATCTTCAAACGACCCGATCAGCGAATGGTGAAATGGATGCGGCGGCGGAAAGGCGAGCGCGGGAAGCCGCTCCCACCACGTGCCGTACGGCTGGTTGTCCACCGACCAGCGCCGTTCGTTCATCACCACGTCGCGCTGCGTATCGAGTTTCTGCTGCGTCATGGCCGGGAGCAGCGCGCCCATCCGATCGGCCTCCAGCCAGAGCGCGACGGCAAGCTGGTTCGACGGCACGGTTTCGAAATAGTTGGTGCGATCAAGCCAGGTCGACCCGTTGAGCGTACCGCCCGCGCGCTGCACCAGTTCGAAGTGTTCGTTTGCGCCCACGTGCTCGGATCCCTGGAACAGCATGTGCTCGAACAGGTGCGCGAAGCCCGTGCGTCCTTCGCGCTCGTTCGCCGACCCGACGTGATACCAGAGGTTCACCGCGACGATCGGCGCCGAGTGATCTTCCGAGAGCGTGACGAAGAGCCCGTTCGGCAGGCGGTATGTGTCGACTGGAATCGGCATCGGCGGAAATCTAAGCGGCGCGACGCGATGCAACCGTCGCGCGTCCGCTACCAGTCCATGAGCAGCGCCAGCGGAGCCTTGACCGACTCTGCGAGGAGATCTCCCCATCGGCGCAGAAGGTGCTGCGCACCGGGCGCGGTAAGCGCGGGAGACGTGTACGGATCGAGGCCATATCTCCGCCCGAGTATTTCAAGCCGCAGCATATGGAAGGGATCGCTGACGACGACCGCGGTTGCGAGTCCCCGCGCATGAAGCAGATCTACCGCCGAGCGCAGCGATTGCGACGACGTGCGTCCTTCATTTTCCAGCAGAATCGCGGTGTCGGGCACACCGTGGTTCATCACGTACACCCGGCTCACTGCGGCTTCCGACACAGTGTCGCCGGCTCCGATTCCGCCCGTGAGCACCAGGCGCGGCGCCAAACCCCGCTGCCAGAGCGCGAGCGCATGATCGAGGCGCGCACGAAGCACGGGGGACGGCTTTCCTTGGTATTGCGCGGCGCCCATCACCACGATGGCGTCCGCTTTTCGCGCGTCGTCCTGCAGCGCCCATGTGAGCACCGCGCCCAGGGAGACGAGCCAAAGCGCCGCGATCGTCGCGGCCGCACCGAGGATCACGCGTCGCCGCAAATAGAATGGACGTTCCGGGCGAAGCATCGACGCAAGCTACGAATCCTGCGCGTCCGCGGTAGTGCGCATCCGCCGCGACTACGATATCAGACCGCGGTCGTGGCTCCGGCCGCAGGACAGTGCGTGCTGTATCCGTTCGCGGTGAGCGTCGCCGCGAACGCATCCTGCGCATCGGGCTCGCCGTGCACGAGCCACACGTCTGAAAGCGCGGGCGATTCCGCGCGCACCGCGTCGATCCACCCGTGCAGTTCGCCGCGATCGGCGTGCGCGCTGTAGCCGTTGATGATCTCGACCCGCGCGCGAAGCTCGACATCCTCGCCGTACACGCGAATCGTGCGCTGCTTCTCGACGATCCTGCGCCCGAGCGTGCCTTCGCCCATGAATCCGACGATCAGGATCGTATTGCGGGGATCGGCGGCGCCGTTCAGCAGATGGTGCAGAATTCGCCCGGACTCCGCCATTCCAGACGCGGCGATGATGACCATCGGCCCGTGTCTAGTGTTCAGTGCCTTCGATTCCTCGACGCTTTGCGTGTACTGCACCAGCGGGAATTGAAAGAGAGCCGAGCGGATGTCCTTCTGCGCGCGGATGAACGGCTCGGTTTCGTCGTACACCTCGCGATGATCGTCGAACACCGCCGTCGCCTTGGTGGCGAGCGGGCTGTCGATGTAAATCGGGAGTCTCGGAATTGAGCCGGCGTCGGCGAGTTCGTGAAGCGACAGCACGATCTCCTGCGTGCGGCCGACCGCGAACGCCGGGATGAGCACGCGGCCGCCGCGCGCCGCTGTCTCGCGCACCACACGTCCAAGTTCGTCCTTCGCGCTCGCGACACTCGCGTGATCCCGATTGCCGTAGGTGCTCTCCATAATCACCTGATGGGCGCCTGTGGGCGGCACTGGATCGCGAATGATCGGAAGTCCCTTCCGGCCGATGTCGCCGCTGAACACCAGCCGCTTCGTGACGCCGTCGCTCGTGCAGTCGAGAATCACCGACGCCGATCCGAGGATATGGCCGGCATCGACGAACGTCGCCTTCAATCCCGGAACGACGTCGAAGGACAGGTCGTACGGAAAACTTTGCATGAGCTCGATCGTTCGGATCGCGTCGCGCGCGGCGTACAGAGGATCGAAGTGTTCTTTGTGATGCCGCGACAAAAACTCCGCGTCCGATTCCTGAATGTGCGCGGAGTCGGCGAGCATGATTTCGCACAGGTCGCGCGTCGCGCCGGTGGCGAAAATGTTTTTCGCGTACCCCTCCCGCACCAGATACGGAAGGCGGCCCGCGTGATCCATGTGCGCGTGGGAGAGAACAATCGCGTCGATGCTTGCGACCTTCGCCGGCAGCGACTGGTTCTTCTTCTGCACGTCCGCGCGATGGCCCTGAAAGAGGCCGCAGTCGAGCAGCACGGTGCGCCCGTTGATGTGCAGAATATGGCACGAGCCGGTGACCTCGCGGGTCGCGCCATAAAACTGAATGTCCGTCATACGGCCGGGTGCCGGCTACCGCGCCGGCTCGCCGCGCCTCGAGAATACTACCGTCAGCCGCAGCTCGTCCTGTGACATCATCACCGGATCCCAGCCGCCGCGGCTGCGCTCGTTGAGCAAGTCCGTGAGCGCGTCTTCGTCCTCGCGCGTGCGCTGCGTCAATTTCAGGATGACCGACTGGTATTCTTTCATGATGGCGAAAATAGTAGTATCAGCACCATGACCACCACCCCCGCCCTTCCCGGCCTGTCGATCGTCCGGCATCCGCTCGTGCAGCACAAGCTCACGATTCTGCGCGACAAAAGCACGCCGAAGAAGATCTTCAAGGAACTCGTCGACGAGATCGCGATGCTCATGGCGTACGAAGCCACGAGCGATCTCGCGCTCGAGCCCGTGCCGGTCGACACGCCGCTCGAGCGCATGACCGGACAGCGCGTGAGCGGAAAGAAACTCACGCTCGTCCCGATCCTCCGCGCGGGACTCGGCATGGTCGAGGGAATCCTCAAGCTCGTGCCATCGGCGCGCGTTGGACACATCGGTCTTTATCGCGACCACGCTACGCTCGAACCGGTAGACTACTATTTCAAAATTCCCGCCGACGCCGGCGAGCGCGATTTTCTGCTGCTCGACCCGATGCTCGCCACCGGCGGCAGCGCCGTCGCGGCGATCAACTCGCTGAAGAAAGCGGGCGCGGTCCGCATTCGTTTTCTTTGCCTCGTCGCGTCACCGCTCGGCGTCGCGCGCGTCCACGACGCGCATCCCGACGTGCCGATTTTGTGCGCAGCACTCGACCGCGAGCTGAACGAACGCGGCTACATTCTTCCCGGGCTCGGCGACGCCGGCGACCGTCTATTCGGCACTCGCTGACGCACTCTTTGTAACACGGCGCGGCTTGCGTTCGTGACTTCGCGGCCGCGCGAACGTCTACTTCCGGGCGACTGGCTTGCTTACACGTGCTCTTGTTCGCAAACACGAGCACCAGTACATTCCGCGCGGTTGCGTCGCCCCCACGCAGTCCCGTCGTCGCACCCCGAGCGCACAGGAAATTCCTTCCGGTTCATGCTGATAAATCTGCTACCCGATTTTTTCGCGGTACTGCAAAGCACTGACCCGGCCGCCGCATACCTCCGGTACTTCGAAACGCATCGCCCGCTGCTTGAGGCGTACTGGCACAATTACGTCATCGAGCCGTCGGGTCCGCACTTCCAGGAGGTCGTGCGTGACACCGTGCGCGCCGATCGCGGGGATCTGCGCGCGATGCTCGAGCGCACCGACGTTGTCGCGCTCGCCCGCGAGACCGAGGAGCAGTGCCGGCTGCTCTTCGAAGTCGACAGCAACATCGACGTCGTGCTCATGGTGGGCGTCGGCGCCGCCAATGCAGGCGAGATGGTTGTCGGCGGGCGCGGCATCGCCTTCGTCTGCCTCGAACACTTCACGAGCGTCGCAAACCCGACGACTCGCGGACTCGGACTCGACCCCGAGCTCATTCCGATGTGGCTCGCGCACGAGATCGCGCACTGCGTGCGGTACACGTCGCCGGGCAGCCGCAGCGACATGCGTCAGTTCGTCGCCGAGGCGGGCGACTATTACTCGTACTGGGAAACCGGGCGCGGCGCGACGCTTCGCGAGCACCTCGTGAACGAGGGCCTCGCGGTGCAGGCGTCGAAGCGCTTCAGCCCGGGACACGCCCCGTGGGAATACTTCGGCTACGCGCGCAAACAGTACGCGCGCATTCGCGAACTCGAAGCCGTGCTTTCGCGCGCCGTCGCGGACGATCTCGATCGCGCCGGACTCGGCCTGCGCCTTCGCTATCTCTCAGGCGGCATGAGCGACGAGTCGCGCACCGTGCAGCGCTACATTTTGCCGGAGCGCGCCGGTTATTTCCTCGGCGCGCGCATGGTCGAAGAAGCGATCGCCGAACGCGGCCTTCCGTGGGCGCTGCGCGCCGGCGCGCTGGAAATTTCTTCGCTCTCCGACAGCGCGGCCCGAACGGCGTAGCTTCCGCGCCGGTGCGGGTTCATTTCCCGACGCAGAACGTCGAGAACACCCGCGCGAGAACGTCGTCCACTTCCACGGTGCCGATCAGTTCGTCGAGGAGCCGCGACGCTTCGCGTACGTGAACAGCGGCGACCGGCGCCGGCAGCAATTCCGCACGCCACACGGTTCGGAACGCCACGAGTTCCGCACGCGCACCCTCGAGCGCCGCGCGATGCCGCGCACGCGTGATCACTGGCGTGGAGGCATTCGGAACCGCGGTGGTCGCGAGCACGGCGCGTGTCACGTGATTGAGCAATTCTGCGAGCCCCGCCCCGCTCGTCGCGCTGACCGCCACCACGGGCCACGGCGTCGCCGGTATTTGTGATCTTTTTGATACTAAATCACTTTTGGTGAACGCACCGACGACCGGCGCCGGTGAGAGCTTCGCGATCGCAGCCATTGCCGCCTCGAGCGCTTCGGCGGTTTCGGCGCACGCCACCACCACGTGCGCGCGAGCGAGCCAGCGCGCGCTGACCTCTATCCCGAGCCGCTCGACCGGATCCGCGCCGTCGCGAAGGCCCGCGGTATCGACGAGGCGAAGCGGCCACGGCTCGTGTTCCAGCAGCACGTCCACCGCGTCGCGCGTGGTGCCCGGCGTGTCGCTCACGATGACGCGCGATTCTCCAATCAGCGCGTTGAGCAGCGACGACTTTCCCGCGTTCGGCGGCCCGGCAAGCACGACGGTCGCGCCTTCGCGGCCGAGGATCGCCGCGGGCGCAGTTGCGAGCAGCGTTTCGATTTGTGAAATGACCGCGTCGCACGCGGCGAGCACGCGGCGGCGCGGCAGTTCGCCGTCGTCTTCACCGGGAAAATCCACGTCGTACGCGAGCAGCGCTTCAATCTGCACCACTCCGGAGCGAAGCGTCTCGGCGCGCTCCGAGAGAACCCCCGCGAGCTGTCGCATCGCCGCGCGGTGGGTGGCGCGTGATCGCGCATCGATGAGATCTCCGATCGCTTCTGCGCGCAGCAGGTCGAGCTTGCCGTTCAGCACCGCACGCTCGGTGAACTCGCCGGGCTCGGCTGGCCGCGCGCCCGCGAGCACGAGCGCCGCAAACACGGCCGCGGGCACATACGCGCCGCCATGAACGCCGAGTTCGATGACCGTTTCGCCGGTGTACGAGTTCGGCGCCAGGAACAGCGTGAGCAAGCCGTCGTCGATCGCGCTGCCGTGATTGTCGACGTCATGAATGAGGCAGCGCGTCGCTTCGCGCGCATTCACGGGCCATCCTGTGTAAGGCCGCGCGATCCGCTGGCAGATCCGCAGCGCGTCGGCGCCGCTCACGCGAACGATCGCGATTGCGCCGTGCCCCGGAGCCGTCGCGACGGCCGCGATGGTGTCCTCACGCACCCGCGGCGCCAAGGGCTTCAGAGGAACGGCGTCAGCCGGGCTTTGTGGCCTTCGCCCGCTCATTCGAGATGAGCCATTGCTGTGGCAGCGAGGCGATGTTCTGCGTGAGATAGTAGATGCTGAGTCCGGCCGCTGTATTGAAGAGGATGAGCACGAACATTGCCGGCATCATGTACATCATCATCTTGGCCTGCGGATTCGGCGGCGCGTTGCGCATTCCAATCCACGAAATCAACAGCATCGAAAGGCCCATCACGATCGGCAGGATGTAGTACGGATCGTGCAGTGAGATGTCGTGCAGCCAGAGGAACGGCACGCCGCGGAATTCGATCGTGTTCTGGAACACGAAGAACAGCGCGAAGAACACCGGCATCGGGATCAGCATCGGCAGACATCCCGAGAACGCGCTGAACGGACTCATCCCGTGTTCCTTGTACACCCGCATGATTTCCGCCTGTTGCTTCTGCGGATCGTTCTTCCACTTCTTCTGCACGTCCGTGAGCTCGGGCTGGATGCGCTGCATCTTGAGACTGGTGCGCATCGCGCCCTGGTTGAGCGGCCACATCGCGAGTCGCACGGTCACGCCGAAGATCACGAGCACCCAGCCATAGCTGAGTCCAGTCGTTTTCTTCATCCAGAGCAGCACGCGCATCACGATCGTCGAGAACGGCTGCACGACGCCCTGCAGCCATCCGCCGTACGGGTTCGCCGTTTCGAACTCGCGGCCGAGGTCGTGCAGCCGTTTCCACGACTGCGGACCCGCATACATCTCGAACGCCGCGTGTCCGTTGTCGAGCGGGATGACGGCGGTCGCAAATCCGTTCGTCGCTTCTTTTCTCGTGCGAACGCCACCCTCGAGGTGCGCTTCGGCAAACGGCTGGCCGCCGGCCGGTTGGAGCAATCCCACGAGGAAATATTTGCTTTTCGCCACGACCCAAGTGAGCGGGCCCGGCTCGAGTTTTTTCTCGCCGGAGTCGAGCTTCGCGAACGCCGTGCCGCGCGCGCTCTGTGTGACCGGTTTGACGGAGTACGCGAGCGCCCGCATGTCGCCGAGCGTATCGGCCTCCTGTGTGTCGAATCCGCTGGGCAAATCCACGAGCAGGAACGCCGGGCTCGCGGCTCCCGTCACGTTGACGGTGACGGTCGAGAGATAGTTGTCATTGACGAGTTCGTAGCGGACGGTCGCCTGCACCGGGCCATTCGATCCGCCGAACGTCACGAGGCGCGCGCCGTTCGCGCCATCGCTCGTCGACGACGAAAACGACATGCGGTCGAACGCGATGGTGTCCGCCGGCGTGATCACGCGGAACCTGATCAACGGCTCATGCCCGTGCTTGAGCACGACTTGTCCGCCCTTGCCGTTGAGCGCCGGATAGCTGTCCGCCTGCACGGCGAGCGGTGCCGCGCCGAGCGTGCTGAACCACGTGGTGCTTACCGCGGTGTGCGCGACGACCGTGTCCGCCTTCTGAAGCGCCGGCGGTTCAGTGCGCATGGCGCTTGGAAGTGTTCCAACCGGAACAGTGTGCGTTGCGGCGGCGTCTGGCGCGGGTAAGTTGACGGCGGAGTCTGCAGTGACAGCGCGCGGCGGAAGCGGCGGCCGCGGAAAGAGCAGCGGCACGCCAAAGAGTACGAGTACGATCAGTGCGGCCGCGAGCGGAAGGCGCTTATCCATCAGCGAAGTGCGCGAGAGTTAGGGAACTGGATCAAATCCGCCGGGCCGAAAAGGATGACAGCGCGCGATACGTCGAGCTGCCAGCCAGCTGCCCTGCACAGCGCCGTGTTTCTCGAGCGCTTCGATCGCGTACGCAGAGCACGATGGATAATAGCGGCACGATGGTGGAAGCATCGGTGAGAGAACCGTCTGATAAGTGCGAACGAAAAAAACCAGAACCCGGCGCATCACGCCGCGCCTTGAATTCGACCGCACGCGCGCACACACTGTTCACGCAGCTCCGACATGTCCGCCGTGTATGCCGAAGGCAGCGCACGCACGACCACGTCAATATTCGGCAGGGCAGGGAGCACGTCGAGCCGTACGATTTCACGGAGCCGGCGTTTCACGCGATTGCGTTCGACGGCGGAGTGTGAGTATTTCGGCACGATGATGCCAGCCCTGGCATGACGCAGAAGGGAAGCGATGTACCGAACCTCGAGGTGCGCGGTTCGGACTCGCTTCCCTTGCAGGCGGACCGCCTCGAGCGCGCCTTCCCGCGTCAGCCTTTGGCTGCGCGGAAAAGGGCGGTGGTCAGATGCCCGCGTACTTCGACGGCAGTTTGACGGTCAAACGCTTGCGCCCCTTCTTGCGACGGCGGCTCAGCGTCTCCCTTCCCCACTTCGTCTCCATCCGGGCACGAAACCCATGCGTTGCGATGCGACGCTTGTTCCGCGGACGGTAAGTTGGCTTGCCCATATCAGCTCCCAAAAATGCTTGTCATTGCGTGGTACGACAGAACGCTAAACGTAGTCGAGCGTTGGAGATACAACAAGTCCCCGCCCCACTGGCTTGCCCTCACGAGTGTTGACTTGTCCACATCAGACAGGTAATATCGGCCCCCGCCCTTATCCACACTGGCTCACGCCTGTTACACTCGTTCGGCATGAAATGACCCTCACAGCAGCTGAAGCCTGGTCTCGCCTTCTCGATCGCGCGAGAACCGAGCTTCCCGAACACGTTGTCAACACATGGCTGGTTCCACTCTCCCCGGCGGAGTTCACTGGAAACGAACTGACGCTTACTGCGCCGGACCAGTGGTCTGTCGATTGGAACGAAAACAAACACAGTGCGCTGCTTGAGAGTTTTGGTCCGCCCTGTCTCGGCCACCCCCTCAAAATCGCGATTAAGGTTCAGCTCGAGCGGCTTTCTCGATCACAGATCGATCTTTTCATGCCGCAAAATGGAGCCAGTATAGCGCCAGCAAAGAGAGACAATAGCGTCATACTGAGCATTCTGAACGACCGGTACATCTTCGATCAGTTCGTTGTCGGACGGTCGAACGAGCTCGCGACTGCTGCCGCAACCGCGGTCTCACAAGCACCCGGAAAAACTTACAACCCGCTCTTCATATACGGCGCCACTGGGCTGGGAAAAACCCACCTCATGCAGGCGATCGCGCACGAAATTCTGCACCGCAATCCCGGCTGTAGGGTGATGTACATCAGCACCGAGCAGTTCACGAACGATGTTATCACGTCGATCGCGCGGCGCGCGATGCACGATTTCCGCCGGCGCTATCGCGAAACAGATCTTCTGCTCGTTGACGACGTGCACTTCCTCGGCGGCAAGGAAACAACTCAGGAAGAGTTTTTTCATACGTTCAACGCCGTCTATGAGGCCGGCCGGCAAATCGTCCTCACCAGCGATCGGCCGCCTTCTGAGATTCCGCGCCTGGAGGCACGGCTTGTCAGTCGCTTCGAGTGGGGAATGGTCGCCGACATTGCGCAGCCAGACCTCGAGCACCGCATCGCGATACTCCGGCAGAAAGCGCAAGTCGACCACCTGGAGCACACGATTCCAGACGACGTGCTGCATTTCATAGCGGATCATGTGCAGGCAAACGTTCGCGAACTCGAAGGTTCCATCATCAAGCTGCTCGCGTACGCTTCGCTCAAGCACCGCGTGATCACGGTCGATCTCGCGCGTGAAGCGCTTCGAGACAAACTGAAAGCAAACGATGTTGCTCCGCCGCGATCCTCACGACAGGATCGTATGCGCTTTATTCAGCAGCGCGTCGCGCACGAGTGGGCGGTCTCAATCGAAGGGCTTCAATCAAAGACGCGTACCAAGATGCTCACTGTTCCGCGGCAGGTTGCGATGTTTCTGTCGCGCGAACTGCTCGGCTTGCAGCTCGTAGAAATTGGACAAGGCTTCGGCGGTCGAGATCACTCGACCGTCATTCACAGTCTCGAGCGCGTTTCGGCGATGATGAAGGAAGATTCCACGTTCCGCGCCCGTGTGGAGAAGGTGAGGGAAAGTCTCCGGCACGAGCCCTGAGTCCACAGAGAATCCAGTAGGTCGATCCAAAGCCAGATCTATGCACCGCCAGTCCCCCGGTTCCCACATCGTCTCCACATCAGGTGACGACAGAGAAGTCCAAGCAACAGAACCACTTGTATTGCTTTTCCCCTTTCCACGCCTTACTACTTCTACTGCGGATTTGATATCTAATTCCAGTAAGTGCTAGAGAAGGCGCGGGATCCACATCCTCCTCATCCTGGGCTCAGGTAGGGAATGCGTTTCACCATCTCGCGTGAAAAATTGCAGGAAGGCCTCGCGGCGGTCGCTTCGGCGGTTCCGTCCAAGACCACCCTCCCCGTACTGGCAAACCTTCTCGTCCAAACAACGGAGAAGGGAATCCGCATATCCGGTACCGACCTCGATATCGCGGTCAGCACTGAAGTCATCGCGGACGTCGAGGCCGCCGGTGCGATCACTATCCCGGCAAGAAAACTTTCCGAGATCGCACGCGAGCTCCCGCCCGCGCCTGTGAAGATTTCTGCAGCCGGTGATCAGCGGATCACGCTCGAATGCGGCCGCTCGAAATTCAAACTCCTCGGACTGCCGAAGAGCGAGTTTCCGAGTTTCCCCGCGGTGAAATTCGAAAAGGCACTGCGGATTCCGTCGGGTGATCTTCAGAAACTCATCTCACACACCGCGTTTGCTGCGTCGACGGAAGAAAGCCGCCCGATCCTCAACGGTGTGCTCTGGGAAGTTCGGCCGGAACACATGCGCATGGTCGCGACGAACGGGCACCGGCTCGCGAAGATGGAGATTCCGGTGAAGACGGCGACCGCGCCGACGAGCGATTTGATCATTCCTCCAAAAGCGCTCGAACAAATCCGCCGGCTCTTTTCCGCTGAAGAAGAGCTCGAGGTTGCGCAGGGAGAGAACCACCTCGGCTTCCGCTCGCCGTTCACCGCGGTGTATACACGACTGATCGAGGGACCGTATCCGCCGTATGATCAGGTCATTCCGCGCGACAACGACAAGTACGCGATTATCGACAAGGTCGCGCTTACCGGCGCGCTCAAGCGCATGTCGGTTGTGGCGTCGGACCAGACGCATCGCATTCGCCTCTCGTTCAATTCGGGAATGCTGAAGTTCAGCGTGAGCACACCGGACCTCGGCGAAGCGCAGGATGAACTTCCCGTGCGCTACCAGGGCGATCCGCTCGACATTGGTTTCAACGCAGCGTATCTGCTGGAGATTCTTCGGTATCTGCCAACGGAAGAAGTTCGCCTGACGTTCAGGGCGCCGGAGCGCGCGGCGACGATCGAACCCGAGGGCTGGTCCGATCCCGCGAAGTATCTCTGTCTCCTGATGCCGCTGCGACTCGTCGACTAAGACTCGACGAATACTCAACTGATGCGCGACTAGCTCCGCGCGATTCGAATCTCCACCGTCTGGCGCACGACCTGCGTTCGCACGCGGCTTCGCAGTGTCAGGTCCAGCGTGGCCGTCCCCTTCGCCGATACGATCGCTCCACTCGTGGTGTCCAGCTCATAGTCGAGCGTCCCGCTGCCGGCGCCGCTCACACCGACGCCTTCGCCAAACTGTGCGCCGGTTCCCTCGAGCGTCGATCGCGAAATGCGCGAAACCGTAAACACGATCCGTCCGTCGCGATCCGAGGATCCGGAAACGCGAAACGTTCGGCGTGTTGTCGCGCGCAGCGGAATTCCGTCGCGACACACGACGTAGCTCGACGAGTCGCTCCACACGGTTCCGATCCGCAGTGTATCCGGTGTTTTGAACCAGAGGTCGCGCAGCGATTGCGCGGCTGCGAGCGCGAGTGACGAGCACGGCGTCGCGTCGCGCGGAGAGGCGAAGCCGAGCTGCTGTCCGCTCGCCGAATATTCCGCGCGAAAAGGGAAGGGGACCGCGAGGCCCGTAGGTGCCGCGGCAGCGCGGCCCGCGCCCTGCACCAGAAACGCGACGACATTCCCGCTCGTCGTGCCCGCTGCCGTGATGAAACCGACCTCGATGTGCGTCGAGATCGTGTCGGCGCGAGTGGCGCTGTCGAGGCGAATCGCGATGACGGCGGCTTGATCAATAACAAAATTCTGCCGTTGCGCAGACGGACGAAACGCCCACGGGCCGTCGGTTTTTGGAGCGGACGCTGTCGCGCTTGGCGGCGCCGGCTTGGTGAGCACCTGGTTCGGCACGGCGCCACTGCGGCACGCCGCCTCAACGAGCAGCAGCGAGCATCCGGACGCAACAGTGACGACGGCGCGCAGTCTCGTTCGCATCGTGAAGGGAGAGGATTCCCTCGGCCTGTAAGCCGGGTTCTGTCGAAGCTTTCTTGCAAAAACTTCGGACGGTCATTTCTCTCGGAATGCGATCGCCCGCATTCTCTAGCGGCCTACCCGCGGCGTCTCTGTCGAAGAGGACTGCTTCTCGCCGCCTATTCGGCCTTGCTCCAGCTGGGGTTTGCCGTGCCGTCCGTGTCGCCACGAACGCGGTGGGCTCTTACCCCACCTTTTCACCCTTACCCACGCTTTCGCGAGGGCGGTCTGTTTTCTGTGGCACTATCCGTCACCGAGCTAACGGTGCCCAGGCGTTACCTGGCAGCCTGTCCATGGAGCCCGGACTTTCCTCGAAGCAGAAATCCAGCCACTGCGTCGCGACCGTCCGGCCGAGGGAATCTCTCTCCCGAATAGTACTCCGGAATCGACGCGTTCGCAGGCGGTGACAGTGCGGTTCGCTTCTGTGCACGGGATGGTGACGAGGCCGTGACGAGCGACGCGAAAGATCGCGTCAGGCTTTCCGGCGACCACATCCACCCCCCCCCACGAGGCGACCATGACGACGATGTCCAGCGCCATACGCATTGCTCCCGTGTCCACGATGATCGAACCGGTGGAGCGACAGCGAGTGGATGCCGCCGGCGCCGGACTCTACCGGACGATTCACCGCGACAGTATCAGCGAAGTGCTTCGCGATCTCAAAGAGAGGCGAATCAGCGCCGTGATCGTTTCGGTCGGGAGGTGTGTGCGCGAGGAACCCGCGCAGATGGCCGCGGTGGTGCGCGCGTTTCCGCGCATTCCCACCGTAGCTTTGCTTTCGAGCGCAGGCGACACGAACGCGGAAGCGGTGCTCGCGCTCGGCAACTGTGGAATTCGTACGCTCATCGATGTTCGTGAGCCCGAAGGCTGGGGCCGGCTTCGCGCGCTGCTCGGCCGCGAGGCGACAAAAGATGTCGACCGCATCGCGCTCGCCGTGTTGCACGACGATCTTCGTGGCGCGCCCGAGGACTGCTGGCGATTCTTCGAAGCGCTTTTCTCAGCGGAGCTTCGCGTCTGCACCGTGCGTCAGCTCGCTCGCCGGCTGAACGTGCTGCCGAGTACGCTCATGAGCCGTTTCTTTCGTGCGCGCGTGCCGGCGCCAAAAAAATACCTCGCGTTTGCGCGGCTGGTGCGCGCCGCGCGGCTCTTTGAGAATCCCGGTCTCTCAATTTCCGACGTGGCCAACCATCTCGACTACTCTTCCCCGCAGAGTTTCGGCCGCCACGTGCGCACACTGCTGAACATCACGGCCGGCGAGTTCCGGTGCACATACGACGGAGAGCGGATGCTTGAGCGGTTTCGCCGCGACCTCGTGCACCCGAATCTTGGCTCCTTGCGCGAACTGCACCCGCTCGCGGTCAGGCCGGGCATGCGTCTCGTGCCGCTCGCCTACGCCGCCGCCGTGTGAGTGACTACGCCTTGCGCATACGCGCGAGAATATCCGAGGCGCGCGCGAGAGCAATAACGGAGAGGCCCGCGGCGTTCAGCGCCTCGCGACCGCCCTCTTCGCGATCCACCACGGCGAGCACTCCCTGAACCACGCCGCCCGCTGCGCGCACCGCCTCGACGGCGCGCAGCGCCGAGCCGCCCGTCGTGATCACATCTTCGATGACGACAGTGCGGTCGCCCGATTGAAACGGTCCTTCGATCAGCTTGCCTGTTCCGTGCGACTTCGCTTCCTTCCTCACGGTGAATGAGCGGATCGGCGCGCCGGCAAGCGCGCTCGCGTGTGCGATAGCGTAGGAGACCGGGTCTGCTCCGAGAGTGAGACCGCCCACGGCATCTGGGTTCCATCCGGATTCGCGCAGCGCCGCGAGGGCGAGCGGTCCGATCGTCGCGAGACCGTCGGGGCTCATAGTCGTGAGGCGCGCGTCGATGTAGAGGCTGGACTGCCGGCCCGACGCGAGCGTGAAGGATCCCGTTCGCGCCGACCGGGTCGCGAGCATTTCGAGCAGTCGTTCGTGGGGCGTCATGAGTGCGGAGGTTACGGAGCGGCGATGCGAGCGTCAATGCGCGAATGTGAATTTATCTACGTGAGCAAACGTTGACGGCGACCGTACTGTGGGTCGTGGTTGCCATTGCGATTCTCGCGATCTTCGCCGGCCTCGCGCGTCAGCGCAGGCAGGCGCGCAGCCTGGCGGAGCGTTCCGCGGAGCTCGAGCAGCTCTCTGCCGAGCTCTATCGCGCCAACCGGGCCAAGAGCGAGTTCCTCGCGAACGTCTCACACGAGCTGCGGACGCCGCTCGCGGCAATTGTCGGGTTCGTCGACCTGCTGCGTGAAGGCGCATACGGCGAGCTGACGCCGCGACAGATCGGGCCGGTCGAGCGCATCGAGTCATCGGCGAACCATCTGCGCGAGCTGGTCGAGCAGGTGCTCGACCTCGCGAAAATGGCGGCGGGCAGGCTCGAGGTTCACACAGAACTCATCAAGTTGCGCCCGTTCGTGATCGACGTTGCTTCAGAAGTCGAATCGCTCGTGAACGAAAAGAAGCTCGTGTTTTCGATTGCGGTGCCCACGACCCTT
Source organism: Gemmatimonadota bacterium (assembly GCA_025362095.1). GTDB lineage: Bacteria > Gemmatimonadota > Gemmatimonadetes > Gemmatimonadales > Gemmatimonadaceae > Fen-1231. The sequence continues at coordinate 13,734 of JANYIJ010000004.1, read as the reverse complement.
CCGCGCATTGCGACCGATCCGACGCACCTCCGGCAGATTCTCGTGAACCTGCTCGGCAACGCGATCAAGTTCACGTCGGAGGGGAGCATCGCGGTTCGGGCGTCGCTCGTGTCAGATGGCGACCTCGCGTCGTTCGCGGCACCGGTGAACCAGCGACCCTTGCTCGCCACGGGCGGGCCCTGGGTGGCGCTGCAGGTGACGGACACCGGTACCGGGGTTGCCGCGACCGATCTCGGCAGGATTTTCGAAGAATTCGAACAGGTGAACGCGGGACCGCGAGGAGACTCCATGCGTCGCGGAACCGGCCTCGGCCTGGCGATTTCGCGCAGGCTCGCGCGCATGCTCGACGGCGACATCACCGCGGAGAGTGTGGAGGGACGAGGCTCGGTTTTTACGGTGTGGCTTCCGGCGGACAGCCCGGAGCGGGAAAAGCCGGCGCCCAGTTAACTCGGCGTTCCCTTGTTGCGGAATAGCCCTTTCATCTTTGACATGAAGCCGCCGTCGCCCGCGTCGGTATGTCCGGCGGCGAGCGCCAGGGCGAGCGCCTTCGCGAACTCGACGACGTCAGAGTAGCGATCCTTCGGATTCTTCGAGAGCGCGCGCATGACCACCGCCTCAACCGCAGCCGGGAATTGAAGGCCGGGCTTCGCCTTGTTGAGCGCGATGGGTGGCATGGAGAGCAGTTGCGTGAACATCTCTCGCGGCGCCTTTGCCGTGTATGGCAGCGTGCCCGAGAGCAGCAGGTACGCGATGCCTGCGAGACTGTACTGGTCGGCGGCGGGCGTCACGACCTCTCCCGACAACGCTTCCGGCGCCACGTAGAGCAGGCTTCCCACGAAAAAGCCCGCGCGTGTCAGTCGCTCGTCTGGCGTCACGTCGGTGGCGGTCGCAATGCCGAAGTCGAGAAGCTTCACGTTTCGGTTCACAGGATCGTACATCAGGTTCTCGGGCTTGAGATCCCTGTGAACGATTCCGCTCGCATGCGCTGCGTTCACCGCGTCCGCGATCTGCAACACGATCGTCGCGACCTCGTCGTACGGAAGCGGTGCGTTGCGCTTCGCATAACCCTCAAGCAATTCTCCGGCTGCCCACTCGATGGAGAGGAAGTGCACACCTTCGGGGGACTGCCCAGTTTCGATCGTTCGCACTACGTTCGGATGTTGGACCCGTGTGCCGAACGACGCTTCCCGCAGAAAGCGGGCGACCGCAGTCTTGTCCTGACGGAGGCGTTCACGCAGAACTTTCACGGCGACTTCGCCGTGCTGGGAATGCTGGGCTCGGTAGACGGTCGCGGTACCGCCCTCGCCTACTCGATCGACGAGGGTATAACCGCACAGCGTTGTTCCGACGAGAGGGTCGCGCGCCACGCGGGCGAAGCTAACGGCCGTCATCGGGAGTAGCAAGCGAACTGAATTCCTCTTGCGAGTGTAGAGTAGTGCGCAGGCAAAGCGATTTCACGCAAACAGGTGCAACGATGCGACGAGCGCCGTTCCAATTCGCGATGATGGCTCCGTTCACCCTGCTGCTCGTTCAGGGGGCGTGCGGAGGAAGCAAGCCGGCGCCGAGGCCGGCACCATCGCCGGCACAATCGCCGGCGCGGGCAGGCGGCGGTTCTCCGGCCACCGCGCCGATCGCACTGAATGGTCCGGAATACGATGGCGTGAAACTGTATCGCGAACTGGGCCTTCTGGCGCGCGGCGCGCCGATGCCGTTCGTTGGAAACGTCGCGTTCATGGCGGCGTCGACTGCAGACTCGACCCACGTGATCGTCGCGATCACACTTGCGAACGGGAACCTCACGTTCGGCCGTGAGACCGATCGCTTCCGCGCGGGCTACACGGTTTCGCTCACGCTGCGAAACGGCTCCGAGACGGTGAAGCAGATCGAAGCGCACGAAAGCGTGCTCGTCGCGAGCTACAAGGAAACGTCGCGTCTCGACGAAAGTGTGATCTATCAAGAACTGCTCACGCTCAAGCCTGGTCGCTACAGCCTTTCGGTGAACGTGCGCGACGACGGGAGCTCGAAGAACGGCTCCGACGAAGTCACGCTCGTTGTGCCGACGCTCAGCGCCGGCTCACTGAGCACTCCCGTCGCATTTGCGCGAGTTTATCAGCGGACCGCACTCGACTCGCTGCCGCGTGTCGTGACGAACCCAGCAGCGACTGCGACGTTCGGTCGCGACAGCCTCGTGGGCCTGTATCTCGAGGGCTACGGCACTGCCGCCGGCGCTCGCCTCCCGCTCAACATCGCCGTGCGTACCGAAACCGGCCGCATGCTGTTCAGTGATACGGTTTCGCTTGTGCGTCGCCAAACCCTCTACAGCGGCGTCCTCTACGTGCCCATCGCCCGCACGGGCATCGGCCCCGCGGTCGTCTCAGTGTGGCAGACCGGCATGCGCGACACAACGCGCGCCGCAGTGTTCGTTGGATTCGGCGATGAGCTGCCCGTCGCGACGTACGACGAGATGCTCAACTACTTGAAGTGGTTCGCGCTGCCGTCGAGGATCAAGTCGCTGCGCGATACGGCCCCGGAGTTCAGGCCATCGGCGTGGTCTAGCTTCGTGAAAGACAACGCAACGCTCACCGGTGGCGCCGAGGCACTGCGCGATTATTTCCTGCGGCTGAACAGGGCGAATGTTGAATTCCGCGAGGAGGGCGTTCCGGGCTGGCTGACGGATCGCGGGAAAGTGTTGCTCGGACTCGGAGAGCCGGACCAGCGATACGAGCAAGGCGCTCCTGCGGACCCGTCGCAGCGACTTCGCTCGCAGATCTGGGAGTATCGCAACCTTCAGATCCAGCTGGTGTTCACCGAACAGCAGGAGTTCGGCCACTGGCGGATGACGAACAGCAGCGCAGTCGCGTTCGAGAACGCGTGGCGTCGCCGGGTCACGCGCTGAGCTCAACGCCGCTCTCGCGGCACGAAGCTGTTCGAAAAGCGCTGCACCTTTCGGCGGCCGCATTTCCGGCCGCTTACATGCTCGGAGCATCGCGTGCGATGATCATAGCCGCGCTCGCCGGGGCGAGCGCTCTCGCGCTTTTGATCGAGCTGCTGCGCAGGTCGAACACGTCCGTTCGTGCCGCGTTCGACCGCATTTTCGGACCGCTCTTGCGACCCCGCGAAAAAACCGGCATTACCGGCGCCACATGGCTGGCGCTTTCATGCCTCGCTGCAGTGGTCGTGTTTTCACGGAGCCCCGCGATCGCCGCTATGTGGTGTGCGACCGTCGGCGATCCCGCGGCCACCATCGTCGGCAGATGGACCGACAGACCATCGAGCGCGGGCCAGGAGAGAGGCGACAAGACCGTCGCCGGCTCGATCGGATGTTTCGCGGCGTCCTTCGCCGGCGTGTGGATCCTCGCCGGCTACCCGCCGCCAATCGCACTCGCGATCGCTGCGATGGCCGCTGTTGCCGAAGCGTGGCCGGTCAGAATCGACGACAACCTTCGAATTGCGGCCGCTACCGGAGCCATCGCGCAGCTTCTCGCTTGACAACCGGGGCCGGAAAAGCGTAAGAAATAGGTGCGGACGAGACGCTGGTCGCCGAGTCGACGCGAGGGACAGTTGCACCGAAGGAGTACCGCGGGAGTCGAACGATGGCGAAGGGAAAGGTGAAGTGGTTCAATGACACCAAAGGATACGGATTCATTGAGCAAGAGCAGGGCGAGGATGTGTTCGTCCACTTTTCAGCGATTCAGATGGACGGATTCAAAACTCTCGCAGAAGGTCAACAGGTGGAGTTCGAGCTCAAGACGGGAGAGAAGGGGCTTGCTGCCAACACAGTCATGAAGGCCTGACGCTCCAACACACTCCACTCGAGAGCCGATCGTTGCGGGCCCAGCCGACACAGATGGCCGGGCCCGCGGCGCATTAAGTTCCAGCCATGCTCCCCGCCCCGGGTCCGCGACTCTTTTTGGTTGATGGCTACGCGCTGATTTATCGCGCCTTCTTCGCTTACGGCGCCCAGCCGCTCGTCAACAGCAAAGGGGAGAACACGTCGATAGCGCGCGGCGCGCACGATTTCCTCAAACGTCTCATCGAGAAGCACAAGCCGGAGTACCTCGGCTGGGTGCACGACGCCGGCCTCTCATTCCGGCACGAACGCTATCCGGAATACAAAGCGACGCGTGAGCGGCTCGAGCCCGAGATGCAGGCGGATTTCGACACCGGCGTTGAGCGGATCACGCAAATACTCGAGGCGTTCAAGATTCCCGTGCTCTCTCTCGAGGGCTACGAAGCGGATGACGTCATCGGCACGCTCGCAAAGCAGGCTGCGGCGAAAGGCGTGAACGCCGTGATCGTTTCCGGCGACAAAGACTTCGTGCAGCTCATCGACAAAGGAATCTGGATCCTCAATCCGTGGCACGGCCGTCCGGGCTTCACTACGGAAAAATGGTACGACCTCGACAACGCACGCGAGCGCCTTGGTGTGCAGCCGGAGCGGGTAATCGATTACCTCGCGCTACTCGGCGACACCTCCGACAACATTCCGGGCGTGAAGGGCATCGGTGAGAAAACCGCGCACGCGCTGATCGAGAAATGGGGGCCGCTCGAGTCGATTCTCGCGCACGTCGCAGAGGTCGAGCCCACGCGCGCGCGAAACGCGCTCATCGAATTCGGGGCGAACGGAGTGCTGTCGAAAGAGCTCGTGACGATCAAAGAAGATCTCGCCATGACGCTTGACCTGAAAACCCTCGCGATCGAGACGCCGGATTGGAACCGGCTCCGCGACCTGTTCGTCGAACTCGAGTTTCGAGGGAACGCGCAGGAAGCGGCTGCGCTCGCGGGAGATCCACCGGCGGCACCGGCTCCGTCGGCCGGCGAGGAGAGTTCTTCGGCTGCGCCGCAGGTGCCGCAGGTGGCGAGGAACTACGTGGTGGTCGACACCGTTGAAGAAGTGAATGCGCTCGTCGTCCGCGCCCGCAGCGCGCCGTTCATCGCGGTGAACACGGAAACGGTTCTGGAGGCCGGAGCGCCGCCGATCATCACTCCACTGCGCGCGAATCTCGTGAGCATTTCAATCGCGACCGCGCCGGGCGAATCGTTTTATCTGCCGTTCGCGCATCGCCAGCGCGAATCAGCGCAGGGTGACCTCGCGCTCGGAGCATCGCTGAAGACGAGCGAAAGGGCGGCGACGTCGAGCATCGCCGCGCGAATGCTCGCCGAAGGGCCGCTCCCGGTGAAGAATCTTCCCCCGATTCTGTCGCCGGAAATGGAACCACTCCGCGCCCTTCTCGCGGACCCGAAGGTCAAGAAGACCGGACACAACGCGAAAAACGATCTGCTCGTGCTGCGCCGCGCGCGCGTGGAACTGGCGGGGCTCGACTTCGATTCAATGCTCGCCAGTTTTCTGCTCGACCCGGGGCGCAGGTCGCACGCGCTCGATGCGCTTGCGCTCGAGTTCCTGCAATTGCCGATGACCGGCTTCGACGAACTCACGGGCAAGGGCAAGAATCAAATTCCGTTCGACGAAGTGCCGATCGTCGCCGCGCGCGACTATTCAGGCGCGGGCGCGGATCTGACGTTCCGTCTGCGGCAACTGCTCGAGCCGAAACTTGCCGAAGTCGAAGCGACCATAAAACTCCTGCACGACCTCGAGCTTCCGCTCATCACGGTGCTCTCAGAGATGGAGTGGCACGGTATCACGATCGACATTCCGTGGTTTCATTCGCTCAAGTCGCGCTTCATGAGGGAGCGCGAACAGGTCGAGAAGCAGATCTACGAAACCGCAGGCGAAGAATTCAATATCGCGTCCAACAAACAGCTGGCTGCGATCATGTTCGGAAAGCTCGGCATGCCGGTCAAAAAGAAAACGTCCACCGGGCCGAGCACCGATGTGTCGGTGCTGCAGGAACTGGCCGACGAGGGGCACGTGCTTCCGACGCTCTTGATGGAATACCGCGAACTCTCGAAGCTCGAAAACACCTATCTCGACATTCTGCCGGGACTGGTGAATCCCGCCGACGGTCGCCTGCACACGTCGTACAGCCAAACGGTGGCAAGCACCGGCCGGTTGTCGTCGAGCGATCCGAATCTTCAGAATATTCCGATTCGCAGGCAGCTCGGAAAAGACATTCGCCGCGGTTTCATTCCGCAGGCCGGATGGACGATGCTCGCGGCCGACTACTCGCAGATCGAGCTGCGTCTTCTCGCGCACCTGTCTCACGACCCTGCGTTCGTCGAAGCATTTCGGGCTGGAGGAGACATTCACCGGCAGACGGCGTCGATCATCTTCGGCGTGGAAATCGGCGACGTCACGTCGGAAATGCGCAGTCGCGCAAAGACGATCAATTTCGCGACGATCTACGGACAGGGTGCGCACTCGCTCTCGCGCCAGATAAAAGTCGAACACGCCGAGGCGAAGGCGTTCATCGATACCTACTTCGAACGCTTCGCCGGGGTCCGAAAGTTCCTCGACTCGAGCGTCGAGCACGCGAGAGAAGTGGGATACGTCGAAACGATTTTCAAACGCCGGCGCTATATCCCAGAACTCAAGGACAGGAACTTCAACATCCGCGCGTTCGGCGAACGAATCGCCCAGAACTCACCGCTTCAAGGCTCCGCAGCCGACCTGATCAAGGTCGCCATGATCAAAATTCACGATGCGCTAATAGCGAAGAAAATGGACAGCCGCATGCTGTTGCAGGTTCACGACGAGCTCGTCTTTGAAACAACATCAGACGAACTGCCCGATCTTCAAGAGCTCGTTGTGCACGAAATGACCACCGCGGTTAGGCTCGATGTGCCCTTGGTGGTGGATGTCGGCACGGGGGTAAACTGGCTCGAAACGAAGCTATAGTATGCGTTTTGACCAATTGCAGACTGCCAGATTCATAGCGAAAAGAACACCAGACTAACACGCGAATCCAGGCAATCATCAATGCAACCCATTGCCTTAACAGGAGTTACAGAATCGTAAATAGCGCGGCCCAGTGATTGCCAGTGAATAGGCACAGTTGCCGGACCAGACGACGGGGTACAGACTTCTTCATGTGGGTCCAACCGACACAGAGCGACTAGGGAGTACCGAGACGGGACATGGCAGTCAAACGCGCAGGCTTCACCCTCATCGAGCTTCTTATCGTTGTCGTGATCATCGGCGTTTTGGCGATGATCGCGATTCCGAAGTTCTCGAATACCAAGGGTAAGGCCATGGTCACCGCGATCAAGTCAGACCTGCGCAACCTTGCGTCGGCCGAAGAGGCGTATCTCTTCGACAACGACTCGTACACCTCCGTGATCGGGTCGCTCGTCCTTCAGACCTCACCGGGCGTCGTGTTGAGCATCACCAACGCCACCGCATCCGGCTGGTCCGCGACCGCCACGCATCCGCAGTCGTTCCCGCTCACGTGCGCTATCTATGTTGGCAACGTGCTCATGCAGGCGCCCGCGACGGTCGAAGGTCTCATCGGCTGTCAGTAGTTCTCGCGTCGTTGTCGGTTCGGTGGCGTGAGTTCAAGAACCGCCGCGAGGGAATGACGCACGCGATGTCCGGCGGACTCTGGCTGCACCGTCACCTCTGGATGGGTCGGCGCATGGCGCATCTCGTTTCGAGCAACCGCGAGTTGCTCGTCGCCTACGGGCGCGCGGTTGGCCTCAACCCCGACCGCCTTCAGTACAAGCCGCTGCGCGATCCGCGCGATCGCGTTCGTCGTGACGCCTGGCACTGGGATCTTGTAGGCCCGTGGCTGCCGCCGCTCGCATGAATCACCGCGCGCTGCTTCTCAGTTGCGCATTTTTTGCCGCGGCATGTGAGCGCGCGAAGACGTCCGTGACAGAAGGACACGCGCGGTCGTCGATCGCGTCCACGTCGCTAGCAACGAGTCACGCTGCGATCGCCGCGGCGAAGCCGTGGGACGACGAGCTCGGTGCGCTGCTCGCGACGCCTTCGCTTGACGGTGGCACGCCCGTGCTGTTCGTGCGCGACACGTCGGCGACGGCCGAGCGGGTGATCGAACTGTTCAACCACGATGACCACACGACTGAGGCCACCCTGCGCCCAGGCACCGTCATGCGATCGTGTGCGTGGCGACGCAACGCGTCGATCGTCGCTGCCGACGGGCGTTCGGTGCCAGGCGGCTGGTCGCTTGCTCTCGCGCCGGGAATCGCGACGCCAATAGGAATCGACGGCGTGGGCGAACTGCTGCCGCGCGATTCGGCGGCCACCGTTGCCCGCGTCAGCCGCCTGGTGAGCGCGATTCCGGAAGATTCCTCATCCGCACCATTTCGAGGATTGCCGATTGTAGTGCGTGACGCGTGGCGGTTTCAGCTCGCCGATAGCACGACGATTCTCGTCGCGATCGCGATGCGTTCGCTGAACGTCGAATCCAACCCGCGCGCGCAGGCGAGCATTCTGATTGCAGAACCCGAGCCCGCCTCAAATCCGGTGCAGTGGCGCACGGCGTTCTGGGAAACGGTCGCCGGACCGGAAGATCGGGTGGAGGGAATGGACCTGCTCGCGGCGCTGCAGCTGCATGGATCGAAGCCCGCGGTTGCGATCGTGCGCGAGGGCGACGCGGGATTGCAGGTGGAGATCGTCGAGCGCACGGCACCGGGAATTTGGAGCGTGCACTGGTCGAGCGCGTCGCTTCCCTGCGCGAACCCTTAGGGCAGACGCTTGCCAAGCGCGGACGGCGCCGCCGTTCGCGCGCGCGCTGTCGCGAGGAGAACCAGCGTGAGCAAATAGGGAAACGCGAGCGGCAGCTGATACGGCATCGACCACCCAGTCGCCTGCGCAAGCGTTTGCAGTGCGCTCGCGGCGCCGAACACTACGGCTGCCACGGCAACTCCCAGCGGCGACCAGCGTCCCAGCACGACGATCGCGATCGCGATGAAGCCGCGACCGGCGGACATTCCTTCGGCGAACGTTCCGACCTGCGCGAGCACCAGCGTTCCACCCGCAATGCCGCCCATCGCTCCGCCGAAAAGAATCGCCGCCCACTGCACGCGCGCCGGCGAGATGCCCGCACCCAGCGCCGCTTCCGGATGTTCTCCAACCGCGCGGAGCGCGAGTCCCGCTGACGATCGATAGAACCAGCACGCGAGCAGTGGCACGATTGCATACAGCGCGTACGTCACGACCGGCTGATCGAATAGCGCTGGGCCAACGATCGGAATCGCGCTCAGCACCGGCACCGCGACGGGAGAAATAGTCGGCGTGTGGAGCGACGCCCCCGAGCTGCCGTAAATCGTGCGATACAGCGTGCCGGTGAGCCCGAGCCCCAGCATGCTCAGCGCGGTTCCGGTGATGATCTGGTCTGTGCGCAGCGTCACGACGAAGAATGCGAACAGCGTGGCCACGAGTGTGCCGGCCGCCGCAGCCCCAACGAAACCGAGGGCCACGCTTCCCGCGCCGGCGAATACGAGCGCGCCAAACGCGCCGCCGATGATCGCACCCTCGAGTCCGATGTTGATGACTCCAGCGCGTTCGACGACGAGCTCACCGAGCGCGGCGTACGCGAGCGGCGTCGCGAAGCGCATGCCGGACTCGAGAAAGGCCGCTGTCGCGCCACCACTCATACTTCGGTCTCTCCCATCACGCGCGGCGCGCGCTCGGCAGCCAGAGTTCGGGCGCGATCAACGGCCAAAACACCGAGGATCACGAGGGCCTCGATCACGTAGACGAAACCCGCAGGCACACCGGCGTCACGCTGCATACCCGCGCCGCCGGCTTCGAGCCCGCCAAAAAACACGCCGGCGATGATCACGCCGAACGGGCTGAGTCGCGCCAGCAACGCCACGGCGATCGCGGTGTAGCCGTATCCGGGTGAGATGAGCTCGTACAGTTTGTACGTCACGCCCGTCACCTGCACTGCACCTCCCAGACCGGCGATCGCCCCGCTCGCGAGAAATGCACCGAACAGCACTTGATCGACCTTCACGCGCCCGGCGCTCGCCGCGGCGAGCGGCCCTTCGCCAGCCACTCGGAGCCGGAAGCCGCCGGCCGTCGAGCGAATGTACCAGTGCGCTGCGACCCCCAGCGCGATCGCCAAAACGAATCCGAGGTGCAGTTGTTGTCCGGGAACCACGAGCGGCAATCGCGCTGACGCGGCGAGGCGCAAGGTTTCCGGATACGTGTGCGTCGGTTCTTGAAGCGGGCCGTGCACGAGATAACTCACGCCGAACAGCGCGACAAAATTGAGCATCAGCGTGCTGATCACTTCAAGCACGCCAAAGCGCCGCTTGAGCACTGCCGCGATTCCGGCCCAGACCGCTCCCGCCACCATTCCGGCTAACAGCTCGAGCGGAATCGAAAGCCACGCCGGCCATCCTGACATCGCGAGCCCCGCCGTGATTGTCGCGGCCGCGCCAGACAACAACTGTCCCTCGGCGCCGATATTCAGCACACCAGCCTTGAACGCCACCGCCACCGCCAGACCGACGATGATGAGCGGCGTCGCCCGCTGAAGCGTTCCGGAAAAAAAGGAGTACGCGCTGCCGAATGACCCGTCCCAGAGCGCAGCCGCTGCGCGCGATACGTCGTATCCCGCCGCCATCACGACGAACGTCACCGCGACGATCGCCAGCAGCGCAGCCGCTGCGCTCGCACCGGCCTGCGAGCGCACCGCGCGCGTAAAGAACGTCACGATGCCAGTCCCAACATCGCGCGAGCCACAGCGGCTGCGTCGACAGGCGTGGCACTCGCCCGCCCGTCAAAGCAGACGATCATGCGATCGGCGAGCGTGAGCACTTCGTCCAGGTCGCTCGAGTAGACCACCACGGCCACCCCGGATGCGCGCGCCGAGCGAAGCTCGTCGAGAATGTGCACGGCCGCGCGAATGTCGAGTCCGCGCGTGGGATTTTCCGCGATCAGCGCAGCGGGAGATCCTTCGAGCTCCCTGCCGAGCACGAACTTCTGCTGGTTTCCTCCAGACAGGGCTCTCGCTGGCGACTCCACGCCTGACGTCCGCACATCGTGTTCGCGGACCGCCGTTTCCGCGCGCGTGGAATAGTCCTCCCACCGCATCGTGCCGTGCTGACTCCCCGCTTCCTTCAAGGCGAGATTCTCGACGAGCGACATCGTAGGAATGAGCGCATCTCTAAGCCGGTCCTCCGGCACAAATCCGACGCGCGCAGGAATCCGCGCCTCACCAGCGTCCGGCGCAAGCCGGCCAGCGAGCACGCGAAGCAACTCGCGCTGTCCGGAACCCTCGACGCCGGCAATTCCCACGATCTCGCCAGCGCGCACTTCCATCGACACATCGCGGAGGAGCCGAACGCCGCGCTCGTCGGTCACCGAGACGTGTTGGAGAGAGATCAGCGGTGCGCCCGGAACTTTCTTCGCGGTCGAGTCTTGTTTGTCAGTTGATATCGCACCGCCGAGCATTGCCGCAATGATTGCTGCTTCGTCGAGTGTTTTCGACGATCCCGACAATACAGCACGGCCGCGCCGAAGAACCGTTACTTCATCGGCAACGGCGAGCGCCTCGCGAACCTTGTGCGTGATCAGCACGACCGCGCCTTCCCTCGCCGCAAACGACCGAAGCCACGCGTATAACTCGCCCGACTCGGAGGGCGAGAGAACTGCGGTTGGCTCATCGAGAATCAGAATCTTGGCGTCGCGGGCGAGAGCTTTGACGATCTCCAATCGTTGCTGCGCTCCAACAGGGAGATCTGCCGCGCGCGCAGCGGGATCGAGCACGAGACCCGTCGCCGCGCCGATACGGCGAACGCGATCAGCGGCGGCGCGCGGATCGAAGCCCCTGAAGAATCCGCGATCACCCAGCGAGACATTCTCGGCGACCGTCATGGCGGGGACGAGCAGGAAGTGCTGATGCACCATTCCAATGCCAGCTGCGATCGCGTCAGCGCTTGAGCGCCAGCGACGGACCGTGCCATTCACCTCGAGCGATCCGGCGTCCGGTCGCAGCATTCCGAATGCGACGCGCATCATCGTCGTCTTTCCGGCGCCATTCTCGCCGAGGAGCGCATGAACGGTGCCCGCGCGAAGATCGAAGTTCGCGTTGTCGAGCGCGACGGTGGTTCCGAACCGCTTCGTTAAGCCGCGAACTGAAAGCGCGAGCGCTGCGCCGGTCACAGCCCGGTGGGCGCGGCGACGAACGTCCACGGCACGCTGAACTTGGCGGACAAATGTTCCGCGAGCGCGCGCACGCCGAGAGTTTCCGTGGCGTAGTGACCGGCGTACACGATCACGAGCCCCCTTTCTTCGGCGTCCACAGCGCTCCAGTGTGGACCTTCACCGGAGATCAAAGTGTCGACGCCAAGCGCGACCGCTTCGCGAATGGTGTCGGCATTGACGCCTGCTCCGGAGCAGATCGCCCAGTGGTGCGTCCGGCGCGCCGGCGAGATTGCGCTGGCGATCGCGGAGCCGCCATTCGCCTTCGCGAATGCGTCGAGACGCGACACGAGATCAGCGGTCGCAATATCGCTTGCGCCGCGCACGCCGCAGTCGATGGTTTCGTGCCGCGCAAAACCGCCGCGTGATTCGAGTCCAAGTTCGCGCGACAGCAGAAACGAATTTCCAAAAGTCTCGTGCGCATCGAGAGGCAGGTGCGCGGAATACAGCGCCACATCGTGATCGAGAAGGAGCCGAACGCGTGAGTAGAGCGGCCCGGTCAGCGGTTGCAAGCCGCCCCAGAACAGCCCGTGGTGTACGAGCAGGAAATTCGCACCGGCAGCCACCGCGCTTCTTATCGTTCGCGCCGACGTATCAACCGCCGCGGCGATCTTGGTGACCGGCCCCGAATGCTCGACCTGAACGCCGTTCAGCGCAGGCGGATAGTCGGGCGTCTCGCGCACGCGAAGCAACGCATCGAGATACTCCGCAATTGTCGCGAGCGGCACGCCGTTCATTTCGGTGGCGTGGATGCGGGCACCGTGAATTTTCCGGCCAGCATTTGCGTGCGCACGGAATCCACAGCGTGCACAGCAGCAGCGGGAATCTGCGCGGCGAGCGCTGGGTTCACAGTCCAGCGCACAACATCGAGCTTCATGTCGAGCTTCACGACCCGCGGCTTGAATTGTCCGCCTTTCACTTCACGCGCGACAACCATGAATGCGTGCGGCAGATCGATGACGACGCTGCCGAGCGTAACTTCTGGCGCGACCGCGTTCTGGTCCGCGTTCGAACCAATGATGAACGCGCGCTTCGCCTCGCGCACGGCCTGAAATGCGCCGAGCCCTGCCGCGTCTGCATCCTGAAAGATCACGTCGGCTCCGCGTCCGAGTTGTGCGAGCGCCTGTTCCTTACCCGTGCTCGCGTCCTCCCAGTTCCCGACGTATGAGACGAGAACTTTCACTCTTGGATTCACACTCTTGGCGCCTGCGGTGAACGCATCGAACGCAGTTTTCACCGGCGGGAGCTCTGTGCCGCCGATGCAGCCGATGGTGCCGGACCTCGTCATTGCGCCCGCGACGATTCCCGCGAGATACGAGGGCTCGTCGAAGGAAAAACTCATCGCCGCGACGTTAGCGCCAACGGTGTTTCCACCGGTCGTGATGTAAATCGTTTTCGGGAACTCCGGACCGACGCGCGCTGCAGCGTCTTGGAATTCAAATCCGTGTCCGATCACCAGCGAGTAGCCCGACGCGCCGTACTGCCGAAAGTTTTCTTCGAACTCCGCAGGGGTTTTTGTCTGGATGTGACTGACCCGAGCACCGGCGATGCTGTCTTTGATACGCATGAGGCCCGCGTATGCGCTTCCATTCCAAGACTGATCGGAGATCGGCCCTGGGGTCAACAGCGCGACCTTGAATGATTGCGCGGAATTCGGTGTG
>JANYIJ010000003.1 GCA_025362095.1 Gemmatimonadota bacterium | reverse complement strand
TCGCGGATTTCGCGAGAGGCCAACGAGCGGCGCATCGCGGTGAAGTGCTCGGTGCGCGGGCGCGATGAGGGCGGTTTCGTCGCGGAGGCGCAGCGGCTCGTGGCGAAGAACGTGACCCTGCCGCCTGGATATCGCGCGGTGTGGGGCGGGCAGTTCGAGAACCAGCGACGAGCCACGGCCCGGCTGGCGATCATCGTACCGGCCAGCATCGTACTGATCTTCGTCCTGCTGTTTAGCGCGTTTCAGTCAGTGAAGTACGCCGCGCTGATCCTGGCGAACCTTCCGTTCGCGCTGATCGGCGGCGTCGCGGCGCTCTGGCTTCGCGACATCAACCTCAGCGTGTCGGCGGCGGTTGGATTCATTGCGCTGTTCGGCATCTCCGTGCAGAACGGCGTGATTCTCGTGACGGAATTCAACCGGCTGCGCGAAGAAGGACTGCCGCTGATGGAAGCGGTGAAGCGGGGCACCCTGCACCGCCTGCGCCCGGTGTTGATGATCGCGTTGATGGCTGCGCTCGGATTGCTGCCTGCTGCACTCTCGCATGGGATTGGCGCGGAGACTACCAGGCCATTTGCGACGGTGATCGTTGGCGGGCTCGCGACGTCGACGATTCTGACGCTGCTGTTGCTGCCGATTCTCTATCTGATGTTCCACGAAGTGCCGCGCGAGGAGATTGCACGATGATGGTCGATCTGCGGAGGTTGTTGCTCGTGGGCCTACTGCTGACTGCGACGGCGTGCGCGGCGAACTCGCTGCTATTCCACGCGGGGCCCCGGCCACCGGAGCTCACTGGGGTCTGGATCGATGTCGAGAAGACGACTGCGGCGGATACATCAGCATGGGTGCTCAGCGCAGATGGGAGTGATCTGTCCGCGCATTTCCGCGCTGGAAAGCGGAGCGAGAAGCGGTATGGATCGTGGTATCTCGCTGGATCGCTCGGCGATACGACGGGACGAGCGCTTTGCTTTCAGCGAAGACCTCGCGATGGCGCGACTTGCCGGGCGTTTCGGCTCGATACCTTATCGGATGCACCGCAACGGAGACGGTTGACGGTGAGGGGATATCCGGGGACGCATCACGTCTCTGAACGGATCTTGATCGAACAGCCGTGATGCGAGCTGCGGTCAGCGCGGCTTCAGCGAGGCAATGTTGTCGAAGTGCCCGTCGCCCTTGTACGGCCGCGTGAACGATCCGCCCGGCGTGGCAGCAGTAACCTCGCCAACAACGTGGTAGTCTACCCCGCCCGTCTTCGACATTAGCTGCGTCGCCCGAATCAGCTCGTTGATGCTGAACGAAACCGGCACAACGACCTGCGTTTTCTTGTGCGCCTCGAGCGTGGCCGTCTGCTTGATCTCGCCGAACGCGACGCGGTTTGTATCGACAAAGAGATTGTACGTGAGCTTGGTGGCGTCGAGGCGATAGTCGTTCGGGTTCATGACCTCGAGGATGATGTCCATCGAGCCGCCCTGGAAGCCGATGCCTTTCAGTCTGACATCTTTGAGCTCGACGATAGGCGTGGCGAACACTGAGCGGCCGAGCGAGGCGCAGCCCGTCAATGCGAAAACCAGCAATAATGCTCTACTTCTCATTTGAAGCTTCTCCCGCTTTCTCTTTGAGATTTTGCCACCACTCGATCCGCTTCGCGATTTCCTTCTCGAATCCAAACGCGGTGGGATCGTAGAATTTTGCGTCGGCGATTTCGTCCGGAAGATAATCCTGCGGCAGATATCCCTCCGGCACGCTGTGAGCGTACTGGTACCCCGCCCCGTAACCCAGTTCCTTCATGAGCTTAGTGGGCGCGTTGCGGATGTGCTTGGGAACCTGGGCCGCGGGTGTGTCCCGCGCGGCGGCGAGCGCCGCGCCCCACGCGGCGTACACGCGATTTGATTTCGGCGCGGTCGCGAGATAAACGGCGGCCTCGGCGATCGCGAGCTCGCCCTCTGGTGAGCCGAGAAAATGATAGGCGTCGCGGGCGGCGATCGCGATTTCCAGTGCGCGCGGATCGGCGAGGCCGACATCTTCACTCGCGAACCGCACCGTGCGGCGCGCGATGTACATGGGATCTTCGCCGCCATCGATCATGCGCGCGAGCCAGTACAGCGCACCCTGTGGATCGCTGCCGCGCAGCGCTTTGTGGTACGCGCTGATCAGGTTGTAGTGCTCTTCGCCTTTTTTGTCGTAGTGGGCGCTCCGCCATTGGAGGGCTTCGCGAACTGTCACTGCGCTGAGGCGCAGGACCGAAGCCCGAAGACCGAAGCCCGAAACAACTCCGGCAGTTTCGGGCTTCGGGCTTCGGTCTTCGGTCGCCTTCCCCAGTGCAACCGCCGCCTCAAGAATCGTCAGCGCGCGCCGCGCATCGCCGTCGCTCTCCACGGTGAGGATCTCCATCGCCGCGTCGTCAATCGCGAGTGATGCATCGCCGAGGCCGTGATCTTTGTCGGCCAATGCTCGCTCGATCACTGATTTGATATCAGCGGGCGTCAGCGGTTCGAGCACATACACGCGGAGCCGCGAGAGGAGCGCTCCGTTCAATTCGAAGCTTGGATTCTCCGTGGTCGCGCCGATCAGCGTGACCGTGCCGGCCTCGACGTGCGGCAGCAGCGCATCTTGCTGGCCGCGATTGAACCTGTGGATCTCATCGATGAACAGCACGGTGCGCACACCGCTCACGAGCCTGCGCTCAGCGTCCGCGACGATCTCGCGAATCCGCGGGATGCCATCGGTCACGGCGGAGAACTGGACGAACTCGCCTTTCGCGTAGCGGGCAATGAGCCGGGCGAGCGTGGTCTTTCCGGTTCCGGGCGGGCCCCAGAACAGAATCGAGCCCGTGTCGCCGCTCTCGATCGACTCGCGCAGCGCGCGGCCGCGATCGAGCAGGTGGCGCTGGCCTGCAACCTCGTCCAGCGAGCGCGGGCGCACGCGGGCGGCGAGCGGGGCTCGGCCGGATACATCCTGAAAAATTGACGGGATCAGGTCAGCTTTCTTTTGGCGAACCATCAGTTCCCTTGGACTTCCAGGCGCGCGTCAGCGCAGACTCGAGTGATTCCATCGTCACGGGCTTTGGCGTGTAGTCATCCATTCCGGCGGCGAGGCACGCCTGCCGATCCGATTCCATCGCGCTCGCGGTCATCGCGATGATCCACGGCCTGCGCTCGGACGCGACGAACCCGCGGATACGCTTTGTTGCCTCCAGTCCGTCCATCTCGGGCATGTGGACGTCCATGAGCAGCGTGTCGTACGGAATCTGATTCACGGCAGCAATCGCTTCGAGTCCGTTCCCCACTACGTCGATCCGATAGCCCAGTTTTTCGCACATGCGTGTGGCGACCATCTGGTTGACCGGATTGTCTTCGACGAGCAGGATGCGCAGCGGCTGACGCGCTGCGGTGCCGCCGTCGATCGTGCGCGACACCGAGCGCGGGCGGCGCTGGGCGGCGCCGGTGAAAGTCGCGAGCAGTGTGTCGTAGAGCAGCGACGGCTTCACCGGTTTCGAGAGCACCGCCACGAATTGTTTCTCGCCGCCCGTGCCGCGGCGCCCCATCGACGTGGCGAGGATCAGCGGCGGAGTGCTTGCCCCTGCTTGCGCGCGCCATGCGGCTGCGAGTTCTTCGCCGTCCATGCCCGGCATCTGCATATCGAGGACAGCACAATCGAATGTCGCTTCCGTTCCGATCATCGTGAGCGCTTCTTCGGCGGACGCAGCCACAACCACGTGCAGCCCCCATCCGCGCAAATGCTGCTCGAAAATGCGTCGGTTGGTAGCGTTGTCGTCCACAAGTAGCACGCGGCGATTGCTCAGCTCCGGGGTGACGCCGCCGAGGAACGTGCGCCGCGTGACCTCGCCTGCCGCGACGTTGATCGTGAAGCGGAATGTCGAACCTTCGCCCGGCGTGCTGGTGACGCTCACCCCGCCACCCATCAGCTCGACCAAGCGCTTGCTGATGGCGAGGCCAAGGCCGGTGCCGCCGAAGTGTCTGGTAGTGGACGCGTCTACCTGGCTGAACGAGCGAAAGAGCCGGTCGATTTTATCAGATGGAATTCCGATGCCGGTGTCGCGCACCGCCACCGCGACTTCAGTTCTCCCCTCAGGCAGCGGGCGCGACATCACGTGCACGTACACATCGCCTTTTTCAGTGAACTTGACCGCATTCGAGAGAAAATTCACCAGCACCTGTCGCACACGCGTGACATCTCCCACGAGCGTCTGCGGCACTGCATCTTCCACGAGGTACGCGAGGTTCACGTTCTTCTCCGCCGCCTTACCCGCGACGAGATCGAGCGCAGACTCGACACAGTCGCGCACGTCGAACGACTCGGCTTCGAGCACGAGATTCCCCGATTCGATCTTCGAGAAATCGAGAATGTCGTTGATGATCGCGAGCAGGGCGTCGCCACTGGCGCGGATGGTCTCGACGAATTCGAGCTGCTCGTCGTTGAGCGACGTGTCGAGCAGCAGGCCAGTCAGCCCGATCACCGCGTTCATCGGCGTGCGGATTTCGTGGCTCATGTTGGCGAGGAACTCGCCTTTCGCGCGGCTCGCCTGCTCCGCTTCGAGTGTGGCGCGCAGGAGAGCGCGCTCGGCTTGCTTTCGCTCGGTGATATCGGATGACACCACGGCGTAGCCAGTGCGCTCACTCTCGGGGTTCTTGAGAACGGATACTGAAACGAACGCCGGAAAGGTTGAGCCATCGTGACGACGCAGCATCCACTCGCGGTCATCGCGGCCGGTGGCCTGCGCCGGTCCAATGATCTCCTCGAACGTGCGATCGTCAAAAAGCGCTTCGATCCGTTTGCGCCCGACTGCCTCCTGCTCCGTGCAACCGAGCGCCGTGGCGGTTGCGGGATTGAGCCCGGTGATCAGGCCGTTGGTATCGACGGCCATGATCAGATAGCTCGTACTGTTGAGCACCGCCTGCACGAGCGCCGCCGATTCCGCGGCGCGGCGTTCCTCCGCGCGCCGCGCGGTGACATCGGCGGAGATGGAGCGGGTTCCGACCGGCACGCCGTCCTTCATGCGGCGGTGCGAACTGCCCATCACGGAAATCGTACGGCCGTCTTTGGTGATGCAGTCGACGTCGATATTGTTGAGCTCTTCGCCCCCCAAAATGCGCTTGAAGAGCGCGATTGTCCGTTCGAGGTGATGGGGATGAATCACCTGCGAGAGCCACATCGATTTCGCTTCTTCTTTCGTGTATCCGAGCGCCTCGCGCCATGCGCGATTCGTGTACAGCAGACGTCCCTCGGCGTCAGTGGTGTAGATGATGTCCGAGGTGCTCTCAAAGAACTCTTCGAGCTCCGTCATGCGATCACCGAGCGCGCGAGGAAGTATGCGGCGACGCCGCCAAAAAAGACGACGTTGTGCGACCATCCTGCTTTTCCCTGAAACTCCGGAATGAGATTCGCCGCGCCCACATAGAGCGTGACGCCGCCGGAGAGCGCGAGGCCGTAGTGCGCGAGCGGGCCGACCGTGTTCGTGAGCAGCACGCCCGCGATCGTGGCGACACCGAGGAGGGCGGCCGCGCCGAGCGCGGCTCGTCTCGAGCCCCCACTCGCGATCACGAGGGAAGAGATGGCGAGTCCTTCGGGCAGCTTGTGCAACGCGATCGCGCCGAACACGAGGATGCCGAGCTGCGGGCTGACGAGGAATCCGCTGGCGATGGCGACGCCGTCGCCGAAGGTGTGCAGCAGGAGACCGGCGAGTGCCGAGCCGCTCACGCGTTTTGAAACGGCGTGCGTTTCTTCGCCGAAATGGAAGTGTCCTACGAGGGCGTGCTGCGTGAGATGCACGAGGAGAAACCCGGCGAGCACGAACAGCGCGCCGCTCGTTGAATCGCGAATGATTGCAGCCGGAATGAGATCCGCGAGCGCGACACTGAGCATGACGCCCGCTGCGAGGGCGATGAGCAACTCAAGCGTGCGCGTACTCCACGCGCGCCGTGAGGTGACGGCTGCGGCACCGAGGACATTCGCGGCTGCGGCGATGAGCGCGTAGGCGAGGGCGTTCACTATTGGCGCGGTGTTGGGAACTCGCGAACTGGACGGCGGAGCCGTTCCTCCAAATTCGTCAACTTTATTTGTGTTACGTGGAAACGTACGTCGGGACGTACCAAGACGTACGCGTGGATGTCCCGCGAACCGTAACGAGAATTAACTCAGCTTAAGTGTAAGCCGTTGAGCCGTCGCCGTGACCGCGTCGACGAGTTCCGGAGCGCCCGTGAACTCTTTTAGGCCAACACTCCATTCGCGCGCCGGCAGATCGACGCGCTCCTCCAGGCCTCGTCCGAGAAGCAGATACAGCCAGCGGTCGCTCTTCGCATAGATCCAGAGGTCGAGCATCGGGCCGAGACAGAGCTGCTCCTCGCCCGTGTAAACCGACAATTCCAGACCCCCGCTCGCCGCCAGCGGCACTTTCAGCCGCGCAACGGTATCGGTCACCTCCGACAAGTGCAGCCCCTCGCCCCGGTAGTTGCGCCCCGTGCGAAAATCTTCGAGCGCCAGATCGACCACATCGGGCATGTGCTCGGTGAGCCCGTGAAAGAGCTCCACCGCGCGCTCGGGCGCAACGCGCACCTCGGCGACGTGCACGTCGCCCTCCTTACGCATCGCGAACACTTCGGCCGACGTCCGAAAGCGCCCGGTGAGAACTTCTTTTGTTGGCCGCGTCTTGAAGAACTTCACAGCGCCTTCGCGATCTCAATCAGTGTCGTGTTCGTATTCAGCGTCGGATCGTCGATCACCCGCTCGAGCAGCGCGTGCAGCGCCTTCCCCATCGCGGGACCGTTCTTGATGCCGGCCTTTTGCAGATCCTCTCCATCCACTGCCAGATCGGCGATCTCGATCGGATCGCGAAAGGCGATCTCGACCGCGGTCTTGGTGACGGCGTCGAGCCGCGCCTCGATCGCAGGACTCGCCTCGGCCGCCAACCGCGCGCGCCAGAGCGCTGCATTCAGAATGAAGAACGATTCGGTGCGCATCCTGCCGATCCGCGCCACCCAGCGGCGCATGTCGCCGGCCGCAGGCGTGCCCGCGCGAATCTCACGATCGATCGTCGCGCCAAGCTCGGCGCGCGCTCCCGCGAGGCTCGCGATCCACGCGGAATCCGCGTTCGAAAAGCGCAGCGCCTTGGTCGCGCCCGCTGCGACGGATTCCTTCTCGCCAAACCAGAGCATCGCGAGCCGGCTCAGCGCCGCACCCTTCGCCAGTTGCCCGTCGCCACGCGGAAGCAAATCGAGCGCGGCGATTCGTTCGCTCGGCGCGGCCGCGATAGACGGCACGAGTTCGTTCAAGAACCCCGCCTCACGCCACCACTCCAGCGCGATCGACGGACGCTCGACCTGCTCCATCGTCTTCTCGAGCTCCTGCTTCACCCGCTCGGGCGAGAGCCGGCCCATGTGCGACGCAGATTCGCGGATCGCGGCCCACGTCTCGGGCTCGATGTGAAAGCTGAACCGTGATGCGAAGCGAATCCCGCGCAGCGCGCGCAGGCGATCTTCGCGCATCCGCTCGCCGGGCTTCCCCACCGCCCGCAGCAAGCCGCGCTTCAGATCGAGACGGCCGTCGAACGGATCGCGGAGCTCCATCGATTTTGGATGATACGCGATCGCGTTCACCGTGAAATCGCGGCGCGCGAGATCGTCGTCAAGCGAGGCGCCGAACTCCACCACCGCGTGGCGTCCATCGGTGTTCACATCGCGCCGAAAAGTCGTCACCTCGTGCATCGTGCCCTGCGAATCGAACACGCCAACCGTGCCGAACTCCACGCCCACAGGAACGGTGCGTTTGAACACGCCCATCACCTGCGCAGGAGTCGCAGCGGTGGCGAAATCCCAGTCGAGATGCGGATGGCCGAGCAGCGCGTCGCGCACGGCGCCGCCCACACACCAGGTCTCGAAACCGGCGCGCTCGAGTCGCGCGACGATTTCCTGCACGCCTTCGGGCGCGACGAGATCGCGAGTGGATTCGTCGTTCATCCGGCTTCCGGCTTCCGGCTTCGGGCCGCAGTATCAGAGCCCACGCAGCCCCTCCGAGAGCGAGACGCGCGGCTGCCATCCCGGAAGCACCGTGCCCTGCGTCCACTGATCGAGCACCTCGCGCTCGCGATACGGACGCTCGCCCCAGCGGGCATCGAGCGGTGCGCCGCGCGCTTTCTGCCAGATCGCGAAGAGCTCCTTCACCGCCACGGGCTCGTTCGAACGAACGGCGAACACGTCGTGGGAGTTGGTCTCGCTGGAAAGAAGCCGCCGTGCGGCGATCACGAACGCGCTTACCGCGTCGTCGACGTGCACGAAGTTGAGCGGAAGATCGCCGCTTACCATCGACATCTCGCGCGCGCTCTTCTCGGCATCGAGCATGATCGGGATCAGCTTACGCCGTGCGTCGCCCGGCCCGTAGGTGTCGCTGAGCTCGAGCGTGATCGCCTGAACCGCGTGCGCCTCCACGTAGTACTGGAGAATGTCCGCGAACGCCTTCTTGGTGGCCGCGTACAATCCGACGGGCGAATACTCGGCGTTTTTGTAGTGCTGCCACGCTGAGCCTGCGTTGACGATTCGCTCCACGCCCGCGGCGCGCATCGCCTCGAGGAGTTGCGTGCCGAAGAGAATGTTGTCGTTGATCAGCGGCGCGACGTCGGCCGGGCGATGATCGGCAACGAAGCAGGCGGCCAGATGGAAGACCACCGTGGGGCGTGACTGTGCGACGATGCGCATCAGCGATTCGATCGCGCCATCATGATAGTGCGCGCTCGCAAATGTGCAGAGCTCGCGCACGGCAGAATCGCCCGGCGGCCGCCGCACAACGCCGTGAACTTCCCATCCTTCATCCGCAAGTTTCCTCGCCAACCGGCTGCCGACGAAACCCGCGGCGCCCGTGATCAGCGCGCGTTCAGCCACAGAGAACGCTGCCGCCATTCACGTTCACGATCTCGCCGGTGATGTGGCGCGCGCCGTCGAAGCAGAGCGAGACGATCGGGAACGCGATGTCGGCGGCGCTCGCGATGCGGCCGACTGGGATTCCTTTCGCGATGCGTTCCTTGCCCCCGTTCGCGAACGGCTCGGCGCACATCTCGGTGTCGACCCAGCCCGGGGCGATGGAGTTGACCGTAATCCCTTTCGGAGCAAGCTCTACTGCCATGGACTTTACGAAGGCGATCATCGCGCCTTTGGAGGCGGCGTAGTCGGCATGCATGGCTTCGCCGCGCTGGCCGGCCGTGCTGGCGACCAAGACGATGCGGCCGCCGTCTTCGTTTTTCTCCATAGCGCGAGCGGCTTCGCGGGCGACAAAAAACATCGCGTCGACATTCTGACGCATGGTGTTTGCCCAGCGGTCGTCTGCCAATGTGGAGACCGGAGCCTCCTGCACGGGCCAGATGCCCGCCGAGTGCACGCAGATGTCGACGCCGCCGAACTCGTGCACCGTGAACGCGATCAAATCCTTCGCGCCTTTCGGCGTGCTGATGTCGGATGCATACGTCGTCGCGCGAACTCCGGCCGCCTTGCAGCGCTCGCGCATCTGCGACGACTCTGCCGTTCGCGAGTGATAACCGATGCACACGTCGGCCCCTGCGCGCGCAAGGAGCATCGAGACCGCGCCGCCGATTCCGCGCGAGCCACCCGTGATCACGGCGCGGCGGCCTTTGAGGCTGAAGGGTTCCATGATCGGAGCCATTTGATTACTCCGCGATCTCGTCGTCGATCATTTCGCAGATCGAATGTTGGATGTTCAGCTGGATTTCCTGCGCGCGATCGGTGCGATCGGTGGGGACGATGATGCAGTGATCGACCATCGTCGCGAGCGCTCCCCCGCCCTTTGCGCTGAGCGCGAGGGTGGCGACGCCTTTCTTCTTGGCGGCGTCGGCGGCTTGAATGAGATTGGCAGAGTTGCCGCTCGTGGTGTGCAGAATCAACAAGTCGCCGGGGCGGCAAAGCGCTTCGACCTGGCGCGAAAACACTTCATCGAAAGAAAAGTCGTTGCCGATCGCCGTGAGCGCAGACGTATCGGTGGTGAGAGCGATCGCACCGATCGCGCGGCGCTTCTTCTTGTAGCGCACCACGTATTCGGTCGCCATGTGCTGCGCATCGGCAGCGCTCCCGCCATTGCCGCAGAAGAACAGCGTGCCGCCGCGGTTCACAGTGGCGCGGACCATTTGCGCGGCCTTTGCGATGGCGGGGCCGAGCGATTCGGCCGCAGCGGTCGCTGCTTGCGCCATGTCGCGCAGGTGCGCTACAAAACGCGGATCGTCGAAGTATGCCGGGTTGTCGATGTTTTCTTTCACGCGAACTCCGCGGCGATCGCCGCAATGCCGTTGGTGGCCCTTTCCGCGCGGCTCGCGATGGACAATGGATCGTCGGCTGCAGCCTCGAAGGCCCAGGTGACGCAGGCGTCAGCGGCGAGGAGATCGAGAGCGTTGGCGCGGGCGATCGTGCCGCCTTCCAACACGCGGCGCAGCAAGACTTCCGACGCCTCAATGAACGCGTCGGTTCGCGGGAGCGGTTCCCATTCGGGGTGGGATTCGAGCAGGTCGCGCACGCAGGTCATTAGCGCGGGCGGAGCCTCGGGTTTACGAGAGGCGAGCCAGTCGCCGTTTGTGGTCATACGCTGATGATCATTGGTCTTTCATCAGCCAGCGGCAACAAGAGCGGCGCGCGTAATCTCGGCAGCGGTGACAATCGCAGCATCTAAATCCGCGGCCGCCAGTCCGGCTTGCGCCATATGGGGCTTGCCGCCGCCGCGGGCGCCGGTCTTGGCGCCGAACGCTTTCACCAGATCATTCGCGTTGACGCCTTTCTCGCGGAGTTCGTCGCTGACGACAATCAGCAGCGTCGCCTTGCCATCTTCGAATGCGGCGCCGAGTACGCCGGCGCCGCTGCCGATCGCCTCGCGGACGTTATCACCGAGCGCCTGGAGTTCCTTCACATCGCCGGCTTTCACGTTGCGCGCGACAAGGTTGTGCGCGCCCGCCTTCTCAGACGTCGCCAGCACATCCCACGCGCCTCCACCGCCGCCGCTCTTCAGCGCCTCTTCGAGTTTCTTCTCGAGTCCCTTCTTCTCGGCAATCAAGGCATCGAGTTTCTTCTCGAGAATATCCGGCGTCACGGCATGCAGGTTCACCTTGAGCCGCTCGCCGATCGCTTCGAGTGTTTTCTCGCGCTCGCGCAGCAGCTGATACGCTTTCGGGCCGGTGACCGCAACGATGCGACGCACGCCGGCGGACACACCGCTTTCCGCGACGATCCGGAACATCAGAATGTGTCCCGTGTTCGCGACGTGAGTGCCGCCGCAGAGTTCGGTCGAGCGCAGCGGAATCTCCACAACGCGCACCATGTCACCGTACTTCTCACCGAACAGCGCCATCGCACCCTGCGCGATCGCCTCGGCCTGTTTCTTTTCGGTGGTGCGAACGGGCGTGTTCTGCCAGATCCCCTCGTTCACCCATTTCTCAACCTGCTCGAGCTGCACCGGCGTGAGCGGGCCGTGATGCGTGAAGTCGAACCGCAGACGATCGGGCTCGACCACCGAGCCAGCCTGATGGACGTGCTCACCCAACACGCGGCGCAGGGCGGCGTGAAGCAGATGCGTGGCGGTGTGGTTGCGCGTGATGTCGCGTCTGCGCGCAGGAGGAACGCGCGCGATCACGTCGCCGAGTTCGATGTCGCCGCTGAGCGTGCCGATCGCGGCGATGCGGCCGTCGACTTTTTTCACGTCGTCGACATCGACTCTCCACGGCGACGAGCCAACGCCAACGATTTCACCAGTATCGGAGACCTGACCGCCCGACTCGGCGTAGAACGGAGTGTCGCGCAAAATCACCGCGACGCGCGAATCGCCGAGCCGGCGCACCGCGACGACGTTTGTCTCGACATCGACGGCGTCGTAACCGACAAAGCGCTGCGTTCCCATCGCCGAATGCGCGTGCCCTTCCCACTTGTCGGCGTCGGCGAGATCGTCGGCGATGACTGAGATACGCTTCGACTTGCGCTCGTCCTGCGACATCTTGCGCTGACCCGCGAGCGCGGCCTCGAAGCCGGCGATATCAACCGTGTATCCGCGCTCACGCGCCATGAGCTCGGTGAGGTCGATTGGAAATCCAAACGTGTCGTACAGACGGAACGTATCTTCGCCCGAGATCGTGCCGCGGATGCCGGTGCTGCGCTGCGTGCTCGCGAGCGGCGCGAGCTGTTCGAAGCGCTCCATGCCGCCGTCGATCGTCGCGAGGAACCGCTCTTCCTCAGCTCTGGTCGTATCGATGATGTGCTTTTTGCGAACGTGCAGTTCGGGGAACACGTCGCGCATCTGTTCGATCACGCGCTCGACCACAAACACGAGCGTCGGCTCGCGGCGTCCGAGCAGCCACGCATGCCGAACCGCGCGCCGGAGAATGCGGCGCAGCACGTAGCCGCGGCCGTCGTTGCTCGGGAACACGCCGTCCGCGAGAAGAAACGAAACCGCGCGCGCATGATCGGCGATCACGCGGAATCCCGCGGAGCGCTCCTCTGCGTAGACGTACTTGATGCCGACGACCTTCTCGACCGTCTCGATGTACGGCATGAAGGTGTCGGTGTGGTAATTGTTCGAGACGCCCTGGAGCACCGCGGCAATGCGCTCGAGGCCCGCGCCGGTATCGACGCTCGGCTTCGGGAGCGGCACCATCTCGCCGGTCCCTTGGCGATCGAACTGCATGAACACGAGGTTCCAGATTTCCAGGAACCGACCGGCCTCGGCGCCTTCTACAAAAGCTTCAGTCGAGAACTCGGTGCGCTTGGTGTCGGTCCACTCGCCGGTCGCGCCGGCGGGAAACTCGAAGTCTTTCGCGAGGTGCGCGAGGTCGACGTAGATCTCGGTGCACGGGCCGCACGGGCCGGTGTCGGCCATCTGCCAGAAATTGTCGGCGGCGCCGAGTCCGTAGATGCGCGAGTCGGGGATTTGCGCAATCTCGCGCCAGAGTTTGCGCGCCTCGTCGTCTTCGTGAAAGACGCTGACGCGGAGATGCTCTTTGGGGATGCGCAGATCTTCGGTGACGAATTCCCACGCGAAGCGGATCGCGTCGCGTTTGAAGTAGTCGCCGAAGGAAAAATTCCCGAGCATCTCGAAGAAGGTGTGATGCCGGGCGGTGTGGCCGACTTGCTCGAGGTCGTTGTGCTTGCCGCCAGCGCGCACGCATTTCTGGCTGGTGGTCGCGCGACGGTTGCCGTCGGGCGGCGGTTCGTGCCCGAGAAATACTTTCTTGAATTGGACCATCCCTGCGTTGGTGAACAGCAGGGTAGGATCGTCCCCGGGGACGAGCGACGAACTGGGCCGTATGGCGTGGTTCTGGCGCGCGAAGTAGTCGAGGAAGCGGCGTCGGATCTCGGCGGCTTGCATGTTTGCAAATCTAATCGGGACCTCAGTTTAGAGCTAACTTCTGTGCTGCGCGGTGCGGTCCGGTCGGGCGTGGCTTTGTCGCTCCCTCGACCCTCTCGCCCGCAAAAACTTTCATGCGGGCTGCGGCCGGGTGCTCGGGGAGCGACAAAGCCGCGCCCTCCCTCATACACTCACACAGTGCAGCTTTGAGAAAAGTGGAGGGAGGTCGCGGCCGCGACCGACCGGCGGGAGCAGCTCTTACGTCGGGCACGGCCGAGCCTGCCGCTAAAGCGTTAGTGCGGGGGCGAGGTGAAGCGCTTTACGGTTTCTCGCACGAGATCGGGCGGATAGCCTTTGCGCGCGAGGAAGCCGTAGAGGCGCGTGCGCTGGACGGTTGGCTCGAGCTTTTGCAGGGTGCGGAATTTCTTCGCTGCGGCGGCCTCGACCATCGCGCGCTCGTCGATCGATTCGTCGGCCATCACCTCGGTGATCGCGGCATCAACGAGCTCGCGCGCGACGCCGCGCTTCGCGAGTTCGGCGGCAATACGCCTGCGTGACATGCCGCGCGATGTGGCACGGCTGCGCGTGAACAGCACCGCGTAGTCCGCGTCATTGAGCAGCCCGCGCTCAGTGAGCCGCTCGAGAACTGCTGCGACATCTTCGGGCGCGTGCTCGCGCTGGGCGAGCCACCGCCCGAGATCGCGCGTTGATTTTGCGCCGCGCGCGAGGCACTCAAGCGCCTTGTTGTACGCCGCCACGAAGGCTGTAGTCTCAGCCATGTACGATTGGCCTCAGGGAGGGCGCGGCGATGTCGCGCTGGGTGAGCCCGGCCGCAGCCCGCATGAAAGTTTTTGCGGGCGAGAGGGTCAACCAGCGCGACATGGCCGCGCCCGACCGCGAGCGAGCAGGCTTAAATAGAACCGGGTGGAGAACCAAGACGATTTGGAGGATTCCGGGCCTCCGCCACGATCTAGATTCGCCCACCCGGCCCAACAGTTTCCCCCTCACCAGTCGCCCGTCGCCTAGTCGCCCGTCGCCCGTCGCCTACTCGTCCGTCACCTCTCCGTCCGCCACCGGCGCCGGCTTGTTGATGCCGAGCACGCCTTTGACCTTCTCTTCGATCTCCGCCATGATGGCCGGGTTGTCTTTCAGGAACATCTTCGCGTTCTCGCGGCCCTGCCCGATCCGCTGCGTGTTGTAGCTGTACCACGCACCCGATTTCTCGATGATCCCGCTCTCCGCGCCGATGTCGACCAGCAGCGAGGCGTGCGAAATCCCCTCGGCGTACATGATGTCGAACTCCGCTTGTTTGAACGGCGGCGCCACTTTGTTCTTCACCACCTTCACCCGGACGTGCGAACCGATCACGTCCTCTTTTTCCTTCACCGGGCCGATGCGACGAATATCGAGTCGCAGCGAAGCGTAGAACTTCAACGCCTTTCCACCCGTGGTTGTTTCAGGATTGCCGAACATCACGCCGATCTTTTCGCGCAGCTGATTGATGAAGATCACCGAGGTGTTGGACCTCGCGATCGCACCCGTCAGTTTCCTCAGCGCCTGGCTCATGAGACGGGCCTGCAGTCCCATGTGCGATTCGCCCATCTCACCCTCGATTTCCGCCTTGGGAACCAGCGCGGCCACCGAGTCGATCACGATCACGTCCACCGCGCCCGAACGAACCAGGACTTCGCAGATCTCCATCGCCTGCTCGCCCGTGTCGGGCTGCGAAACGAGAAGCTTGTCGATGTCCACACCCAGCCGGGCTGCGTACTCCGTATCCAGCGCATGCTCGGCGTCGATGAACGCCGCCGTTCCACCAGCCCGCTGCGCATTCGCGACTACGTGAAGGCACAGCGTGGTCTTGCCCGAACTCTCCGGCCCGTAGATCTCGGTGACACGCCCCCTGGGTATTCCTCCTACCCCGATCGCCGCGTCAAGGTTGATCGCGCCCGTGGGAATGCAGTCCACGCGCACCTTCGGACCGTCCGCGCCCATCTTCATGATCGCGCCTTTGCCGTACGACTTCTCGATCTGCGCGATCGCGAGGTTCAACGCTTTTTTCTTTTCATCTTGCTGCGCAGCTGAGACGGCCATCGTAGCCTCGAACAGTGCTGGGGCGGATGCTACTTAGGCGCCCGTGAGTGGAAATCTATCTGCGGGGGGAAGTGGTTGTATCCCCATCAGAAAGGGCGAACAGGACTGGTACAAGTGGATACCGAACAAAATGCGAAAGGGGGCCTTGAAACGCAATAGCGGCCGATGACCGAAGACCGAAGTTGGAACCTGGACTAACTACAGATCACAAAACAACATACAGAACGTTATCAACATATTACCGTAAGCCATTGTGGACAAGCTACTTGGCCGGACGCCGGAAGCCGGAAGCCGGAAAACCACTATCGAGCCGAGCTGAATGCCCCTGCTATGTGCCGCACGAACACCCGCCGCTCCTTCAGAAGAATCCCGAGCACGTCAAACCGGTACGACTCGCCTGCCCTCCCGTGACGGTCGATCCACGTTTGCGCTGATTTCGTAAGCTCGCGCTGCTTGCGATGGTTCACGGCTTCGACCGGATCGCCGAACTCGTCGCCCGAGCGCGCCTTCACCTCGACGAACGCAATCAGATTCTCCTGCTGCGCGACGAGATCGATATCGCGCCGCCCAGAGCGAAATCGGCGCGCTACGATTTTCCATCCGCTCTGTTCGAGATAACGGGCCGCTATTCGCTCACCGAGTTCGCCGAACGCGTTCGTGGCTTTGGTCACGGCGACATTGTACAGATAGCGACTCCTCCGTGTGTCATCGAAAGCACCGCGGAGGGGAGCGTT
>JANYIJ010000250.1 GCA_025362095.1 Gemmatimonadota bacterium | reverse complement strand
CGCCACCCATGTGATCATCACCTGGAGCGGAAAGTGCAGCATGTAGATCGAGTACGAGAGACGACCGAGTGATTGGAGCGGACGAGATACCAGCGCCGTCGTGAGCGCTCCACCCTGCTCGCTGAAAACCAGCACCACTCCGGCGAATAGAAAAGGCGCCGCGAGCGAATAGGGCGTGTCGCCGGCGAACGCGACGAACGCATAGGTGAGCGCCAGCAGCAGCACTTCGATCACGGTGCTTTCTGCGCGCGTGAGTTGGTCGAGCAGCGCCCGCACCTGCGCGTGCTTCGATACGCTGAACGCGACAGTCCCGAGCGCGAAACCGAGCATCGCCCGCACAAATCCCCAGTCGTACGAGACGTCGATGTTGTACCCGAAGACTCCGAGCAGCACCACGGGCGCCGCCAGAAGAATCAGACTCGTCGCGATCCACGAGCGCGTACGGAGCTGTGTCCACAGCAGAGCGAACACGACGTAGGTCGCGAACTCCGCGCTGATGCTCCAACTGGGATGGTTGAACGACGGGCCCGGAAGCACGTGCAGCCCCTGCGCCAAAAACAGGTTCGCGATGAACGCCTTCACCGATACGTCATCGCCGCCCCAGGTGATGTGCGCTGCTCCGTGCGTCCCATACCGGAAGAACAGGACGATCGCGAGCACAAGCAGCATCGTAACGAGATGCAGCGGATAGAGGCGCCCCAACCGCAGCGCGACGAAATCGCGCAAGCGGATGGTCCGCGCCGTCAGCCCGTCGCGGTAGCGGTAGGCGATGACGAAGCCGCTTAGCACGAAGAAGAAGTCCACGAACAGCGAGGCATGCTGCACGATCGCCGCGCGGGCGAAATGCGAGTTCTCGCCGATGCTCCACCCGACTCTGAAATGGAACAGCGCTACGAGCGACGCGCAGATTCCGCGCCAGCCGTCGAGCGCCGGATAACCGGCGCCCTCCTTACGGCCGCTTTGCGATGGCCTCAAGAATATCGGCGGTTGTCCTTCCGGTCTCGCGCGCGACGCGGCGCACGTCCTCGTACTCAGCTTTTGCGCGCTCTCCGCCGCCGGGGAGCTGCACTGACTTTACGGAGACGCGATGGCCGAACACATCCACAGAGGCCTCGTTGCGCGACAGCGCGCGGCGGGTGAGTGCCGTTCTGCGGACGCCGATCGTGCTGCTCTCGCGCAGGAGCAACGCTTCAAGTCTGGTTGCGTCGGCGGGACGGCAGAGCACTTCGATTCGCACGCCCGGCCTGCCTTTCTTCATGATGGTTTGCAGGAGGGTCACATCGAGTGCGCCGGCCTCGCGAATGAGATCGGCGGCCATGGCGATGTACTCGCCAGTCATGTCATCGATATCCGCTGCGAGCAAGAGCAGCGGCTCGCACTCCTCACCTCTCACCGGGTCGAGCTCGCCGAGAATAATTCGCAGAACATTCGCTCGACCCTGCGGATCTTTCGTGCCCGCGCCGTAGCCGCTCTTGAGCGGACGATACTCATCAGGCGCGACGCCGAGCGAGAGCACCTTGACCAGCGCAGCGCCCGTGGGTGTGGTGAGTTCCCCGCTTCCCTCGGGACCGCTGCGTACGCGCTGACCTTCGAGCAGACGCAGTGTGGCCGGCGCGGGAACCGCGAGACGCCCATGCGCCGCGTCGACGAATCCGTCGCCGAGGGCGATAGTGCCGCAGTACACGGCATCGACACCAATGAGATCGAATCCCCAAATCGATCCGACAATATCCAGAATCGCGTCCACCGCGCCGACTTCGTGCAGGTGCACTTTGTCGATCGTGGTGCCGTGGATTTCGGCCTCGATCGTCGCGACAGCTTCGAATGCGGCGTTGGCCTTCTCTTTCACATGCGCCGGCGCGGGCGATGCATCGACAATCGCCTTGAGATGCTTGAGGTGACGGCCGTGCGGCTGCGGGGGAATGTCGAAATCGACTTTCCAGCTCGCGATCTCTCCGCGCTTCACGCGCTCGATCTTGACGGTGGTGCCTTCGAGACCGAGCGCGACAGGCAGAGCGCGGAGCCAATCCGGATCCAAACCAAGATCCAGAAGCGCGCCGAGGGTCATGTCACCCGCGATGCCGGAGAAGGGATCGAGGATTGCAATCATCTATTCAATTCAACCCGATGCGGAGTGCGGATGAGGAATGCGGAAAATCAGGCCAACCCGATGCGGAGTGCATTCAATTCAACCCGATGCGGAGTGCGGAGGAGGAATGCGGGATTTGACGCTACCAGCGGTAGCTTGCGCCGCTGCCGGTATTGAATACTACGACTTCAGCGTCTTTCCCGACGAGTCCGGCGGCGACCATCTTCTTCGCAACATTGATGCCGCAGCCGCCTTCGGGGGCGGCGTCGATGCCGCTGGTCGACGCGAGATGAAAAGTCGCCGCGCGAATTTCATCTTCGCTCGATGCGAACGCGCCGCCGTTGCTCTCTTTGATCGTGCGCAGCGTCCAGCGATCGCCGAACGGTCCGGGCACGCGCAATCCACTCGCGTGAGTCGCCGGATTTTCCCACGGAACCGCGCGATCTGCGCCCTCGTTGAACGCGCGCACGAGCGGCATGCATCCCTCGGCCTGCGCAATTACCATCTTCGGTTTCTTCGTATCGGGCGGAAGCCAACCCCATTCGATCATCTCTCCGATCGCCTTCCAGATGCCGATCGTACCCTCGCCGCCGCCGGTGGGATAGACGATCGCGTCCGGCAATCTCCATCCCAGCTGCTCGGCGACTTCATATCCCATCGTCTTCATTCCTTCGACGCGATACGGCTCGCGCACGGTGGCGACGTTGAAGAACCCGCTCTCTTTCGCGAACTGCATCGTCGCCTTCCCGGCATCGCCAATATGGCCGTCGACGAGTTCGAGCTGCGCGCCGTACGCGCGAATGCTGCCGAGGATCGGCGGCGGCGTGGTGGCGGGCGCGTAAATTCGAGCGACCATGTGCGCTGCGGCGGCGTAGGCGGCGAGCGCGATGCCCGCGTTGCCGGCGGTCGGAACGCAGACGCCCGGAAGGCCGAGCGCCTTTGCGCGCGTGACCGCCATGCAGAGTCCACGGGCCTTGAAGCTCGCCGTTGGATTGAGTCCTTCGTCCTTCACCCAAAGGCGGCGCACGCCCGTTTCTTTCGCGATATGCGGGAGTTCCGTTAGTGCAGTCATCCCCTCGCCGATCGACACACGCTGCTCGCCGTCGAGAATCGGCATCGCCGCGTGGTAGCGCCACATCGAGCAACCGCTGCCGACTGCAGAGCGCGGCACCGGCGCAAGCTTCACAGAAAGCGGCTGCCCGCAATCGGGGCACACAGAGGCGAGTCGATCGCCGGGCGCGCTATACGAGCAGGCGGAACAGTGCAGAGTCCACGTCGAAGCCGTCATTTCTATTGTTCAGTGGTGAGGTGTGAGTCGTCGGGTGTCAGTGCTGAGTCGGGCGATGGAGCGGTTGGGTCAGATTGCTTCAGTGCTTCGAGCATTTTCGTCGCAGCCGGGACGGACCATCCGGGCAGTTCTGCGATCTGTTCTGGAGTTGCAGTGCGAACGCCCTGAATGCTACCGAACGCGGTGAGAAGTGCTCGGCGCTTCACGGGACCGACGCCGGGAATTTTGAGCAGTTCCGACGTTACCGTGCGGATCGTGCGGCGCTTGCGATTGTAACCGACAGCAGTGCGGTGCGCTTCGTCGCGCGCCTGCTGAAGAAGTCTAAGCGCCGGAGAGCGCCTCGGCAGGCGCACCGGCTCCGATTTTCCGTTCACGAAGATCTCTTCTTCGCGTTTGGCTAGCGAAATGAGAGGCAGCGCCGTGAGACCAAGCTCCGTGAGCGCCTCGGCCGCGCTCGACAGCTGCCCCTTGCCGCCGTCGACCACGACGAGATCCGGCAGCGCCTTCTTCTCTTCCACGCGGCGGCGAAAGTAGCGTGTGACCACCTCGCGCATCGACGCGAAATCGTCCGGCCCGTGCGCTTCGTCGACGCTCTTCACGCGCATCGTGCGGTACTCCGACCGGCGCGGCCGCCCGTTCTCGAACCAGACAATCGAGCCGACGTTGTCGCGTCCCTGCGCGGTGGACATGTCGAAGCAGACCAGGCTGCGCGGAATCTTGTGCAGCCCGAGCTCGCGGCCGAGCTCGTAGACAGGATCGGCCGCGCGCTCGTCGGCCTCGAGTCCCGCGAGCTTGAACTCCTCGAGCAAGTGGCGCGCGTTCTGCTCGGCGAGATCTATCAACTCACGTCGCGATCCGCGTTCGGGAATGCGCACCTGTGTTTTGCCAAGAGCTTCCTGCAATAGCGGTCGATCTTCGAAATCGAACGGAATGAGCAGCTCCTCGCCGCGCTCCGTTGAAGGCAGGTAGCTGGAGACGAGAAACGCGCCGAGCACTTCGGTGTCGGGCTCATCTTCGATGTTTTCGAGAAAGCGATGTTCGCGGCCAAGCAGCTTGCCGCCGCGAATGCGCAGGATCGTGACGCAGGCGTCCTCGCCGTCGCGCGCATAGCCGACCACATCGCGCTCTCCGCCCTCGACTTCGAGCATGACAGTCGGTTCCTCCATGTGCTGGAGGTGCGCGAGCGCGTCACGCAATTCGGCGGCCTGTTCGTAATCCATCGCGTCCGAGGCCGCCGTCATGCGCGCGCTGACCCGGCGCACGACTTCGTCCGTGCGGCCGTCGAGAAACACGAGCACTTCCTCGATCATGGCGCGATAGTCTTCGAGCGACTGTGCAAAGATGCAAGGTCCTTTGCACCGCTTGATGTAGTAATCGAGGCACGCGCGCTCGGGCATCTGATTCGGCATGTCCCAGCTGCAGGAGCGAACGGTGAAGATGCGCTTAACGAGGTTGAGCGCGCGGCGCATCGCGCCGACGTCGGTGTAGGGTCCGAAGTATCTCGCGCCGTCATTCAGCAGGCGGCGCGTAACGAACACGCGCGGAAACGGCTCCTGCACCGTGACTTTCACATATGGATAGGTTTTGTCGTCGCGCAGCAAGATGTTGAACCGCGGGCGATGTTCCTTGATGAGGTTGTACTCGAGGAGCAGCGCCTGCGTGTCCGTCGGCACGACGATCGTCTCGAGATCGTGCACCAGCGCCATCAGCATTTGCGTCTTCGGGCTCTGGCCCTGTTCGGCCCAGTAGCTTCGCACGCGCGGACGCAAACGTTTCGCCTTGCCCACGTAGAGCACGCTGCCGTCCGCAGCCTTCCACAGATACACGCCGGGCGTGTCGGGAAGGTGTGCGAGCTTTTGCGCGATGTTTTCTGGGATCTCCGGCATCGCTACAAAACTACTCAGGTCGCGCGGCGGAACACCCGCGCAACGCGGCTCCGGAACTCCGTTGCTTCCGGCACGCCGGCGAGAGCCGTCACGACGAGATATGCGATCGCGAACAAGGGCAATGCGATCAGCGCGAGATAGACCGGATGCGCCACCCCCATCGCGTACTTCACGCCGAGCGCGGGGGCGGCGGCGATCGCAGCGGCAAGCCAGAGCATCGCGACACGTGCGAGCGGCACGCCCGTGATGCCGATCTTCGCGTTCATCGAGCGACGTAGCAGCCAGAACTCGAGCCACCCGGCGATTCCGGCGGACGCCGTAAGGCCCGCCACGCCCCACCGTGGCGCGATGCCGAGCCAGCGTGGGAGATAGAGCGCGGCGACGTAGCCGAGCACGAGTGTGAGCGCCACGCGGATCATCGCGAATTTGAGCGGCGTCTTTGTGTCGCGCTGCGCGTACCAGGCCGAGCTGTACAGGCGCCCCATCGTGCCGGCGAGAAGTCCGACTGCAGATCCCGCGAGCACGCCCCAAACCCACACCGTGCCTTCGCGCGTGAACTCGCCGCCTTGGTAGAGCACGCCGGCGACGATATCACCGAGAATGAGAAACGCGGCCGCCGAAGGAATGATATAGAACGCGATGCGCCGCAGTCCTTCATCGAGACGGCGGCGGATCTCCGAGGCGATCTGATCGCTCGTTCCCGTGGCGGACGACATCGCCGGAAGTTCCGACGCGGCGATCGCCATGCCGAAGAGCGAGATCGGCAGCATAGAAACGTTCTGCGCATAGCCGAGCACCGCGACGGCACCGCCGACGAGAAACGACGCCAGCCATTGATCCACGTAGCCGCTGATCTGCACCACCCCGCGGCCGAAGAACACCGGCACGAAGTTGGTCACCACCGTTCTCACGTGCGTCGCGCGCATGTTGAGCGACACACGCAGTTTGCGCTCGAGCTTGAACAGCATAGGGAGCTGCACGGCCAGCTGCAGCGCGGCGCCCGCCACCGACGCGACCGCGACCAGCATCACGAGATTCGCTTGAACCACCTTGCCGCCGAAGAGCAGCAGCGCACCGATCATCACGAGATTCCACGCGACCGGCGAGGCGTACGAGAGAAGGAACCGGCGGTGGGAGTTCAAAATGCCGAGGCACCACGCCGAGAGCACGAGCAGGCCGACGCCGGGAAACATCACCTGCACGAGCCGGATCGTGAGTTCGCGTTTGTCGTCGTGAAACCCCGGTGCGAGCAGATCGATGAGCAGCGGAGTGGCCATCACGCCGACCACGACCATCACCGTGACGATCAGCGCGAGAATCGAGAACACAGCGCCGGCGACGCGGCCGGCCTCCTCTTCGTCTCCTTCAGCGAGCAGCCGCGCGTACACAGGAATGAACGACGCGGACAGCACGCCCTCGCCAAAGAGATTCTGCAGGAAGTTCGGAATTCGGAGCGCGGCGGTGAACGCGTCCGCGGAATCCGACGTGCCGAGGAAATGCGTGAACAGGCGGGCACGCACGAGCCCCACGATGCGGCTCAGAAAGATTCCCGTTCCGACGAGCACGGCGCCGCCGGTCATGCTGTTGCGGCGCGCGGCCGCGGCCTTGGCCTCGCCCGCGGGAGCGCTCACAAGCATGTCACTTGGATCCGATCAATCCGCCGGCGTGAATCGCTGCACCGGCCTTGAGCTGCTCGATCAGCAGATCGCCGTGGCGTGCGAGCAGCGGCAAATAATTCAGCTTCCGCTCCTGCCTCGCCCCGCCGGGCATGAGGGCGGCGCGAATGGCCGTGAGATCGTTCATCGCGGCTGTCTCACGGCGGCCCGCCGCCGCGCGAATGCGGCGCTCGAGGCGCTCAGCGCGATGGCGAAGCTGGGCGCGCGCGCCCTCGATCACTTCTTTCGTGACGAGCGGCGTGGCGGTCATGCTCGAGGCAACGGCATCGACGCGCGCTTCGACTGCCGAGCGCAGTCCCTCCAGCGCCTCCCGCACCCCAGCCGGCATCGCGCGGTCGGCGATCCGGCGTTCAGCGACATGCGGCGACTTCACATCGTCAAACATCATGCCGAGACGGCCGAGCATGCGGTCGACCGCTGGCTCAATGACGGTGGCGGACCAGCGCGGCACGACGAGCGGAAGCGCCGCGCCAAGCGCCTCGGCCACGGCCGTGACCTGCGCGAAGTATGCGATCTCCCCCGCTCCGCCTGCGTATGCGACGGTCGGAAGCAGCCGCCGCTCCACCACCGGTCGCAACAGCACGTTCGCAGAGAGCACGAGATCGTCGCGGCGCGCGGCGTCCGCGGCCTGCGCGAGCGGAACGCGCTCTTTCACGCCGATGGTGCTGCGGAACACGAGCGAGAGCCGCGGCACACGCGCGACTTGTGCGCGGAATCCGGCGCGCTCGATCGAAACTCCGCGGAGCGCGACGGCTTCATCGATCATCGCCGCGCGATTGAGCGCCTCCACGAGCGTCGGCCGCGCGGCAGAGCGCACGGCGGGATGCCACGCGTCGAGCACGGCGATGCCAAGCGGCTCGAGAATCGCGCGCAGCAGCTGCACGTACGCGCCTCCGATTGTGGCGTCCTGATGATAGGCGGCGCGAAGCGCGGCCAGCACATCCGACTGCGACGCGGAGCCCGCTGCGTCGGTGAGCGCAGTGATTTGCGCGGACGTGTCGCCCGTCGGCATCTGCGACATGACCAGTGATTCCGGTCCTTCACGCTCGATCGCGATCCGGCGGCTTTCGCTGCCAAGCGCGACGATCGTCGACGCCGCTTCATCAAAATCGGAGTCGTCGGTCGCAGCCCAGAATATTGGCGCAACAGGCACACCGATTTCGCGTTCGAGCCTGTTCGCAAACTCGAGCGCGGAAATCGCCTTCAGCCACGTATAGCCCGGACCGCCGAAGAGACCAGGCTGCTGTCCTGTCGTGACCACGACGCCGTGACCCGCGGCGACGCGCTCGAGTCGCTCTGCTGCGGCGCCGCTCGCCGAGAGCGCGGGACGCAGTGTCTCGAGCCAGCGCGCGCCGGGGAACGCGCTCCGCACGGCCTCCGCGTGGCTGCGCCATTCCTCCGCGCCGCGAGGTCGCGGCAGAAACCAGCCAACCGGCGCACTTCCCTCGAGCGCCGCCCGGGTGAGCGCTCCACCGCCGATCGGTTCTGATACGACGCGCGGTGCGCTCACGAACTCATCTCCATCATTTGTGGTACGGCTCGCGCTTCACGATCGAGCCGGCGCGATACAGCTGCTCGGCGAGGACGAGACGCGCGAGCTCGTGCGGCAGTGTCCAGGGCGCAAGTGACAGCCGCGTGCGCGCGCGCTTGCGAATCGCCGGCGAGAGACCGAACGCTCCGCCGATTACGAACGCGACATCGTGGCCCTTCTCCCGCTCGCCCTGCAGCCATGCGCTGAACTCCTCCGAAGTCTTTGAGACGCCGCCCGGATCGCACGCCACGAGATGCGCCGATGCGGGCACCACATCCGAGAGCCGCGTTCCCTCTTTATCGCGCACGAGGTCCGCGGAGAGCGACTTCGACGGCTCCTCCCGGACCTCGTGTACTTCGAGCGGCCAGTAGTGCGCTGCGCGTTGCTCGTAATCTTGGATCGCTGCTGAGATCGCGGCGTTGCGAACTTTTCCCACTGCTACAACCAGAACTTTCAATGTGAACAGCGGACCGAAGTCCGAAGACCGAAGTCCGAAACAACAGGCCCGAGTGCGGCGCTCGTGGTTTCGGTCTTCGGTCTTCGGCCTTCGGTCTTAGGCATAAATCCCGCGCAGACGGTGCACCGTCGCAACCCGGCTGATCGAGAGCATATACGCCGCCGTGCGCATGTTCACCTTGTGCTGCTTGGAAAGATCGAGCACGGCCTTGAACGAATGCTGCATGATTTCCGTGAGGCGCTCGTTGACGACTTTTTCGGTCCAGAAGTAGCCGCCGCGATCCTGCACCCACTCGAAGTACGAGACGGTCACGCCGCCCGCGTTCGCGAGGATGTCCGGCACCACGAACACGCCCTTCTCATCGAGAATCGTGTCGGCTGCCGGCGTCGTCGGACCGTTGGCGCCCTCACAGATGATCTTCGCGCGGATCTTTGCGGCGTTCTTCTTCGTGATGACGTTCTCGAGCGCGGCCGGGAGCAGCACGTCGCACTCGGCGGTGAGCAGCTCATCGTTCGTGATCTTGTCGCCCTTGGGATAGCCCTCGAGCGTCTTGTTCTTCGCGATCCACGCGATCGCATCGTCGACGTCGATTCCTGCCTTGTTGTGAATGCCGCCGGTGCGATCGCTGATCGCGATGATCTTGCATCCTTCCCTCTGCAAAAGCTGCGCGCCGATCGAGCCCACGTTTCCGAA
The DNA here is from genome assembly GCA_025362095.1 of Gemmatimonadota bacterium. Lineage (GTDB taxonomy): Bacteria > Gemmatimonadota > Gemmatimonadetes > Gemmatimonadales > Gemmatimonadaceae > Fen-1231. The sequence continues at coordinate 25,167 of JANYIJ010000250.1, read as the reverse complement.
GCCCTGTACCGCGACGGTCGCGCCCTTCACGTCCATGCCGAGGTGCGCGAGCGCACCCTTCGTCACGATGCTGCAGCCGCGGCCGGTGGCCTCACGGCGGCCGAGCGATCCACCCATCTCGACCGGCTTGCCAGTGACGACGGCCGTGACCGTGTGGCCCATGCGCATGGAGTAGGTGTCCATGATCCACGCCATGACGCGCTCGTTGGTGTTGACGTCCGGCGCGGGGACGTCCGAGTCTGGTCCGAGCGTCGAGATGATCGACGCGGTGTAGCGGCGCGTCAGTCGCTCGAGTTCCGCGGCGCTCATTTTGAGCGGATCGCAGATTACGCCGCCCTTGGCTCCGCCGAACGGAATATTTACGACCGCGCACTTCCAGGTCATCCAGGCGGCGAGCGCCGTCACTTCGTCGAGTGTGACGTTGAGATCGAAACGGATTCCGCCCTTTGCGGGTCCGCGCGAGGTGTTGTACAGGACGCGGATGCCGGTGAACACCTCGATGTCGCCGTTGTCCATCATGACGGGCGAGTGAGTGATGATCTGCTTTTCGGGCTTGCGCAGCACCTTGTAGATGCCGGGTTCGAGATCCAGCAGTTCGGCGGCGCGATCGAAGCGGGACATCATCGCTTCGAATGGATTCTCTTCGGACAGGAAGCGGTCCTTGTCCGGGCGAACGATAGAGTGCGTAGGAAGCAGGAGATCGGGGGCCATGCGAGCCGTTCGTTGGGCCGGTGTTCTTTCGTTCCGCCGGCGTGAGATGTCAGTCGGTTGGATTTGCTGCCCTGAGCGTGGCGAGAATTCCGTCCAGCTCAGCAGCGCCGGACTCCACCACCACTCGCTGTGAAAGATACCATAACGGAGGCGCTTGGCGAGGCCAAAGCGTGCTCAGTTTGACCGCGTCTTTGAGCGTGCACACAACGAAGTCCGCGCCCGCCGCGCGGAGGGCCAGCAGCGCTGCATCGGCAGCCGTGTAGGCGTGGTGATCGCGCTCCGCCGCAAGCTCCACGCGGGCACCGATGTCCGACAGTTGTGTGGAAAAGGCACGCGGGTCGCCGATGCCGGCGACTGCAAGCACGGATTTGTCACGAATTGCCGAGACGTCGAGTGATTCCCCCGACAGACTGTCGACGAGCCGGTCAGCGGCGAGCAGTACGATCGCCGCAGCGGCCTGCGGCGCGAACCGCCGCGCGTGAGCGAGAAGCTCGCGTGCCCGCACCGCAGACGCGCTCTTTCGAGTGACCATGACCATCGACGCGCGGCGCAGCGAGGTGAGCGGCTCGCGCCACGGTCCTGCGGGAAGCGCGCGCACGGGCCCCGCGCGATCGGCAGCGAGCAGGACGATATCGGCGTCACGCTTCGCGCGGCGGTGCTGGAAGGCGTCGTCGAGCACCACCACGCTGCGTCCTTTTGTGCTGGCTTCCTTCACGCCGCGAACGCGATCCGCCGCGACGATCACGGGGATTTCGGGATTCAGTCGCTCGTGCACACGGGTTTCGTCATCGCCATACCCGCGCATCACGATCGCGGGCTTCATGCCGAGCTGCAAAAGACGCGCGGCAATGAACGCGGCGACCGGCGTTTTTCCGGTGCCGCCCACGGTCAGATTGCCGACTGATACTGCCGGGAGCGCGAGCGCGTGAGAGCGAAACAGGCCGCGATCGTACGCCGCGTTGCGCGCGGCGACCGTCGCCGCATAAACCCACGACGCGGGAATCAGCGCGCCGCGCGCGAGGCGGGATCCGATTCCTGACGACTCCCACACGCGATCGATCGCGCGCTCAGGCATCGGCGACTCTTTGCACTGCATTCATGATCGCCTCGAACCGCGCGCTTTCGGCGGCGGCTTCGCGCGGTGTCGCGCCGCCGACCATCGTGGGCTCGCCGTACGCGATGGTCACCCGCGCGAAAAACTTTGGGATGCTGAAGCGATCCCAACTCTTCAGCCGCCACGCGCGATCGGCGTGCATGAGGATGGGAATGATGGGAACGTTCGCGCGCTGAGCCGCGATGAGCGCGCCGCCCTGAAACGCGAGCGCGGGTCCCCGCGGGCCGTCCGGGGTCAGCGCGACCGTCACACCATTCTCGAGCTCGCGAATCATCGCGAGCAGGGCGCGTGAGCCGCCGCGAGTGGTGGAGCCCCGCACCGTCGAGTTCCCCCAGGCGGCGAGCACGCGCGCGATCAGCTCGCCATCGCGATGCTGGCTGACAAGGACGGCAATCCCCTGATTGTTGTGGTTGTATGCGACCGGCAGCAGTGAGTGATGCCAGAGCGCGAATATCCACGGCTTCTTCTCCGCGCGCAGTCGGCGCCAGCCCTCTGCGTTGCGCTCACGAATCCGCCAGCTGCGCGCGAGCAACCCTACGAACAGCAGGCCGATCGGCAGCAGAATCCGCACACGCCAGTCTACGGCGGGTGGTGCGGGAGATACCGAATCGTTCACTTCGCGAGCTCCGACGCCATCTGTGCGACTCGCGCGGCGGCTCCCGGCTGGCCGAGCTTCGCGCGGACTTCCGCGAGGCCCGCGAGCATGGCCGCGCGCTCGGGAGCGTTGCGATCGAACAACGGCGCGAGCGCGTCGGCGACCCGCATCGGTTCGAACGCGTCCTGCACGAACTCGGGGGCGACTTCCCTTCCGGCCACGATGTTGAGCAAGCCGATGAACGGGATCGTCACGATCCGTTTCGCGATCGCGTAGTCGATCTTTCCCGTTCGATAAACAATAGCGCACGGGCAGCCGGCGACCGCCGCCTCGAGCGTCGTCGTGCCGCTCTTGCAGAGCGCGACGTCTGCTGCGCGCAGAATGTCGAGGCTCGCCGAACGGATCATCTGAAACGGCACCCGTGCCGGGTCGAGCTCGACTGACGGCGCGACGCTCACCACCACGTGCAGGCCGGGGCGACTTCGCTCAAGCAAGCGCCCCACTGCGATAAAGTCATCGAGCAGTCGCTTGATCTCTCCAGCGCGGCTGCCCGGGAACAGGGCGAGCACTTCCTTGTCCGGCGGAATTCCGAGCCGCCGCCGCGCTTCGGCGCGATCTGGCAGCGCGAGCGCGCGGTCGAGCAGTGGGTGTCCGACGAATGTCGCGTTGATCCCGTTCGCGCGCAGCAGCGATTCCTCAAATGGAAGAATCACGGCAGCCCTGGTGATCACGTGCGCCATCGCCTTCATGCGTCCCGCGCGCGACGCCCACACCTGCGGCGTGATGAAGTAGAGCACCGGCACGCCGGCCGCTTTTGCAGCCGCGCCCACTTTCAGATTGAAAAATCCGTAGTCGATGAGCACGACGAGCGCGACATTCCCGCCGCGAATGCGTTCGCGAATGCGGCGATACAGCGAGATGTGCGCGGGCACGTATTTGAACAGCGCGAGAAATCCCACGACGCCGTCCATCTGCTCGAGCAGCGTGACGCCGGCAGCGCGCATCCTCCCGCCGCCGGTGCCCGCGAGCGCGAGCTCGGGGCGCAATGCGTGGAGCTGTTCCGCGAGCGCGGCGCCGTGGAGATCGCCCGACGCTTCGCCCGCGAGAATCAGGACTTCACGCACCAGAGCGCACGGCCGCGGCCGCAGAGCTTCGCCCGGCTGGCTGCGAGCGCTCGATATCGTGCACGATGCGAAGCGCGACGGCGAGCGCGTCGCGGCCATCTTCTGCCGTGACGGCAACGGGCGAGTCGCCGCGCAGCGCGGCGACGAAACTCTCCAGCTCCAGCTTCAGCGGCTCGCCCTCGGGCGCATCGATCGCCACGCGCTCGACGAACGCTTCAATCGATTGCGCCGACTTCGCGAGAGCGGCGAGATCCATGTCCTTGCGCAGGCGGTACATCTCGCCCGTGCCGGCCGCGAGATCAAGCGACAGATATCCGTTTCGCTGGAAGATCCGGAGTTTCCGCATGCGGTCCTTCGACACGCGGCTCGCAGTGATCGTTGCGACGGCGCCGCTCTCGAACGTGATGCGCGCGTTTGCGATGTCGATCGACGGCGTTAGCACCGGAATCCCGGCCGCGGAAATGCCGCTCACCTTCGAGCCGGTGAGCGTGAGCAGCAGATCGATGTCGTGGATCATGAGATCCAGCACGACCGCAACGTCGGAACCCCTCGGATTAAACGGCGCGAGCCGGTCACTGTCGATGAACAGCGGATGATCGACATACGGCAGCGCCGCGCGAATCGCCCGGTTGAAGCGCTCGATATGGCCAATCTGCACCATCACGCCTTTCGCTTTCGCGAGCGCGATCAGTTCGTCGGCTTCGTCGATGGTCGCCGTGATCGGCTTCTCGATCAGCAGGTGCTTCCCTGCGAGCAGCGCCGCCTTCGCGACCTCGTGATGGAACTTGGTCGGCGTGACGACCGAGAGCGCGTCAACATTCGAGAGGAGCGCGTCGAGTGTCGGGTGCGCAGTGATGCCGAGTTCCTTGGAGACCGTCGCCGCGCGCTCCGGGTTCGCTTCGAAAAACCCGCCGAACGTGACGCCGGCGATGTCGCGCAGCAGCCGCGCATGGTGATAACCGAGACTGCCGGTTCCGGCGACGCCGACGCGAAGCGGACCGCTCATACGGTGACGCCGCGTCCGCTCGTCTCGACGAACGAGATCAGCGATTTCACTTCGTCAAACGGCTTGAGCTCTGCGGCCGCGCGCTCGAGCGCCTGGCTCACGTTGAGTTCAGAGCGGAAGAACAGCCGGTACGCTTTCTTCAGCTCCACAATGACTTCATCGCTGAAGCCGCGGCGCTGCAGTCCCACGGTATTGAGTCCATAGAGCTTGATTGGACTGCCAACCGCTTTCACAAATGGCGGAACGTCCTTCTGCACGCGCGACATCCCGCCGATGAACGCATGCCGGCCGATCTTCACGAACTGGTGAACCGCGCAGACGCCGGAAATGATGACGTGATCCTCGACCGTCACATGCCCAGCCAGTTGCGTTGCGTTCGACATGATGACGCCGTTTCCCACGTGGCAGTCGTGCGCCAGATGCGAGTACGACATCAGAAAGCAGTTCGCGCCCACCGTGGTCTTGAACGAGTATGACGTGCCGCGATTGACCGTCACGTACTCGCGGATGGTCGTATTGTCGCCGACCTCGACCCACGTGACCTCGCCCTTGAACTTCAGGTCCTGCGGATCGCCGCCGAGCACGCTGCCGATTCCAACAATCACTTTCGACCCAAGCTTCACATTCTCCTGAAGCGTGGCGCGTGCCTGCAGCACGCTCCCCGGCCCGACCACGCAGCCCGGCCCCACGATCGCGAACGGTCCGACGTGCACGTCCTTTGCGATCTCGGCGGATTTGTCGATGATCGCCGTGGCATGAATGCGCCCGCTCATTTGTCGCGCACCATCGCGGCCATCTCGGCTTCGCACACGACGTCGCCTTCGACTTTTGCGACGCCGCGCACCCGGCAGACCTGCCCGCGGATCTGCATCATCTCGACTTCCAGCCGCAGCTGGTCGCCGGGGCGCACGGGCTTCCGGAACTTCACGTTGTCGAGCGACATGATGTAGACCACGCGGCTCTCGGGATCTGGAATCTCGCCCATCAGGAGGACGCCGCCAACCTGCGCCATCGCCTCGATGATCAAGACACCCGGCATCACCGGATGTCCGGGAAAGTGTCCCTGAAAGAACGGCTCATTGATCGTCACGTTCTTGATGCCGACGATCCGCTTCTTCTCCTCGAACTCGAGGATGCGGTCGACGAGCAGGAACGGGTACCTATGCGGCAGCACGCGCATGATTTCCTCGATGCCGATCACGCTTCCCTCCCGGTGGCTGTGCGCGAGAAGCTCGCGCACGAATGTCACGGTTCCACGATGGCTCGGTTTCACTGCTGAAATTCTCGCGCGCACACGGCGGCCCGCCAGCGCGAGGTCGCCGACCACGTCGAGCGCCTTGTGCCGGACGAACTCGTCGGGCCAGCGCAGCGTGTTGCCCACCACGCCGGTGTCGTTGAGCGCCAGCGTGTTCTCCGCGCACGCGCCCTGGATCAGTCCTTTGGCGCGCAGCATCTCGACCTCGCTCACAAATCCAAACGTGCGCGCGCCCGAAAGTTCGTTCGCAAATGTCTGTTCGTTCACGATCCATCGTCCGCGCTGTGCGCCGATGAGCGGGTGCGCAAACGTGATCGACACGTCGAGCTCGAGCTGCGGCGAGGGATGCGCGATGTACACCGACTCGCCGTCCACCACGCGCACACACTCGCTGAGTCGCAGTTCGTCCGCCACGCCGCCATGTCCCACGATGCCGGCGGTGCGGAGCGCCTCGAGAAACGGGCGCGCGCTGCCGTCGAGAATCGGCGGTTCGGCCGAGTTCATCTCGATCACGATGTCGTCGATGCCTGCGCCGACGACCGCCGCGAGCACGTGCTCGACCGTGTGCAGCGCCTCCGCGCCGTCGCCGAGCTGTGTGCGGCGCTCCGAGAGTGTCGCGTGCTTCACGAGCGCCGGCGTTTCGGGACTGCCCTCGAGATCCATGCGGCGAAATACAATTCCGCTGTCAACTCTGCCGGGCAGAAACGCGAGCGTGCACTCGCGGCCCAGATGCAGGCCGATGCCGCCGACTTCGACGCGTTCGCGAATCGTGCGGCGCTCGCTCACTTCTCCTCCCGGTCGAGCAGCTGCTCGAGCCGTTTCATCATGGCGCTCAGCTTGAACAGGGCCGCACTTGCCTTGAGTGCGTCGCGGTGCGGGCGCGCCGGATACCCACCCCACGTCTCTCCGGCTGGAACATCGCTGATCACGCCCGCCTGCGCTGCGAGTCGCGCGCCTGCGCCCACGGTGAGATGCCCGGAGATCCCGACCTGCCCGGCGAGAATCGCGCCGTCTTCCACCCTGCTGCTTCCCGCGACCCCAACCTGCGCCATCAGGAGACATAGCCGCCCGATGCGCACGTTGTGCCCGACATGGACGAGATTGTCGATCTTCGTGCCGTCTCCGACGATGGTGTCGTCGATGCTGCCGCGATCGATCGTCGAGTTTGCCCCGATCTCGACGTCGTTCCCGATCAGGCAGCGGCCCACGTGTGGAATCTTCTCGTGCGCGCCACCGCGGAACACATAGCCAAAGCCGTCACTGCCGACGCGAACGCCGCTGTGAAGCGTCACGCGCTCGCCTATGATCGTGCCGGAATACAGCGTCACGTGCGGAAATAGCCGCGATTCAGACCCGACAATCGCGCCCGCGCCCACCACGCTGTGCGATCCGATCCACGCGCGATCACCGATCTCCGCGCCCGCGCGAATTACCGCGTAGGCTTCGATCGTCGCGTCACTTCCCACTCGTGCGCCCTTCTCGACGATCGCGGTGGGATGCACCCCCGGCTCACGCGACGGCGCACGATAGAAACGCGGAATCAGCGAGAGGAGCGCATCGTGCGGGCGCTCAACAACGACCCGCGTGGCGCATAGTCCGGGCGTGTCCACGAGCGCAGGAGTAACGAGCACGACGCCGGCCTGCGACCGCTCGAACAGCTGCGCGTATTTCGCCGTCGCGAGAAAACTGAGATCGCGCGCAGTGGCGCGATCGAGCGGAGCGATCGCATCGACGATCGCTCCGCTCGTGCCCGACAGCGTGCCACCCACCGCCGCGGCAACTTCGGCGGCGGTCATGGTCGTCGGCGCTGCGGCGGTCATGCGGTGGGGGTTCCGCTCATGCGACCGTTCGCGCTCCTGCCGGGATTACTCGACCGGAGCCGTCGCTCCCGGCTTCTTCGGCGGAACCGAATCCGGCTTTGCCGGCGGCGTCGCGGGACGGCCCAGGCCGGCCGGCGCGTTCACCGGCATTCCCGACGGCTTCGCCGCAGGCGCCGGTGCGCCAGCTTTCGCGGGGCCTGCGATCACCGGAACGCCGAGCACGCGAAGACGCGCGACGACGCGATCGGAAACGTTCAGGTTCTTGTTCACGGCGACGATCGTCACGTTCTGGCCGACGTCGAAAATCGCATCATAGTTGCCCGCGACGCGCACGTCTTCGAGCGCGATCTTGACCTGATCGAGAATCGGCTGGAGCACTTCGTTGCGGCGTTTCTCCGCTTCGGTCTGGATGCTGTCGTTGCGCTTCTGGAACTCGGCCTGCTTGTCCTGAATACGCTTCGTCTCGGCGTCGCGCTTCACCTGCGTCATCGCGCCGGACTCTTTCTGGAACGTGGTGATCATCGCCGTCAGCTGGTCCTGCATTCTCTTGACCTCGGCGTCCCAGCCCACCGCTTCTTTCTGAAGCTGGGCTTCGGCTTCGGGCTTGCCGGGGGCCTGATCGAGAATCAGGCGCGTATCGACGTACGCGAAGCGCTGCGGCGCGGGCGCCGACTGCGCTGCGAGGGGCGCGGCCTTGCTGACCACGAGGAGCGTTGCTGCGCCTACGAGCGCGCGAAGGATCGAGTACATAGAAACTCCGAGGATTTAGTAGAAGATCTGACCGAGACGGAAATGCAGCTGGAACTTCGGATCCGGATTGCCGAGCGCATCGACCCGGTCGAAGCCGTACGCCCAGTCGAGTCCGAGCGGACCGAGTGGGGTGATAGTGCCGACACCGATGCCGGCTCCGCGGAACAGGCGCGTGGGATTGAAGTCACGCGGATGCGCCCAGAGGTTGCCGGCGTCGTAAAAAACGTTTACGTAGAACTGTGAGCTGATGCGGAGACCCAGCTCCGCAGTGGAGCTGAAAAATACATTGCCGAACGACTGAAGAACGGCGTTCGACGTGCTGGTGCCGGGATTGAAGCCGAGCGGCGTGATGGAAAACTCGGGATATCCACGGAGCGGTTCGCCGTACTGCACGCCGCCCATCGCGAACTCCTGCGTCGAGAAGAACGGCCCGGCGTTGCCGGCCACCATGCCCATTTTCTGCGTGAGGCCCACGAGCAGCTTCATGCCGTTCGGACTGCCTTTATCGCCGCCGAACTTTGCGAGCGTCGCGAACGACTTGAACTCGGTGGTATAGCGCTGGAACGAGGCGGTTCCGCCGAGCGGGCCGCCGTTGAACTGCGCCTGGAAGCTCTGCAGACTGCCCGCCGTCGGAAACGGCATCTCGATGCGCGTGTCGCGCGTGACGTCGAATCCGAGCGTCGATCTGATGCAACCCGCGCAGCTGTTCGTGGTGACTTCGCTGAGCAGGCCCGTGCCGCCGTACCGCACCGCCTCCGCGCCATACGAGACGCCGATGCGCGTGTAGTTCACGCCGAACAGCGGAAATGCAAAGCGAAGCGAGCCGCCCGTGCGCGTCGACTGCCCGAGATTCGCGATCGTGTACTGCGACTGCGAGCGGTAGAGCGAGACCGTCATCGAGGTGCGCGTCTGGTACAGCGCGGGATCGGTGTACGAGAGCTGCAGGTCGTTGATGAAGCGGCCGTACTGCCAGTTGAGCGACCCGCGCTTGCACTTGCCAAACAGGTTCGGCTGATTGAGGCCGATAAACCCACCAAGCCCCGTTCCCTGACCCATGGAGGCGCCGAAATTGACGTTGCCCGTCCTCTTCTCTTTCACCTTGAACACGATATCGACGTCGCCCTGATCGTTCGCCTGCCGTGTTTCAGGAAGCGGGAGCGGCGACTCGAAGAACCCGAGGTTCTCGATGCTGCGGTAGCTGTTGATCAACCGGTCCTGGTTGAACACATCGCCGGGAATGATCGAGAGCTGGTCGCGGATGCAGGTCTCGGTCGTGTAGTCGTTGCCGAGGATTTCGATGCGGTTGATGATCGCCGGCGTGCCTTCCTGCACTTCCCAACGAAGATTCACTCGCGGCCCGGAATCGGTCTGCTGACGATCGACCACCGGATGGACCTGCGAGTAGATGTAGCCCTCGTTCGAGTACGCGTCTTTGATCTTGCGCGTGCCCTCGTCCCACTTGGACTGGTCGAACACGTCTTTCGGCGTGCTCTTGTTGCCCTTCACGAGCGCTGTGACACGCTGCGTGAGCGTCGGGCCCGCCTGACCGAACGGATAGAGGCGCTGAACGTCGGTCGCGGTGAAGCGCCGGTTACCGACTACCTCGAACGTGCCGAGCTTGTACTGCGGCCCCTCTGCCACGCCGAGATCGATCAGTCCCTTGCCGCGCGTGCGGTCGACGATCAGCGTGTCCTTCTGGATTTGGAAATCGATGAAGCCGCGCGAGGCGTACAGTTTGGGGATCGAGTCGCCGAGATCCTTCGAGTACTTCTCCTGATCGAACTCGCCCTTCTGCCAGAAGAAGAATCCCTCCGGCTTTACGGCCATCGCGCCGACGATGTCCTTCGTGGGCACGAACTTATTTCCGGTCACGCGCACGCCAGAGACGGCGAGCCTGCTTCCTTCATCGATGTGAAAAATGATCGTCGCGTGATTCGTCTCGGTAATCGTCGGCTCCGCGGTGACGCGGGCTAGGTAATAGCCGTTCGCCTGATAGATCGAGTCGATGTGCTGGATCACGAGCGAGACGGCGGCCGGATCGACAGGCCGGCCGAACACGAGATCGACCTTTTCCTTCACCGTGTTCGCCGAGATGGCGGAAGCGCCGATCACGTCGGTCGCGTCGAGCAGCGGCCGTTCGATCACGCGGATCAGCAGCACCGACTTGACGGGATCTGTTTTGGTGAGCAGGCACTCGACGTTCACCGCGTCGAACTGGCCGCCCTGGAAGACATTGCGGATCGCGCGCTGCATCATCGGCGCGTTCAACTGCGTCCCCGGCGTGAGGCCGGCGTCGAGCAAAATCGTCGTGCCGGCGACCCGCTTATTGCCGGAAATCGAGATTGAGTCTGGCGTGGCGCACTTGGCCTCATTCGCCGCGTCTTGAGCGAGAAGGTTCGAGCCCGCGCAGAAAAACGCGAGTGCCGCCAGGGAAAGTTTGCGCATAGCTCGATAATATAACATGAAGAGGGGCCGAAAGGGTCTCTAACCCCTTCCGGCCCCGCGAGTTCCGGCAGTTATCGAGGTCAGGCCTTTGGCAGCGCCGCCGGCACCCTGAACTCGAGCTTTGACCCGTCCGCGGCGACGTCCACGTCGATTTCATCGCCCTTCGAGAATTCGGCCAGCAGAATCTTCTCCGAGAGCGGATCCTCGATCCACTTCTGGATCGCCCGCTTCAGCGGCCGGGCGCCGTAATTCTCGTCGAATCCGTTCTTCACGAGAAACTCCGTAGAGGCCTCGCTGATCTTGAGCGTGAGCTCTTCCTCGCTGAGGCGCTTCTGGACGTCCCGCAGAAGGATCGAAACGATTTTCGAAATATGTTCTTTCGAGAGCGGATGGAAAACGATCACGTCGTCGAGCCGGTTCAGGAACTCCGGGTTGAACGTGTGATTGAGTTCTTCGCGCACCTTTTCAGCCATCTTCTCGAACGATGCGCGCGTGTCGGCGTTGGAGAACCCTAGCGTGCGGTTCTTGGTGATGTCCTTCGCGCCGACGTTCGACGTCATGATCACGACCGTGTTCTTGAAATCGATCACACGGCCGTAGTTGTCCGTGAGGTGGCCTTCGTCGAGCACCTGCAGCAGGATGTTGAACACATCCGGATGCGCCTTTTCGATTTCGTCGAGCAGCACCACGGAGTACGGTTTCCGGCGCACGGCCTTGGTGAGCGTGCCCGAATCCTCGTAGCCGACGTATCCCGGCGGCGCGCCGATCAGACGCGAAACCGAGAACTTCTCCATGTACTCGCTCATGTCCACGCGAATCAGCGCCGATGCGTCAGCGAACAGAAACTTCGCGAGTGCGCGGGCGAGTTCGGTCTTTCCAACGCCGGTGGGACCGCAGAAAATGAAAGATCCAATCGGACGCTTGGGATCCTTCAATCCCGCGCGACTGCGCCGGATCGAGCGCGCGATCGCCTTGATCGCCTCGTCCTGCGCGACGACCTGCTCGTGCATCTCCTCCTCCATGCGCAGCAGGCGCGCGGTCTCGGCTTCCTGCAAACGCGTCACCGGGATGCCAGTCCAGCGGCTCACGATGAAGGCGATCTCTTCTTCGCCGAGCACCGGGCGGAACGACTGCCGGCGCTGCTCCCACTCTTCCTGACGCGCGCGAATGTCGCCCTGCAGCTCGCGCTCGGTATCACGCAGCGCCGCGGCGCGCTCGAAATTCTGGTCGCGTACCGCAGCGTCCTTCTCCCCGTTCACGCCCTCGAGTTTCGTCTTGAGCTCGGCGACTTCCGGCGGCGGAACCTGCGCGGCGAGACGCGCTCGCGCGCCGGCCTCGTCGATCACATCGATCGCTTTATCCGGGAGAAACCGATCGGTGATGTAGCGCTCCGAAAGTTTCGCAGCGAGCACGAGCGACTCATCGGGAATCGTCACGCGGTGATGATCCTCGTAACGCTTCCGCAATCCCTTGAGGATTTCGACCGTTTCGTCCACCGAAGGCGGCTCCACCACCACCGTCTGGAAACGGCGCTCGAGCGCGCCGTCCTTCTCGATGTATTTGCGGTACTCGTTCAGAGTAGACGCGCCGACGCACTGCAATTCTCCGCGCGCGAGAGCCGGCTTCAGCATGTTGCTGGCGTCGATCGCGCCCTCTGCAGCGCCCGCGCCAACCAGCGTGTGCAATTCATCGATGAACAGAATGATCTGCTTGTTCTGCGCGATCTCGTTCATGACCGCCTTGAGGCGTTCCTCGAACTGGCCCCGATACTTCGTTCCGGCGATCACCGCCGCCATGTCGAGCGAAAGCACGCGGTTGTCGCGCAGCGAATCCGGGCACGTGCCGTTGGCGATGAGCTGAGCGAGCCCCTCGACGATCGCGGTCTTGCCCACGCCCGGCTCGCCGATGAGCACGGGATTGTTCTTCTTACGCCGCGTCAGCACTTCCATGACGCGCTCGATTTCCTTCGCGCGGCCGATCGTCGGATCGAGCTGGCCTTCGGCGGCGAGCTGCGTGAGATCGCGGCAAAAGTGATCCAGCGCCGGCGTCTTCGATTTCTTTTCGCCCTTGGCTGTGGGGGTCGACTGCGGCGTTTGCGCGCCGCCGGTGGCGGCCGTCCCAGCCTGCGGCGTCTCGGTGCCGAGCAGGCGCAGCGTCTCGGCGCGCGCGGCGTCGAGATTCACGCCGGCGTCGGTGAGCACCTGGGCGGCAATTCCCTTCTCTTCACGCAGCAGGCCGAGCAGCAGATGCTCGGTGCCGACATAGCTGTGGTTGAGCTCGCGCGCCTCGCCCATGGCGAGTTCGAGCACTTTCTTGGCGCGCGATGTGTACGGGAGGTCGGGGCCGGTGGCCTGCGACGCTTTCCCCTTCTTGACCGTCTCCTCGATCTTTTGCTGGATCTCGTCGAGGTCGACGTTGAGATTCTGCAGCACCGCGGCCGCAACGCCTTCGCCCTCGCGAATCAGGCCGAGCAGAATGTGCTCTGTGCCGACGTATTCGTGATGAAGGCGCGCCGCTTCTTCGCGCGCCATGGCAAGGACTTTACGGACCCGCTCGGTGAAGTTGTAACCGTTCATGAATTCCCCAGTCTGAGGAGCCGCCGATTCCGGTTTCGCTTACCGGTCGGCCAGCCCCGCCTCGCTTGCGAGTACCTGCCTCACGTGCCGCGCACGCGCCAGATTTGCCTCGCTCTCCGTCAGCGTCCGCCCCGCTTCGAGCGAGAGGTGCGCCGACTGACTGAATATCAGGAGCTTGTTGAGGGTATATACACTGAGGCCCGACAGCAGTTGCAGTCCAACGGCCAAGCGAACGCCACTCAGCAGGTTCATCGCTTCGTCGGCGGGGAGGCTGCGGGCGTGCCGCAGCGTTCCGTACGCGCGCCAAAGCTTGTCCTCAATAATGTAACCGGCGTCCCGCAATAAAACACGACGGGCTTCCTCTTCCTGCTCGATCACGCGCTTGACAACGCGCGTCAAATGTTCCGTGAGTTCGTCCTCGGAACGGCCCATCGTGGTCTGATTCGATATCTGGAAGAAGTTCCCGACCACTTCGCTCCCCTCGCCGTACAGGCCGCGATACGTCAGCCCCATCTGCTGGAGCCCCTGGAGGACCTTCGCGATCTCCTGTGTCAGCACGAGGCCGGGGAGGTGGATCAGCACGGACGCCCGCATCCCCGTCCCGGTGTTGGTCGGGCACGATGTGAGAAAGCCGAACTCGCGATGGAACGCGTACGGCACCTCGCCGCCGAGCTCGCGATCGAGTTTCGTTGCCGCTTGAAAAGCGCCGCCCACGTCGAATCCCGAACGAAACACCTGAAGGCGGAGATGGTCCTCCTCGTTGATCATGACGCCGGCATCGCTCGAGACGAGCACTGCCGCGCCGCTTCTGGCGTCAGCCGTCGAATCGAGCGCCGCAAGCTCCTTGCTCACCAGATGGCGTTCGTGCAACAGCTGCCGTTCGATCACGGTCATCTCGTCAAGGCGCAGGCACACCGCGTCGACAAGGCTCGGCACCCGCGGCAATGTCTCGCGAACCTGCGCCAGCACGCGGAGGCGTTCGCCGTCGCGAGCGCGCGCCGTGAACGCGTAGCCCGCGACGTTGCGCGCAAAGCGGATGCGCGACGACAGGACGATATCGGCGTGCTCTCCGCTCGCGGCGAGCCAGGGCACGCCGCCGTCGGGAAGGAGCGAGAGATCGAGCGTCATTGCGGCGCTACCTCACGGTGAGCTCGAGCGTCCGAATCTCGTCGCGCAGCCGCGCTGCCGTTTCGAACTCCTCATTGTCGATCGCCTTCTGCAGCTGCGCTCGGAGTGCGCCGAGACTGGTGTCGCGCTCGAGCAGCTCCGGATTCGGCACTTCGTACGCGCGCCCCACATGCTGCGCGCTTCCATGCACGCGGCGCAACAGATCGCGCAGGCTCTGTTCGAACGCGCCATAGCAATGCGCGCAGCCGAGCCGGCCGCTCGCGCGGAAATCGCGCAGCGATGTGCCGCAGTACGAGCACCTCGCTGCGTCGCCCGGTATTTGGAGCGCCTGCTGCTGCACCGCTTGAAGGAACTCGCCAAGCGGATGCTTCGGCATCGAGACCGTGGTCTCGATGCCGCGCTCGGCCGCGCACTTCTCGCAGAGGTGGAGCTGCGTCACGGCATTCTCCACGATCTGCGTGAGGTTCAGCACGGCGTCGCGTTCATGGCACTGGTCGCAAAGCATCAGACGGCTCCCATAGATCCCGAATTATCATCGAGGCGACCGTCTTCGAGAAGGAGCACGCGCCCGGCGCGGGCGGCCAGCGAGCGGTTGTGCGTCACCACCACGAGCCCAAGTGCCATCTCCCGCGCGAGTTCCGCGAACAGATCGTGCAGCGACTCGGCATTGTGATGATCGAGATTGCCGGACGGTTCGTCTGCCAAGAGCAGCGGCGGACGCATCGCGAGCGCACGCGCGACCGCCGTGCGCTGCTGTTCGCCGCCGGACATTTCCGCCGGACGGTGACTCATGCGCGACTCCAGCCCCACGCGGACGAGCAGTTCCCGGGCGCGATCGCGCGCTTCGGCTGGAGGCCGGCCCCCAATGCGCAGCGGCATCATCACGTTCTCAAGCGCGGAGAACTCTTTCAGCAGGTGGTGGAACTGGAAGACGAATCCGACGCTCCTGTTGCGCAGGTCGGCGAGCGCGTCGTCGTCGAGGTCGGTGACGCGCGCGCCGTTGAGGCGCACATCTCCGGCCGTGGGACGCTCGAGTGCGCCGAGGACGTGCAGAAGCGTGCTCTTTCCCGCACCGCTAGCCCCGATGATGGCGATCATCTCGCCGCTCGAAACAGAAATGTCCACGCCCTCGAGCACGCGCACGTCGGCGCCATCGCCGCCGTGAAACGTCTTCACCACACCAGTCGCTGCGAGCATTTCGGTCATTCGCTGCGAATCGCTTCGATCGGATAGAGCCGTGACGCCGAGATCGCCGGATGCAGCGTTGCGAGCGTGGCAATGAGCACGCCGAGCACGACAATCAGCACGGTGTCGAGCACGCGCATCTGCACGGGCAGGTGGTCAATGAAATAGACGGATGGATCGAGCTTGATCAGATGGTAGCGTCCCATCGCGATTCCCACGGCCAGGCCGATGACGAGCCCGATGCTCGTGCCGACGACGCCGATCACCAGCCCCTGCGCGAGGAAAATCCGCCGCACAGAAGCGGACGGCAGGCCCATCGCCTTGAGGATTCCGATCTCGCGCGTCTTGTCGCGCACGACCATCGAGAGCGTGCTCACGATGTTGAACGCTGCAACGATCACGATGAGACTCAGGATCACACTCATGCCGAGCTTCTCGAGCGACAGCGCCTTGAAGAGCCCCGAGTTCTGCTCGTGCCAATCCATCGTGTGATAGGGGTAGTCGAGATTCATCGACTCGGCAATCGCCGGCGCCTCGGCGCGGCTGGCGGTGCGAACCTCGATCGCGGTGACCGCGCTGTCGAGACCGGCGAGATCTTTCGCCGCCTCGATATCGACGAACACGTAGCGGTCGTCGTACTCGAACATTCCGGTGTCAAATACGCCCGTCACTTCGAATTCGAAGCTGCGCGGAATGATGAATCCCATCGCCGCGTTCATCTTCGCGCCGACCGATGTCATCAGCACGAGCTTCGTTCCGACAGTCGCGCTCATTCGGCTCGCCAGCGATTTCCCTACCACTGCGCCGCGATGCTTGCCGCCAGCACTGGTGAATTTGAAATCGCCTTCGATGGCATGCTGGCGAATGGTGGTGACCTCGGGATCGGCGCTTCCCGCCGGCGCGATCCCCGCGATCGAGACCCCCTCGGAGTAGCTCCCCGGGTCTTTGCGCATGAGCGCCTGGGTCAGCACGACGGGCGAGGCCGCGACGACACCCTTCTTCTTGCGCACCGAATCGAGCAGCGGCCGCCAGTCGTCGATCCGCAATTCTTCGCCGTACTTGAGCACGCGAATATCAGGGCTGCCCACGAGAATCTTTTCGCGCAGATCGGTCTGGAGTCCGTTCATCACGCCGATGATCACGATCAGCGCGCTGACGCCCACGACGATGCCGCTGATCGCGATCACCGTGATGAACGAGAGCAGCCGCGACCCGCGCCTGCTGCGCAGATAGCGCCAGGCGATTTCCAGTTCGAGTCGCGCGAGCGGCCGTTTCACGGGTGCACTACTCGGGGCGCATGGTGGGAAAGAGAATCGCGTCGCGGATGTGACTCGTGCCGGTGAGGTACATGAACAGGCGATCCATTCCAATTCCTACGCCGCCCGTGGGCGGCATGCCGTACTCCATCGCGCGCAGATAGTCTTCGTCGACGCCGCTGGCTTCATCGTCGCCGGCGGCCTTGAGCTTCGCCTGCGCCTCGAACCGGCGGCGCTGATCGAGCGGATCGTTGAGCTCCGAGAATGCGTTCGCGAGTTCTTTGCCGCGCGCGAAGAGCTCGAATCGCTCGGTGAGCGCGG
Organism: Gemmatimonadota bacterium; assembly: GCA_025362095.1. Lineage (GTDB taxonomy): Bacteria > Gemmatimonadota > Gemmatimonadetes > Gemmatimonadales > Gemmatimonadaceae > Fen-1231. The sequence continues at coordinate 7,881 of JANYIJ010000250.1, read as the reverse complement.
GGTTGCCGCGTTTTGGTTTCGCGAGCGGCGAGAGTTCGAGCGGATAATCGACGACGAACGTGGGCGTGTCGATCTTCGATTCCACGTGCGCCTGGAACAGCTCGTCGAGGAGTTTCGGCCGCGAGAGCGAGCCGACTTTCTGCACGCCGGCTTGCTCCGCGGCCGACGCAAGCGCGGCCGTGTCGAGTTCCATCACATTCGGAACGCCCATCGCCTTGCTGAGCGTGGTGAGCCAGTCGAGCCGCGGGAACGGCGGCTTGAAATCCGGCAACTCCGCGCTGTTCCCCTCGCCAGTCGCACGTTGCGCGCCCGTCGCCGGTTGCCCGTCGCCGAGTACGCGCGCTACGGCCCCGTGCGCGCGCACGAGGAGTTGTTCGACGCGCGTCATCATGAGTTCGTAATCGGCGTAGGCCTCGTAGAACTCGAGCATCGTGAACTCGGGATTGTGCGTTTTATCGATGCCTTCGTTGCGGAAGTCGTGGCCGATCTCATAGACGCGCTCGAGCCCGCCGACGATCAGCCGCTTGAGATAGAGCTCGTCGGCGCTGCGCAGGTACAGCGGCATGTCGAGCGCCGCATGATGGGTGATGAACGGACGCGCCGTCGCGCCCCCGTACAGCGGCTGCAGCACCGGCGTTTCCACCTCGAGATAGTCGAGTTCGTTCATGAATCCGCGAATCGCGGTGATCATCGCCGAGCGCGCGCGGAAGAGGCGGCGCACCTCGGGATGCACCGCGAGGTCGGCGTAGCGCTGCCGCGAGCGCATTTCGCCGTCTGCGAATCCGGAGTGACGCACCGTCACGCCGTCAACGACTTCTTCTTTCCCGAACGGAAGCGGACGCAAAGCCTTCGCGAGCATCTCGACTTTCTCAGCGCGGACTGTGACCTCACCCGTGCGCGTGCGAAACAGCGGCCCGCTCACGCCGATCACATCGCCGAGATCGAAGTTGTCGAGCACCGCATACTGCTGCTCGCCGATCTGGTCTTTCTTGAAGTAGAGCTGAATGCGGCCGCTCGGATCCATCAGGTGCGCAAACGTGGTCTTGCCGTGCGCGCGCCACGCGACGATGCGTCCCGCCACCCGCACCTGCGGTCCATCCGCATGCTCTCCTTCTGCCGCCGGCGGTGGCATCAGCGCAATGGCCGCAGCCGCGAAATGCGAACGGTCAAATCCGTATGCGAACGGCGCGACGCCCGCGCTGACGAGCGCGTCGAGTTTATCGCGCCGCGCCTGGAGGACGAAGTTGAGGTCTGTTTCCCCACCCTGTGCTTCTTCGGTCACGACTTACCTCCGGTTTTCCCCTGCGCGCCGGTCATTTTCAGATACGCCTCAATGAATGGATCGATCGCGCCGTCCATCACTTTCTGCACGTCCGTGATTTTCAATTCCGTGCGATGGTCGTTCACCATGGTGTACGGCTGGAACACGTAGCTGCGAATCTGGCTGCCGAATGTTACGTCGGCCTTGTTCGCGTCGAGCTTGGCCTTCACCGCAGCCTGCTTCTCCACCTCGAGCTGATACAGGCGGTTCTTCAGCTGCTTCATCGCTGTCGCCTTGTTCTTGCCCTGCGACCGCTCCTGCTGGCAGGTCACCACGATCCCCGACGGAATGTGCGTGAGGCGCACAGCCGAGCTGGTTTTGTTGACGTGCTGGCCGCCCGCACCCGATGCCCGAAAGACGTCCATCTTCACGTCCTCGTCGCGAATCTCGATGTTGATCTCGTTGTCGACCACCGGGTACACGAAGATCGACGCGAAGCTCGTGTGTCGGCGCGCCTGAGAATCGAACGGCGAGATGCGCACGAGCCGGTGCACGCCCGCTTCGGGCCGCAGAAATCCGTACGCGTATTGCCCGGTGATCTCGAGCACGGCGCCCTTGATGCCGGCTTCTTCGCCGTCGCTCAGGTCGAGAATCTCGACTCCGAAACCGCGGCGCTCCGCCCAGCGCGTGTACATGCGCATGAGCATCTGCGCCCAATCCTGCGCCTCGGTGCCGCCCGCGCCCGCGGAAATCTCCACCTGCGCGTTGCGGTAGTCGTCGGGCCCCTGCAGCAGCGACTTGAGCTTGAATGCGTCGGTCTCGTCGCGGATCGCCGCGGTTTCAATCGTGACCTCGGCGATCATGTCGGGATCGGGGTCCGCTTCGAGCAGCGTGTCCATCTCGATGGCGCCCTGCAGCCGGCTCCAGAGCTTGTCGTATGGCTCGGTCCACACGCGCAATGACTTCGTGCGCTGCACCACTTCACGGGCGCGTTCCTGGTTGTTCCAGAACGCGCCGTCGGCCATTTCGGCCTCGAGGGTGGTCAGCGTTTCGCGCTTGCCATCGAGGTCAAAGAAACCTCCGCAGCTCGGTCAGCCGGTCGGCGTCAGCTTTCAATGATTTCGCGCGCTCGGATTCGGCCATTGGAATTGAGATGGGAGTGAAGCTGAAAGATAATCGGTGGAGTCTGTGTCTGGGGTCTTCCTTCTGGGGTCTAAAAACACGCTGTTCGCGGTTGTGAGCTCACAACTGCAAACAGCGTGTTTCCAGACTCTAGACAGAAGACCCCAGACACCGACCAACTACTAAAAAATCTTCTTTCCCCCGGCAAGAACATCGTTCAGCGCGTCCTGGAAATGCGTCGTGCCGTCGGCGAACTCTTTGCCGATCTGATCGACGTATTCCTCATAGCTCTTCTTGATTTCCTCTCTGAAGAGCTGCTTGAGCGTGTTGTTCTTGATGCCCTCCTCGCGCTTTTGCGGGAGGTACGCGACCATGTCGGATACGAGCGCCCGCGCCAGCCGTTTTGCCTTTTGGTTGGGATCGTTGGCGAGGAACGGATTCGGCGCGCGCTTGGCCGGGCCACCGGGCGCCGGCACAATCGGCGTGGGCGCTGTGACCTTTGAGACCGTCGGCTGCGGCGCGATTGGCGGCGCGATTGGCGGCGCTGCTGGGGGAACCGCGGCGACCGGAACGACTGGCGTCGCGGCAGGTGTCGGAGCGGGCGGCCGCGGCGGGATGACCGGCGGCGTGAACGGCTGCGATGTGATCGTGCGCGGTTGCGTGACTCGCGGAGGCACGGGCGGCGTCGGCGACATCGATGTTGGACGCGCGGGAGCGGCGGGAGCGGCGGGCGGCAGCGCTGGAGTCGAGCCCGTGGTCGGTCGCGGCGGCTGCATCGGCGAACCCGGAGCCATCGTCGGCCGCGCAGGAGCGAACGGTGCGCGAGGCGGAGTGCTTCCGGTAACGCCAACGGACGGGAACGGACGCGGAGTGCTCCCGGGCCCAGAGCCAGGCATCGGCGGAGGAAGCGGAGGCAGTTCCGGACGCGGCACTGCCGTCACAGGCGGCGGCACTGGCGGCGTGAACGCCGGAGTCGTCGCACGGGGAGGCACCGCAGGCGTGAACACCGGCGTCGGAGCGCGCGGTGGCGGCGGCGGCACAGCCGGAGTGAACACCGGTGTGGGCGCGCGCGGTGGCGCGACCGCCTCCGGCTCGACCGTCGCCGGTTCGGGCATCGCCTCGAAATCAGAATCGAAATCCGTCGCGGGAACTTCCGCGATCGCCTCCACGCTCTCGACGACTGCGATCTCGTCGACAGGTTCGAGATCTGGGAACGCCGGCGCAGCATTCGCGCTCTCGAACGGCTCCGGAGTTTCAGCGACGAACGGCGACGGCGGCGACGGCGGCGACGCGATCGGCATCGGAGCGGAGTCAGAGGCGACCCCCGCGGTCGCAAACTCCGGCGCACTTACAGAAATCACGCCGCCGCAAACGGAGCAGCGCGCGCGAACGCCGCCGAGCGGCACCTTCGCGGGGTCGACTCGAAAAATCGAGCGACAATCAGGACACGTTACGTTCACTTCTCCTCCGACATGGTCGCCGCGTCGACCTGCTCGATCGACTGCGGATCATCATCCGACGTGTCGCCGCGACGGTCGATCGTAAACACAGATCCCGGCAGCGTCTTCGCATAGCTCTTCATTTCCGTCGCGAGCTCACTCACCTGTGCCGCGTGCGTGAACGTGCGACGCTCGTTCGTGACGACTCCGATAGACACCGTCATCAGCGGCACCTTGTGCAAAGCGCCCCTGCGGTCCTTTCCAAAATAATATCCAGCCCGCCTGTCCTGCTCGGAATACTGGAACGGAATCAGTGCGTCGAACGTTGTCACGATCTCAGCGCACGTATCGTGCACCTGCTCGACAGGCATGACAAACAGGAAATCGTCTCCGCCGATGTGCCCCACGAAGGCGGCGTCTTCGCATGTGCCCTTTACCACGTCGTGCAGAATCCTCGAGAGAATCCGGATGACGCGGTCGCCATCGTAGTAGCTGTAGCGATCGTTGTATTCCTTGAAATGGTCGAGGTCCGCGTAGCAGACGGCGAACGTTTCGCCGCGCTCGAGGCGCTCGTGAATGTTCGCCTCGATTTCGGTGGTGCCCGGCAGGCGTGTGGAGGGGTGCACGTGGGTGTCGCGATCCGACCGGCGCAGCATCGCGGCGAGCCGCAGCGAGACGTCGGTCGCGGAGAGTCCCTCGCGCAGCACTTCGTCGGCGCCAGCGTCGAAAGCCGCGGTGAACGACGTGTCGTCGTTGCGCGAGCAGACCACGACCGGCACGATGCCGGTGTACGAATCGGATTTCAGCCGCTGGCATCCCTTCAGCGCGGCGACCGGATGCGTGCGCGCATCGACGACCACCAGTCTCGGGCGGCTGCGCAGCGCCGCGGACAGTAACTCGTCCGAAGAGCGCACGGTGGCCACGGGAAACTGCTGCGTCTCAAGCCAACTGCGCACCGGAACCGGGAGCGGCTGACCATCCGGCGCAAAGATGAACGCGGTCGTTAGCGCCACGAACTCCTTCGAGCGAAGGGTATTCGGGCAAGATAGGCGCACCCACAGAGGGTGTCAAACAATGAAACAGCAGGCACTTGCACCACTTCGTCAGGGCCGCGAGGGTCGGCCGAACGGCGCCCACGGAACTGTCGCATAGAGCGAGGACGGCTCGTGCTGAGCGCCGAGTCCTCCGCGGACCCGCAACGTCACGTACGAATCCACCATCGAGAGGATGTGATTCGCGAGCAAGATGCCCAGCTGCAGCCTGGCATCGCGGGCCGCCTGATTCCGTTCTTGGATGTTTTGGATGTACACGTCCCACTCGAGCTGTGCGTTCGCCCACGACCAGCGGAACTGCGGCTGGATCGCGCGCGCCGTGTAAAACGCGAACGACTTCACATATTCCGACGAAGTGATCGCCGGTTGGACGTTGGGATTGTTCCAGTACGTTTGCCGGGCAAGCAGCCAGCTCGCTCCGTTGTAAGTGGTCACATCGGGCTCGGGCGTGAACGCGGCTCCCGGCGTGAGGTTGAACACGCCGCTCTCCTTGAAGTGCTCCATGGATTCGTAGTACGCCCACGATCCCGCCGGGTATGGCCCCGGAAAGAGCGATCGCGCGATGTTGCCCGCGAGCGATTGATAGCGGTCCGTCGCGCGGATCTGCGCCGCGCGCTGATCGATATAGCCGAGAATCGCGAACCCTTCGATGGCGAGATACGCGATGAACCGATCTTGTCCGACCAGCGCCTGTCCGGTGCCGGGCACCACCGCCGACGCGAGCGGAACCCACCAGGACGAATCGCGGCGCGGGATGACGATCGGCCCGATGTGAATCTTCTTCGACCCCTTGGTGGTATCGCCACGTTCCGCGGGAGTCGACCGCGACGAGAACGTCGCAGGAATCGTGATGCCGGCGGGAGCGGGAACGAACTGCGCGCGCGCCGGAACTGACAGCAGTCCGGCGCTCGCAGCGACCACCGCGCGCCGCGCCAGCATCAGAACTGGAACCTCAGCGTGAGGTACGTCGGCGGCTTGCCGGCATCCGATGAGAATCCTCCAAAGCCGCGGGCAAAATCCATCGCGAGACCGCCGCGCTTCACGCCCAGCCCAAATGCGGCGGTGGCGCCGTCGCCGCTCCCGCTCGTCACGCCGAGCCGCAGAAAGAAGAGTTTTTTGAAGGTGAGCTCGCCGCCCGCGCGCACCGTCGTCGCGCTGAACGATGCCGGCTCGACGATCTCGGCGCTGACGCGCAGTTCGCCGTCGGGAATGCTTTTCTCGATTCCGGGAAGCAGATACTGCGCGCCGAGATGAATGCGCGTGGGCAGCGGGTCCGATTGCGGCGCGTCGTTCACCTGCAGATTGAGCCCCGCGTCGCGAAGGTCGAGGCCGAGCGTGAGGCGGCGCGCGCTGTCGACGACCATCTGCGCGCCGAGGTCGAGTCCGTTGGTCGACGCGCTGAATGCGGGAATATTTCCGCACGTGCCGCTGCAGTCGACGCGCTCCTGCACGAACTTGTACGTGATGCCGGCGCTGAAGCGAGAACCGAACGTTGCCGCATACGAGGCCGCGATTACGAACGAGCGCGGCAGGATGGTGCCGGTCGCGCCGAACTGATCGGTGGCTTCCTGTTGCCCGTAGTCCATCAGGTAGGCCGCTGCGGCGATCACACCCGCCTTCCCCGCCGGGAAGACGAAGTTGAGCGCGTCACCGGTGGCCACGATCGTCTGCGAGTGATTGATCGAGATCTCGCGTCTGAGGAGGCGAGCCAGGCCTGCGGGATTTGCCCAGATCGATTCGCTGCCGATGTCGGACGCGACGGTTGCCTGCCCGATTCCCACGGCGCGCGCGCCGACGGGGATCAGCAGAAAGAGCGCTCCCTCGGTGGAGAGACCGCCCTGCGCGCGAGCCGCCGATGCCGCGACGGCGAGCATCGCGACGAGAGCGAGGCGCCTGAGCACCATCACGCTAGAGCGGTGTGGCCTCATCGACGAGCATTATGGGAATGTCGTCGCGAATGGCGTAGCGCAGCTTGCACGCGTGACAGTCGAGCGCCGATTCGTGCTCGCGATATTCGAGCGCGCCTTTGCAGCGTGGGCAGACGAGAATTTCGAGCAGACGGGGAGCGAGTGTCATGGCTGTTGAATCACGCTGGTTTCTCTCCTCGATTCAATCGACGCGGTAGCCGAGGCGCCGGAGTGCCGAGGAATCGCGGCGCCAGTTGGGAAGCACCTTCACGTGGAGGTCGAGGTAGACGGGAGATCCGATGAGCGCCTCGATCTTACCGCGCGCCCTGGTGCCGATGGACTTGATGCGCGTTCCGCCGGCGCCGATGAGGATGCGTTTCTGACTGTCGCGCTCGACGTGCAGCACGGCTCGAATGTACACCGGTGAGCGGCTCTCGCGAAATTCCTCGATCTCGCAGGCGATGCTGTATGGCACTTCGTCTTCGAGCTGCTCGAGCGCCGTTTCGCGGACCATTTCGCTCGCGAAGAAGCGCATGTTCTGTGTGCTGAGATCTTCGGCGTCGTAGTAGAACGGGTGCTCCGGGAGGAGCGCGCGAACACGAGCGAGGAGCTCGGGCACGCCTTCGCCGTTGAGGGCTGAGATGAGCATCGCACCCGGATTGTCGGTGAGGAATGCGTTGCGGCGGCCCTCGACGAGAGAGTCGCTCTTGTTGAAGACGAGGATGGTCGGCGCTTTTGGAGCGCGGTCTTCGGCGAGGCCGGCAGCTTTTGCGAGAGTCTCAACCTGCCCCTCGAGCCCGTCAATGAGGTGTATGATCACGTCGGCGTCCTGCAGCGCCCTGATCGACGATTCCTGCATGGATTTCTGAAGCGCGTACGCCGGTTCGAGGAGACCCGGAGTGTCGAGAAGAATTATTTGTGAGTCGGCATCGGTGATGAGTCCGACGACGCGTTCGCGAGTGGACTGGGGCTTGGGACTCGTGATCGCGAGGCGCTGCCCGACGAGCCGGTTGAGGAGCGTGGACTTTCCGGCGTTGGGTCTGCCGGCGACGGTAACGGTTCCGGCTTTGGTCATCAAATTAAGACGAGTGAGCGGGCGG
>JANYIJ010000225.1 GCA_025362095.1 Gemmatimonadota bacterium | reverse complement strand
CTCCGCTCACCCCTGGCCCTCGCCCCTTGCGACTGGCCTCCCATCTCGCCCCTCAAGTCACGGAATGATGCGAACTGGCGGTGCGTCAGGAATAGTCGCATCCGCCTTCGCCTTAGCCGCTCTCTCCTTCGTCTTTCGCTCCCGCAGTTCCTTCACCGCCATGTTGAAATCTTCATCGCGCGCCGATCTCGCCGCCTGCTCGAGAATCTCCTGGCGAATCGAGCCGATGCGCCGGGCTTCTCCGTATGTCGTCGGATTTCCCTGCACGTTGAGCGGGAGCAGTGCGAGCAGCGCTGTCGGAATCGAGAAGTTGCCGAGGTGGATGTACTTCTGGTCGATGCCGTATTTCTTCCCGTCCTTTCCTTTCCACGACCAATCGCCGTCGGCGCGCTGAGGGCCGAGCGCGTTCAGTGAATCTTCGAGATGGCGAACGCGCGTCGCGATCGCGCTGTCGAGACGTTCGGTGTTCGTCTTTGGTTTGACCGGTGCCGGTTCAGTCGGCGCCCACAGTCGAGGATCGATGAACGCGGGAGTCACGCCGCGCGTCGGTCCGCCGCCACCGATCACCGGACCAAGTCCGCCATCTGCGGGCGCCGCGGGCGCCGCCGGCTTCGGTGGCTCGGGCGGGAGCGAAGACGGTACAGCCGATGGCGAGACCACCGGAGCCGGAGCGGGATTCTTGTTCACCTGGCGATTGTCGCCGCCCGCTCGCTCGCGCGACGCCGTGTCGGCCGCCGAGCGCACGTACTGCACGTGCGTCTCTTCGGGCTTGGCGGCGAAGTTCGAGAGCTGAATCCAGCTGAACGGAACGATCGCGACGCGCACGAGCACGGCGATCGCCACCAAATGGAGCGCCAGCGAGACGATGACGCTCGCCGGCCCCCGGCGCGCAGGATCCTCTCGCTCGCCGGGTGTGGTGATCGCGCGACGGCGCGTCGGGCTCACAGCGGCCGAACCCCCACTAGAGTGCCACCACGGGGCTGCGAACGATGGAATGCCCCACGATTTCAACCTCCACTACGTCATTCGCTGCAAGCGGCCCCACGCCGGCCGGCGTTCCCGTCAATACCAGGTCGTTCGGATGGAGTGTGATGTACCGTGAGATGTACGATAGCAACGTCGGAATCGGGAAGACCAGTTCCGCCGTGGTCGCCCGCTGGCGCTCTTCGCCGTTGACCCGCGTCACGAGCGTCAGCGCCGCGAGATCGTGCGGCTTCCGTGATTCCTCGCCGATCGGTAGAAAAGTGTCTGTGCCCTTTGCACGCGCCCACTGTCCGTCCTTCTTTTGCCATTCGCGAGCTGAAACATCATTCGCCGCGACGATGCCCCGCACCGCCGCCGCGCACTGCGCCTCGCTTGCCTTCGTCAGTTTCGCGCCGATCACGACGCCCACTTCGCCCTCGAAATCCACGCGACCGGCGTCCGCCGGAAGCTCGATCGACGCGCCGTTCGCGATTACGCACGAAGGCGGCTTGAGAAAGAGGAGCGGCTCGGCCGGCACCTCGTTCCCAAGCTCCTTGGCGTGCTCGGCGTAGTTGCGGCCCACACAGACGATTTTCCCAGGACGTTCCATAGCCTGAATCTACCCCGAAGTGTGTGAAATGGATTCCGCATAAAAGCGTGTCAGTTCAGCCCTGAGCGTGGCCCAGTCCCCCTCCAGCCGCCGCGCCGGCGGCAGTCCGCTCAGCAACGCGCGACCATACGACTTTCTGAGCACCCGCGGGTCACACAGAACCACCGCTCCGCGGTCCGTCGCCGTCCTGATCAGTCTGCCGAATCCCTGCTTCAGTCTCAGCGCCGCATGCGGCACCATGTAGTCCGCAAACGCGTCGCCACCGGCTGCTTCGATGGCCTCGCACTGCGCGGCGGTAACCGGCTCCGTAGGCACACGGAATGGAATCCTCGAGAGCAACAGACCTCGCAGCGCCCTCCCCGGCACGTCGACTCCTTCCCAGAATGACGCCGTGCCCACGAGCACGGCGTCTCCCTGTTCCCGAAAACGCCGGAGCAACACGTCGCGCGGCGCTTCGCCGTGCACGAGCAGCGGCCAGCGCGAATCGGCGCCGAGCGCACGCAGCACCTGCGCGGCTTCGCGTACGTCGCGGTGACTCGTGAACAGGAGAAATACGCCGCCGCCCGCTGCTTCGATGAGATCGGCGCCCGCCTGTACCGTTCTCCGGAAGTGCAGCGGTCCGTCTTCGTTGGGCGCCGGGAAATCCGACGGGATCGCAAGCACCGCCTGCCTGGCGTAGTCGAACGGCGACGCGAGAATCGCGGTGACCGGTTCGACATCGTCCTGATCGAGTCCGAGCCGGCCCCGCACGAATGTGAATCCGTCGCCGACTGCTAGTGTCGCGCTCGTGATCACGCACGTTTCCACGCGACGAAAGAGATCTTCGCGGAGGATCGGCGCGAGATCGAGCGGAACCGACGCAACGCTCACGTTCCGGTTTTCAGCAGCGGCGCCCGCCTCGCGGCCCCCACCCGTGGCCTCGATCCAGCGCACTTTCTTGTTCGCGTCGATTCCCGGCCGCAGCGCGCTGCGCAGCGCATCCGAGGCGTTCGAGAGCCGTCGCGATACGCCGGTGACCTCGTTGAGCAGCGGGGCGAGTTCGTCGGCGCGGCGCGTGTCCGTCTCCAATCGCTCGCGCACCATGCGCAGCCCCTCGGCGATGAGATCGATCTCGCGGAGCAGGTCGTCGAGCGCGGCGCCGAGTCCGGCGGCCCATACGGGCTCGTCGTCGAACGCGTCGGTGAGACGCACCTGAGAATCGGTCTTGGTCGCGAGCCATTCATCGAGCAGATCGAATAGCCGCGCGCCGAGCCGTCGCGCAGCATCCGCCGATGGAAAGAGCCGCGCGTGCACGAGATCGAGACTTGCGACGCTGAGCAGATCGTTCGCGGACGCGAGTTTCCGCTCGAGGGCCGGCAGCAATCCCTTCCCGCGGCGCTCCAGCCGCGAAAACAACCGCTGCAATCCGCGGCGCGTCACGGTCTGCCCCAAGTGCGCGCCTGCCGCCGATTCGAGATGATGTCCTTCGTCGATGATCAGCCGGCTGTAGGCCGGCAGCACCGCGGACTCGCTCCAGTTTCCCGACGCGCGGCGCACCGCAATATCTGCCATGAGCAGGTGGTGATTCACCACGACGACATCGGCCTGCGCCGCGACGCGTCGCGCTTTGAACACGAAACACTTGTCGAAGTGCGGGCAGCGCAGGCGCGTGCACAGATCGGACTCCGCGGCGACCTCATCCCACACGTCCTGACGCGGCGGCGCCGGCAGATCCGCAGTCGAGCCATCCGTCGTGCGCCCCGCCCACTCCTCGAGCGCCGAGAGCTGCGCTTCGGCGTCATCCGGAAAAAGCGAATGGCCTCCGCTGCGCGCTTGCTCGAGTCTCAAAAGGCAAAGATAATTTCGCCAGCCCTTCAGCAGCGCGAATCGCACGGGCTGATCGGTGAGCGCGTCCTGGAGGAACGGCAGGTCTTTTCCCACGAGCTGTTCCTGGAGCGTGATCGTGTTGGTCGAGACCACCGTCCGCTCTTCGTTCGCCGCAGCCCAGCGCAGCGCAGGCACGAGATAGCCGAGCGATTTGCCGACTCCCGTTCCCGCTTCGAGCAGCCCGATCCCGCCGAGCGAATAGAGCCGCGCGATGCGCTCCGACATCTCCCGCTGCGTGGGGCGGTCCTCGTAGCGGCCGAGGTGCGAAGCAATCGGTCCGTCGGGACCAAGCAGCGCGCCGATCTCCGCAGGAACGAGCGCCACCCGCTCTTTCTCGCGCGGCACTTCGACCACGACATAGATCTCGGTCGCCGCGTTGTTGATGATTCCGAATCCAATGCCGTCGCCGTGCACGCGCGCGGCGATTTCCATATCCGGGCCTGACGGTTCGAGCACCCCGCTCGGATGGTTGTGCACCAGCATCTCGCCGCGCTGCGCGAATCCCGGAAGCGCGAGCACTGAACTCACATCACCGCGCGCGACGGGCTTCGCGCCGGTGATCACGCCGTCCGCGCCGACGGTGCACGCGAAGCAGACCTCGTTGCCGCCGGCAAGCGCGATAGTCGCGCGCATCGCCTTCGCCGGTCCGCTCCCAATTCGCTTTTCTTCCGGTACTGCGGCTGAATTCACCTTGAACTCACCCGGAAGTCACGTCTTGAGCGGCTTCTTCTTCGCGGCCGGAAAGAGCACGTTGTTGAGGATCAACCGGTAGCCGGGCGAGTTCGGATGCAGAGCGAGATCGGTTGGAAGAGCTCCGATATTGTGCTGCGGGTCTTCGGGATCGTGGCCGCCGAGATACGTCCACGAGCCCTTGCCGTAGTCGCCGTGCAGATATTTCACCCACGGCGCGCCATCCTCGGTCGCGAGGATCACGTCGCCCGATTTCAGCACGGCCTTGTTGAATGACGTCGTCACGCCGAAGAAATCGGGAATGACCTGCCGGTGATTCTGCACGAGCATCGACGCGACAGGATCGAACTTGGCGGAGAAGTTGAAAAGTTTGAACGAGCCGAGTGGCTGCCGGCGCGTGGGCACGTTCACCTGATGCCCGTCGATGTCGCTCATGGCGTTCACGCCGGGCGACATCTCGAGATGCGCATTCTGGAACGCGAACGCGCGCACCCAGTCCATCTTGGAATCTGCGTCGGGATCCATCGGAGTGCCGTCGAAGAACGGGCCGGCGATATCGACGTTCAGCGCGGCCATCGCGAGCTCGAGCGTTTCCGTCGCGCCGCACATGGCGAAGAGGAATCCGCCTTTGTCGACGAAATCATGCAGACGCGCTGCCACGGCCTTCTTGAGAGCGGGAATGTTCGAGAACCCGTTGCGCTGCGCCGCGGCCAGGTCGTTGTCGCGCTGTTCAATAAACCAGGGCGCGTCGCGAAATCCGAGGTGCAGTTTGTTTTCCTGCCCCGTGAAGTCCTCGTGGTGCAGATGGATCCAATCGAACTTGGCGATGTCCTGCTTGAGGATCTCGTCGTCCCAAATCTGGGTGTACTCGATCCCTGCGTATTTCAGCGCGAGCGTGACGGCGTCATCCCAGGGCGGCGCCTTGGCCGGCGCGTAGATCGCGATGTGCGGCGCTTTCTCGAGCGTGATGGCGTCCATGTTGCCCGCGGCGATCTCCTTCCGCGCCGCGCTCACCGCCGCGTCATCGATCTGCACGAATGCCACGCCGTCAAGCGCCGCCTTTCGCCGCAGCGGCGGATCGTCCGGGAGGAGAAAACTTCCGCCTCGATAATTCAGGAACCACTCCGCTTTATCGCCGGCCTTCAGCGCGAAGAACGTGAGACCGTACGCCTTGAGATGATTCGTCTGCGAATCATCCATCGGAATGAGCAGGTGCTGCGCGGCGAGCGATGACGACAGCGCCACCGTCATCGCGAGGGCCGGAAGCAAACGATTGATCATTGCGCGGTACCGGCTCTGACCGCATCGAGTTCGCGACGGGCTTGCGGCACGAGTGCACTCTGCGGATAGGTGAGAATGAGGTGCTCGAGGTGGTCTATCGCGCCCGCCACGTCGCCTTTCCGGCGGAGCGTGCGCGCCCACTCGAGATCGGACTCCGCAGCCTCCGGCGCCGTAGAGTACTGCGTGAGAATGCGCGACCAGATCGCGATCGCCGGTCCGTCCTGATGGCGCGAGCTCTGCACCCGCGCAGCGAGCGCGAGCAGCAGCGGCGCGGCATCGGGAAGTTCTTCCGCGGCCCGCTCGAGACGCGCGACGGCCTGCGCGCTGTCGCCGCGCGCGAGCGCGAGAAACGCGGCGCCGGCGGCGCGCGAGCTGTCCGACTTCGTTCGGCTCAGCAGCGCCATCGCCGTTAAAATCTCGGACGTGGTTTCCGTGGGCCGACGCATTCCGGCGCGCGCCTTTGCCAGGTTGCCGTCGTACAAGGCGATCCACGCCGTGACTTCATCTTCGTCGTCGCCGCTCGCGCCGGCGATCGCCGCGCGCGCGCGCTCCACCTGGCCGGCGCGGATCCAACCCCACGCGATCATCCGGGCGTATGCGCGACGGGTCCCCGGATCGATCTGCGCGCTGTCATGCGCGACGAGCGCCTCGGCTTCCGCCGCGCGGCCCAGCTGCGAGAGCGCGCGAATCTGCATCGGCAGCAGCTGCGTGCGAATCGCGACGGGCTGCAGTTGCGAGCGTGCCGACGCGATCAGTTCGAGCGCCGAGGCCGGTTCACCGCCCGAGATCGCCGCGGACGCCGCGCGAATCGAAGTCGCTGCGAGCGGCCGCAGCTTGTTCATCGCGGCGAACGCATCGCGGGCGGCGAGCCAGGAGCCCTGACGCTCGGCGTCCTGCGCGAAATCGTTCCACGTGTCAAACGCGGAATCGGCGACCGCCAGCGTGGAGATCGCGCGCCATCCGTCGCGGGCGTTGCCCCACTGCAGCTCGAGCGAGCCGAGCACTTTTTTCGACGACGCAGTCGTTGCCGCGCGCAGCACCACACGGATCGAATCGCGATGCGCGATCGGAGCGGACTGCAGCGAGTACACCGCCGTCTGCTCGAGATATTCCTCGGACATCATCGCGTCGCGCCACGAAGCGGCTGCCGCGGCCCACAGCCCGAGCGCCGCGCGCAGTTGCGCCACTTCGATTGTCAGCGCCTTCGTCGAGCCGAGCGACGCCGACGCTTGCTGAAGCACCGTGTCAGCCGCGGCCGCGCGGCCGTCGGTCAGGAGCTGTCCCGCGTACTCGCGATACGGCGTGGGATCGCGCGGCACGAGCTTGACCCATGTGTCGAATGCGCTTCGCGCGTCTTGCTCGCGACCGAGGAGCCGCAGCACGCGCAGCTGCACACCGCGCACGACTTTATCAGTCGGAGTTTGCGCGAGAAGCGAGTCGACAGTGGGCAGAACGGAATCGTCCTGCGCAAGATTCCCGAACACGCGCTCCAGGCCGAGCAGCCCCTGCCCCACCTGTCCTCCGGCGAGCACCTGACGCCACGCGACGATCGCGTCCTTCATGCGACCGGCCTGCTCGAGGTCGAACGCGCGATTCGCTGCCGCGGTTTGCGCCTGCGCGCTGGCCAGCGCGGGAATCACCGCGCACACGAGCAGGCGCAGCGCCGTGCCTCCGCGCTGCCCGAACCCGCACCGCGGATCCATCACTCCCACTCTTTGTTCAAGGATGGTCGCCGTTCAACCGGCGGAAGTACTCGATGACCAGACGACGTTCGTCGGCGCTCAAGCCGCGCAGCTCGTTCCATTCCGGCACGCGATACTTGAGCGCCGTCTTGCCCGCGGCAGCGGATCCCTGCGGCAGGAATGGATTGTTCTGATCGCCGGGGCGCGACTCGCGTTTGCCCGATTCTTCTTTCTGATCGTTCTCCAGCGTGTGTCCCGCGTCGAGCATCCGGCGGAACAGGCGCTGCTGCCGTTCCAGCACCGTGGGATCCACAGCGCCCTGTTCGAGCGTCTGCGCGAGCTGACGCGCCTCGCGCGCGAGCTCGGCCGCGCGACCGCTCGCGTCCGCATCACCGACTTCATCGAGCTGGTTCGCGACGTCGCGCTGTGATTTCGCGAGCGAACGCGCGGACGACTGCATCTCCGGCGAGACGCCCTGAGCGCCTGCCTTCGCCCCAGCCTGCTGCACGAGACTTTGCATCTGCCCGTTCAGCGAGCCTTGCTGCTGCGCGAGCGCTTGCAGCTGCGCGAGCAGCTCGGGAAGTCCCGACGCCGACTGTGAATTTCCTGCGCGCTCGCGATCGCGCGCGAGCGCGGCCGCCGTTTGGCGCAGCGCGTTCGCCGCTTCCGTCATCGACTGCGACGCCTGGCTCGCCGTGCGCGGATCGCCGGCGTCGCGCGCGGCCTGCGCCACCTTCTGCTCGGCGTCACTCATCGCGCGCGTCGAGCGCGGCGACACCAGCGCCGAACGCTTCGCCTGCGATCCGAGACGTTGACTCGCTTTTTCCACGCCCTGCTGAAGCGCGCTTTCCTCGCCGCGCAAATTCGGATCCGTTGGATTCTTCTTCGCTTTATCCGCGAGGCCATCCTGCTGTCGCGCGAGCTGCAGCATTTCCTGCAGCGACTGGTCGAGTTCGCCGGTCAGCTCCGACTTCCACTCGTCCACCTGCTGCTTACGTCCTTCGCCGAGCGCTTTCGACGCGCGTTCCATTGCGTCGGCTGCCTGGCTTGCAGCCTGCTGCCCGTTCTGCTGCTGGCCCTGCTGTCCGGCCTTCTGCTGGCCACTCTGCTGGCCACTCTGCTGTCCGCCCTGCCCGTCCTTCTGCTGACCGCCGGATTGTCCGTCCTTCTGCTGGCCGCCTGACTGTCCTTTTTGGTCCTTCTGCTGCTGGCCCTGCCCTCCCGGCGACGGCGGCTTGGGATCCAGCGCGTTCATCGCCTCCTGCACGTCCTTCATCGCCTCGTCGGCCTTCTTCGCTGCCGGATCGGCGTTTTCCTGTCTGAGGCGCTGCTCGAGATTTTTCAGATCCTGATTGAGCTGCTGTGTGCGATCCTTGAGCCGCTGCGCGTCCTCCGGCAGCGGTTTGCCTTTCCCGCTGTCGGCGCGCGCGCGTTCTTCCTTCGCGAGTTCGGCTGCTTCGTCCTTCAGCGTCTGCATCGAACCCTCGAGCGCGGCGCGCTTGAGGATCTCGGCGCTCTTCTCCAGCGCCTCGCGCATTTTTTTCTGCTGCTCGACAAGCTGCTGCAGCGACTGCTTCGCCTGATCGCCGGAAAGCTGCTGCGCGGAATTGTCGAGCTTCTTCAGCGCATCGAGCATCTCCGGCGTCAGCGCTTCACGCAGAAGTTTCTGCGCTTCTCGAAGCTGATTCGAAAGATTCGTGTCGAGCGCACCGGCGGCGCGCAGGCGATCCTCGAGCATTTTCGACGCTTGTTGCAGCTGCTGCACGCGCGCCGCCATGTCCTTCTGTTCGGCGGCGAGGGACTTGGCCTGCTGCGCACCCTCGTACTGCATCGGATCGCCGGGCTTGGCGCCCTTCTCCGCCGACTTCACGCCGCGCGCCGCGTCGCTCGTTCGCTGCTGCAGACCCGCCTGCGCCTTTGCCGCAGCCACGGCGCGCGCGGCGGCGGAATCGCCTGCGGCGCGCGCCGCGGCGCGTTGCTCTTCGTTCGCGGGAACGCGGAGGATCAGCTCGCGGCTCTTCCCTTCCTGTCCGGCAGGCGATTCGTCGCGCGCGATCAGCTGCACGTGGACCGCGTCACCGGGTTCGAGGGTCCACTTGCCGAGATCGATCGCGACCACACCGGCCCAGTCGGGAATTCCGCCGCTCGCCAGCGTCGCACTGGCCGGCGGCTGCGCTCTTCCGTCGCGGCTCACACGCCACGTCTTGAGGATCACGGACTGCAATCCGTGGTCATCGCTCGCGAGCAGCTGCATTTCGATTTTCGCGGTGGGCAACACAAGACTGTCCGACGCCGGCTGCAAAATTTCCGCGACGGGCGCCGAATCGGGAACGACATCGACTGTCAGAGGCGGCGGCACATCTGCGATCGCCGCGCTCACGCCGTGCGCGCTCCAGGTCCAGCTGCCGCTCGCAGCGGGCGTAAAGTGGCCGCTGAACCGCCGCTCCGCGGGCGCGAGCTTGATGCTGTCGCGGCCCTGCACCAGAAACACGGACGCGAGCGCCTCCGATGCATGTCCCTCGATCGCGAGTTCGGTTCCTTTCGGCACGCGAATCTGCAGATCGCCTGGAAGCGTTTCGCTCGCGCGATGCAGATACGCGGGATACGTCGCGCGAACCGCGACATCGCCCACGAACGGGCGATCCACCACGCGCACGACCACCGAATCGCTCACCGCCCTGCCGTCGCTCGCAACCAGCGTGAGATCGGCGTCGAGCGGGCCGAGCTCTGTGCTCACCGTTCCGTTCGTCACCGTCAGCTCCGTCTCGACCCACGCGTTGCCCGTCGTGCGCCGCCGCAGCATCACGTTCGAGCGTCCGGCGGCGCGAACGGTGAGCTTAAGCGTGGATCCGCGCAGCGCGCGGCTCGGTGCGTCGGCAATTTGCAAGCGCGGGAGCAGGTCACCTCGCCACGCGTCCACCGGATGCGCGAGCGCGCGGAATCCGTCCGGCTTTTTCGCCCCCACAAAAACCGCGATGAGCACCACAGGCACGAGCACCGCCATTCCCGCGAGCGCGCCGCGCCGCAGCTTGAGCTGCAGCGCCGGCGCGAGCGTGGTGCCGCGCGCGCCGAGCGTATCGCCGAGGCGCTGCGCTGCGCGCGCGACAAAGGCGCTCGTGTCGCCGGAGAGCTCCACGATTCCGCGCACCGCGCCGCGCCGCATTTTTTGCTCGCGCTCAACCGCATCCGCCACCGCGCCGTTATCGGCGACGTGGCTCAGCGCCCGTGCGCCGCGGCGCACGAGATACGCGGCGCCCGCGATGGCGACGGCCCAAATGAGGAACGGCAGGATGCGCGGCAGAGAAATCCAGCGCGATCCGCCAAGCGCGAGCGCGCCGGTCGTGAGCGCGGCGACGAGCACGACCGCAGCGCGCGTCCATGCTTCGGCGCGCACCAGCTGCGCGACGCGGGCGCGCTCTCGCGCGACGAGATCGAAAATCGTCATGACGAAGGGCGGCTCGTGATGGAGTACACGAAGAGGTTCACGCCCATTCGGAGCGCGGCCTCGTGCAGTTCCGGCGGATCGTTGTAGGTGCCCACATCTTCCCATCCATTTCCGAGGTCGCTCTCCCAGCTGTAGTACACCGCCAGTCGGTTGCCGAGAAAAATTCCGAATCCGCGCGCGGGATGGCCGTCATGCTCGTGGATCTTCGGAATTCCCTTCGGAAAATCATACACAATGTGATAGATGGGATGCGAGAGCGGGACGTCCACCAGCTCGTTGTCCGGGAGCACCCGCTTGATCTCTCGGCGGAAGCTCTCGTCGATCCCGTAGTTGTCGTCGACGTGCAGAAAGCCGCCGCGCGCGAGGTACTCCCGCAGCCGCAGCACCTCGGCGTCCGTGAACTTGATGTTGCCATGCCCGGTCATGTGGAGGAACGGATAGTCCCATATCCGGTCGTCCATGAGGGTCACGCGCGCCTCGGCCACTTCGACCGGGAAGGACGTCCGCTCGCGGATCGTCCGCAGCAAGTTTGGAATGCTCGACGGGTTCGCGTACCAGTCGCCGCCGCCGTCGTACTGCAGGCGGGCGATCGTCAAACGCGGAGCCATTGGCACCGAGAGACTGAGAACAACTGCAGCGAGCAGAAGGCGGATCATCGCGGTCATTCGTGTGCCAGTCGGTAGGCCAAATTTCGCGGGGCATGCGACTCCTCAGTGAGTACGCGCGCCACGTCCCGTGCGCTCAGTCCCGTTTCGCGCAGGACGTGCGCCCGCTCTCGCAGCGAGGCTTCGTCTGGCTCCGGCGTCTCCGCGCCGGCGATCACGAGCACGACTTCCCCTCGCGGCGCCACCTCTTGATAAGACTCCGCCAGCGACTGAACGGTTCCCCTGCGAAACTCCTCGAATTGCTTGGTGAGCTCGCGCGCGACGACCGCCTCGCGCGAACCCGCGCCGGCCCCGGCGAGCGCTGCGAGTGTCTCCCCCACCCGTGCCGGCGCCTCATACAGCACGGCCGTGTGGGTCAACTCGGCAATCTCGCGCAGCGCACCGCTGCGCTCTTTTCCCTTGCGAGCCAAAAATCCGAAGAACGTGAAGCGATCGGCGACGATGCCCGACGCGACCAGCGCGGCGAGCAGCGCCGATGCTCCCGGCACCGCCGTGACGACGACACCGGCGTCGATCGCCGCTCGAACGAGCCGAGCTCCCGGATCCGAAAGCAGCGGCGTTCCGGCATCGGAAATCAGCGCGAACGATTCACCCGCTTCGAGCCGCGCCACGAGCGCGGGCGTGGCCTTCGCCTCGTTGTGCTCGTGATATGCGACGAGCGGCGTGGCGATCCCGTGCTTGGTCAGCAGCGGCCGCGAATGCCGCGTGTCTTCGGCGAGCACCGCGCTCACGGCGCCGAGTGTCTGCACCGCCCGCGCGCTGAGATCGGCCATGTTGCCGATCGGCGTGCTCACGAGGAAGAGCGTGCCGGAAGTTTGAACTTCCCCCTCACTCCTCACCACTCGATCTTCCACGGCAGCGCGTCGAACAGTCCCGCGGACTGGAACATGTGCCGACGCTCACGGGCGAGTTCGCCCACGAGCTGCCCCGGTGTCTTGCCGTCCGCCGGCGCCACCGTCCAGAGCAGCTCGCCGATCCAGGCGCCAATGGCGGCGGTCAGCGCTGGTGTCTCCGTGACGGGATCGCGCGGGTGCGGATGCGTGAGCGAGAACCGGTCGAGGCATGGATGTCGTTCCACGAGCATCATCCGCGCATGCTCGGTCACCTGCGGCGCGCCCTCCACTCCGCCCTCCACCAGACGCTTCACGATCGACGCCATGAGATCGCGATACGCCTGAATCATCGCCGGCGGCGCCTGCACCGGCAGCGGCGGCGGCAGCGGCCAGAGCCGCGTTTTCTTCCGCTCGGCAATTCGTCCGCCGGCCAGCAGCGCGGTGAGCCGCGCCTCAGCGCTCGCGTTGGCGACGTTTTCCCCGGCAAAGAATCCGCGCGCGATGCCGCCGTTGCGAACGATCCCGTAGTTCACGCCGCCGTCCTCGGCGCGAACCTCCACCACACCGTCGTGCATTGTCGCGTTCAGAAATCCGAACACCGCGGCGGGATCATGCACGTTGAGTTCGGCCGGCCACGCGACAGGCTCGAGCATCTGCGACCAGTACATCGTGGCGAGCTGCTCGTCGTCGGCTTCGTAAAAACAAATTTCGCCGAACTCCGCGGCCGAGGGGACCATCGCGATACCCTCTGCGATGGAGAGCGGCCTAAAGGTCATGCCGTCGACGGTCGCCGTCGCGTTCACCACCTCGCCCTCCTGCATGAACAGCAGGAGCAGCTCTTCCGGCAGCCACACCGAAACGAATCCGTAGATTTTCGCCGCGCGATCGCGCTTGGCGTCGGTCAGGAGATTTCTGAGATGGACATACGCGAGTCGCGTGCGATTGAGCAGCACGCGATCGTGCGGATAGTGCAGCGTCGCGGCGGGAAGGGGCATCGTCTAGACCGCTACCTCCCCGCCGGAGTTGGAACCTTACGCCGCGTGCTGGTCGAACTTCGCTGCCAGCGCAGCCTTTGGAACCGCGCCGATCACCTGATCCACCAACTTGCCGTCCTTGAAGAACAGCAGTGTGGGGATCGAGCGCACGTTGAAGCGCATTCCCGTCTTCTGGTTGTTGTCCACGTCGAGCTTCGTGACCTTCACCTTTCCGTCGTACTCAACCGCGAGCTGCTCGAGGATTGGAGCGATCATTCTGCACGGGCCGCACCATGTGGCCCAGAAGTCCACTACCACGACGCCCGTATGCTTCTCGACCTGCGTCTCGAAATCGGCGTCGGTTACTGCGATTGCATTCGCCATTGTGCTGCATTCTCCCACGGTGAGACTGTGCTAATCTTAACCGCATGACTCCAACCCGCATTGCCCACGTCGGCATCGCCGCGAAGAGCATCGATGCGCTGCTCCCCTTCTACCGCGATGTGCTCGGCCTCACCGACGCTCCGCTCGACGACAGCGACGGCGCCCGAATCGCCGGACTCGCAGCCGGTGACTCACTGGTCGAACTTCTCGAACCGATCGACGCAGGCTCGCCCGTCGCGAAGTTTCTCGAGAAGCGCGGACCCGGCATCCATCACATCTGCTTCACCGTCGACGACATCGACGCCACGATGGCGCGCTGTCGTCAGTCCGGTATCACGCTGATCGATGAGACCCCGCGCATGGGCGCCGAAGGCAAACGCATCGCCTTTCTGCATCCAAAATCCACGGGCGGCATACTCATCGAACTGTCTGAATACTAACGGAGTTGGGAAGTGGCGGTGTGCGACGGCGGCTTACGCGCCCGGCTTGTTGCAGAAGCCTTTGTTTTGCAGGGCTACAATCTCGAAGCTCTCAACATACCAGCGCTCAGACGGGCCCTGAATCGTCGTGAACAGCACCGTCGCTTTATTCGCTCCCTGTGAGAAGTCGACCGAGAAACGCTGGCGTCCGCCTTCGCCGCGAACGGGCTCGCCCACGACGGCTTTGTCATGCCGCAAACACTGCAACATGATGATCATTCGCTTTTCGGTGACGTCTCGCGGGTTCTGGTCGCGCATCGGGCCTTTCGCGTCGCCGAAGTCGGCGCCGAGCGCCTGCATGTCCTGGGCTCGCGCTGCAGCGAGGAAGCGGTCGACCGTGGCGCGCGGAGTTGCGGCGCCGGTCATCGCGGGATCACGAACGGCCACCGTCTTGCAGGCGGTGACGAGCACGAGCAACAAGGCGATTCGCTTCACACTCGGCTCCGATTCGGTGTATGAGTCGAACCTAATCGGACACGTGAATGCCAGCAAGCATCGGCCATCACGTTATACTTTTCCCTGATCATGTTTCTCCGCCTCTGCATCAACATTGATCACGTCGCCACGCTCCGTCAGGCGCGTAAGGCCGACGAGCCCGATCCCATCGCGGCCGCGCGCCTCTGCGAGGAGGCCGGCGCGGATGGGATCACCGCGCATCTTCGTGAAGACCGGCGCCACGTGCAGGATGCCGACGTCGACGGAATGCTTCGCGTCCTCAAGAAGCCGTTCAATCTCGAGATGGCGTGCACGGAAGAAATGCTGCTGATCGCGGAGCGCTTGTTGCCGCATCAAGTCACGCTGGTCCCCGAGAAGCGCGAAGAGATCACGACTGAAGGCGGGCTCGACGTCACGCGCGAACCGGAGGAGCTGACCGCAGCGATCGCGCGACTCAAAAAAGCCGGCATTCGCACTAGCCTGTTCGTCGACCCGGTGCCGATGATCGTCGAACGCTCGGCATGGCTCGGCGCAGATGCGATCGAATTGCACACCGGCACCTACGCGCATCATCCGGATGATCCGCGCACGATCGGCGCGCTGCGCGAAGGCGCGCGACAGGCCGCCGCGCTTCATCTCGCGGTCCACGCGGGTCACGGTCTCACGGTGAAGAACGTAGGCCTCGTCGCGGCGATCGTTGAGATCGAAGAATTGAACATCGGCCACACTATCGTCTCGAATGCGATCTTTGAGGGAATCGCAAATTCAGTCCGAGCCATGCGCCGGGCCATGGACGCGGGGCGATAGCCGGAGGCCGAAGGCCGGACGCCGGAAACAATGCTCCGGCTTCCGGCTTCCGGCTTCCAGCCTCCGGCTTCCGGCTTCCGGCCTCCGGCTTCCGGCCTCCGGCCTCCGGCCAATTCGTGCCGCGAACCCGTGCCGACTCGTCTATAACGTTGCCGCCCCTCCGTCCTATCCCTAATGTTTGACTTCAAATGAGCACCGGCCTGCTCGACTTTTTCGTCCTCGAAGGCAGCGAATGCGTGGAGCAGATGGACGAGCTCCTCGCGCGCGCGGCGTCGGGCACGCCCGATCTCGACCTGTTCGCGCGAAATGCGCGCGCGCTCCGCGGCAGCGCGACGATGGCGAAAGTCCAGGGCATTGCCGACGTCGCCAATGCACTCGAGCGCATCGTGAAGGGTTTGCGCGACGGCGCCGTGCAGTGGAGTCCCGCGCTCCGCGGCGCGATCGTCGCGACGATCGACGATCTCAAGATTCTCATCAGAGGCGTGCGCAACTGGGGCGACGCGGAAACCGCGCGCGCCGCCGCCCGCTCAAACGAACTCAATGCCCTCGCGCCCGCGCCGCAGCGCACCGCGGCACCCACTCCGGTGGCCGCCGCTGGCAGCGCATCGTTCCTCTCGATACAAACGTCTGACGTCGCCGCAGGCCTGCAGAAATTCGCCGACCAGCCCGGCCCACCCGCCTCGTTCGCTGAAACGCTCGCGCGGATTCGCGCGCTGCGCGGCGTCGCGGCGCTGCTCGATCTTCCGCCGCTCGCCGAAGTGATCTCCGCCGTAGACGATGCCGCGAAGGGACTCGAGATCGGTTCGACCACGGCTACGGACGCGCTTCGCGATCTCTTCCGCGCCGCAGCCGTCGTGCTCCGCGAAGGGTCCGACGCGCTCCAGGAAGGCGGGCGTCCCGACGCGGGCACGCAGGCGGTGTTCGCGTTCACCGTCGCCGCGCAGGGTTTTGTGGAGGGACCGGGCGACGACGACCAGGTCGTTCCGATCCACACGCTGTTTCCCGAGGGCGGCGGACAGAACATCGTGCACGCCGAACCGAATCCGCCGACGACTCCGGCTGCACGGTTCAAGCTCGAAGTGGTGAGCCAGGCCGAGCACCTGCGGCGCCTCGTGGGCGATTCGCGGCGCGCGGCGGATCTTCCGTCGAAACAGCGCCTCGGCCACGAGCTTCGCGCCGCGGTGCGTTCGTTATCGCGCAGTGCCGGGAGCTTCGGTGAATCCGCGGTGGCGCACTCGCTGAACGCGATGCTCGAAGGCGCCGCCACTCTCGACCCGCTCGCGCTCACCGGTCTCGACGAAGCGGCAACACTGCTCGCGTCGCGCGCCGATGAACCGCTGGCGCCGAAGATCGCAGACATCGTGCGCCGCGCCACGCCGTTGCGCGGATCCACGCCGATAGCGGCGATGCCAGTCGTCGCCACACCGGTCGTCAGCGCGCCGATCGTCAGCGCGCCGCTCGCCGCAGCGCCCTCCGGCGCCGCACTCCACGACATGCTCGGCGCCGGCCTCAGCGGGCTCTCCAGCCTCGAGCACACGCCACTCGCGGAACCCGCCGAGCTCGAGGACGACGGCGTCGTGCCGATTCAGGACCTGCTGTATCGCGGAAGGTCTGCGCTCCGCCGCGCGGCGCAGATCGGACAGTCGTTCCGCGATTCCGGCGCGACGCCGAACGCCGACGAGCTCGCCGAGCTCTACGATCTGCTCGAGCTCGCAGAAGCCGAGTAGCGCGGCATGAAA
Organism: Gemmatimonadota bacterium; assembly: GCA_025362095.1. Taxonomy (GTDB): domain Bacteria; phylum Gemmatimonadota; class Gemmatimonadetes; order Gemmatimonadales; family Gemmatimonadaceae; genus Fen-1231. The sequence goes on along the minus strand of JANYIJ010000225.1, from coordinate 2,035 downwards.
AACAGCGTTCGCACATCGCTCGGCATCCTCCTGAGCGCGCTGTTGCTGTGGTACACAATGAAGGGCACGAGCATCAGCGCCGTGTGGGAGGTGCTCTCGAAATCGAGCATACCGCTCTGGATCGCGTGCATGGTTTTCGCGACGGCGATCTTTCCGCTCCGCGCGCGCCGCTGGCAGGCGCTGCTCGCTCCCGTGTATGGCCGCCTTCCCCTCGGATCGCTCTGGGAAGCCACGGCCATCGGCATGATGGCGACGAACATTCTGCCGCTGCGCGCCGGCGAGTTCGCGCGCGCGTTCGCGCTCTCGCGCGCCGAACCTCAGGTCAAGTTCACGGCCGCGTTCGCATCAGTGGCGGTTGACCGGCTGTTCGACGGCACGGTCGTGCTCCTGCTCATGCTGCTTGCGACGTTCGATCCCGCGTTTCCGTCGCAGCAGCCGATTGGCGATCACACGCTCGCGTACTACCTCAAACCGACCGCGCTGTTTCTCGCGCTCGTGCTCGCAGGGCTCATGATGTTCGTGATCATGCCCGATCGCGTGTTCGCGATTTCCGACGCGGTCATGCGCCGCGTGGCGCCGCGCTTCGAGCCGAAGATGCGAGCGCTGCTCGAAGGATTCGTCTCGGGACTTCACGTGCTGCGAAGTCCGAAACTGCTCTTCGAAGTTTTTTTCTGGACCGTGCTGCACTGGCTTTGCAATGCGTTCGCGTTCTGGCTCGGATTTCAGGCGCTGCATCTCGACGCACCGTACGCGGCGGGACTGCTCATTCAGGGACTTGTGGCGATTGGCGTGTCAGTGCCGTCGACTCCCGGATTTTTCGGTCCCTTTGAGTTCTTTGGAAAGGTGGGGCTCGCGGTGTACGGCGTCGGCAGCGCTGCGGCGGTCGGATGGGTGCTCGGCTTTCACGTGCTTTCGTTCATCCCGATCACGATCATGGGCGTGTGGTACCTCACGCGCATGAAGCTGCACTTCAGCGACTTCACGGGCGCGAAGAAAGTCCCCGCCGCATGAGTGGCGCGGCGCGTATCACGGCGCGCGTAGAGGCGCAGGGGAAAATCAATCTTTTTCTGCGCGTGCTCTCACGTGAGCCGAGCGGCTATCATCAGCTCGAAACGCTTTTTCAGCGCATCGCGCTCGCGGATTCGGTCTCGGTGAGCACGACCGGCTCGACGCGATCTCTCGATTGCTCCGGTGCCGACGTCGGCCCGGTCGAACAGAATCTCGCGTGGCGCGCGGCGGTTGCGTTTGCAGACGCTGCGGGCGGGCCGAAGAACTTTCGAATTGAGATTCGGAAACGAATTCCAGTTGGCGGCGGACTTGGCGGCGGCAGCGCCGACGCTGCCGCGGTTTTGCGCGCGCTCAACGGCCTCGCCGAAAAACCGCTCGCGGATTCTGCGCTCGCCGCGATCGCATTTTCGCTCGGCGCCGACATACCCTACCTGCTCTCAGCGCACGCGCTCGCGCTCGGCGCCGGCCGCGGCGAAAAATTGTTTCCGTTTGAACCGCTCGCCGCGCGCCAGGTAATTCTTTCCGTCCCCCCGTTCGGCGTTTCGAGCGCCGACGCGTTCGGCTGGTTCGCCGAGCAAAAGGCGGCGCGACACTCAGGAACCCGCGCGACTCTGCCGGCCGGACGCAAACTCGAGTGGCGCACGATCGCTGCGCTGGCGGCCAACGATCTCGAGGGCGTGGTTACGGCGCATCATCCAGCGATCGGGGCGCTTCGCGATTCACTCAAACAACGCGGCGCGATCATCGCGCAGATGAGCGGCTCGGGATCGAGCGTCTTCGGCGTGTTCGAGAGCTCCGTAAAAGGATTGAAAAGCGAGTTGGAAACGTCGACCGTGGAAACCGTGGCAGCTGTGCAGTTCGTCAACTAACCCATCGCCTGTCGCCCGTCACCTGTTGCCTGTTGCCCGTCACCTGTTGCCTGTTGCCTGTTGCCTGTTGCCCGTCGCCTGTCGCCTGTTGCCTGTTGCCCGTCGCCTGTTGCCCGTCGCCTGTTGCCCGTCGCCTGTTGCCCGTCGCCTGTTGCCCG
>JANYIJ010000186.1 GCA_025362095.1 Gemmatimonadota bacterium | reverse complement strand
GGCGCGAGCGCGGGCTCCTCCTCGAGAAGCCGTTTGCTCACGACAAGCTCGTTCACGGTGCCGCCCGCGATCCAGCGTCCTTCGGCCACCGGAAATGCGACAAGCTTCGACTCCGGCGATAGTCCGGTGAGGGGAAAAGTCGCCGCGAGCATTCCGTCCGAGCGATCGACCGCCGCGCGGGCGCCGGCCCAAGCCTCCGCGGTGGCAATCCCCGGAATGCGAGCAGTCACCGCCTCGATGCTGTCTGCTGCGTGAGGAACTACAAACCGCATCGAAAGATCGAACTTGTTGTAACTGTCGTAGATCAGTCCAACCGAGCCGCGAATCGATGCGCGCAGGTTGAGTGCGCCGAGAAAGACCGCTCCGCCAAGCGATAGCGTGAGCAAGGTGAGCGCCATGCGCTCGCGGCGCCGGAACGCATTTCGAAGCGAAAGCAACAACGGCCGCGCCAATCCGCTCGTCCGCCGCAGCAGCCGACCGCCTGCCCCGCTCTCCCGCGACCCCACGCCAAAGTCGCGCAGTGCCTCGCTCACCGAAACGCGGCAGCCGCGCACCACTGGCACCGCAGCGGCTATCACGGGCAGGAACGCGCCCACTACCACTTGAACGAGCAGCACCTTCACCGGGATTCCAACTCCGGCGACGCTGAAGTTCAGCAGGCTCGCGGAAAACTCTGCGTACCATCGCCCGATGAGCGCGGCAACCGGAATCGCCAGCACGCACGCGACCACGCCGAGCGCCAGCGCCATTGTCAGGTACATAGCCGCGATCTGCGCGGTGCGTGCGCCGATGGATTTCAGCACGCCGATCTCGCGCACCTGTCCCGCGAGCATGGCCGACATGAGATTCACGACAAGAAAGGCGCTGAGCAGCAGCAGGAGCACGCCGAACGCGCCCTGAGTCATGAGGAGGGAATCCATCTGTGCCGCGTGCATGTGCCTACCGGGAATCGGAACGTCCACCTCGAACACCGAGTGTCCGGCCGCCTCGGCTGCCGCCTTCACCGCGAGCGCGACGCGCCGATTCGCGGTGCGATCGAACGAAACGCCGGCGCCGTCGCGCACCACGATCTGCAGCTGGTTCAGCGTGGCACTGGAGCCGAGACGCGCGAGCGTTGCGGGCGTGACGAACGCATACACGACGTGATCCATCCATCCCGGCGCGAGTCCCTGATCGCGCGCGACGCCGGTCACGCGAAGAACGATCGGAGCGCCATCCACGAGTTGCACGGTCACACTCCCGCCGATCGACGCGCCCGCGTAGTCGAGCGACGAATGCTCGATCACGATGGCGCTGTCTGACGGCGGCCACGTGCCGCTGTCGCGAACCACGCGGCCGATCTGCTTTTTTGACGGATCGCGCGACGCGAACAGCAGCGCCGAGTAGGTCGTGCCGTTCACCGTGGCCGCCCCGACAACTGAGCGTCGCGCCTCGGCGTCACGGATTGATGGAAGAGCCCGAATAGCGTTCAGCAGCGCATCGTCTACGGAATCGACGCGCAGAGTCGCCGACGCGGGGTTGGTTGCGAGGTAGCCGTCGCGGGTCACGATGCGCAGGATCGACCACGTGTCGAGCACGGCACCGGCGCCGACGATTCCGATGACGATCGCGCAGACCACCAGGAGCGTGCGCGGTTTGTGAAGCCAGAGATCGCGCAGGACTTTGCGCCAGCGCGGCGCGATCACGCCACCACCCGGCCGTCCGCAAGCGTCACGATCTGCGTCGCGTACTTTCGTGCGCCCTCGGCGTGCGTCACCATCACGACCGTCTGCCCTTCGCGCGCCAGTTCGGCAAACAGCTCGAGAATCGCAGCAGACGTGCGGGAATCCAGATTCCCGGTGGGCTCGTCGGCGAGCAGCACATCCGGAGCGTTGGCCAGCGCGCGCGCGATCGCGACGCGCTGCTGCTGGCCGCCGGACAGTGTCGACGGAAGTTTTTCCGCCTGATCAGCGACACCGAGACGTTCTAGCAGCGCGAGCGCCCGCTTACGTCGCTCGGTCGCCGGCCAGCGATCGCAGAAGTCCATCGGGAGCATCACGTTCTCGATCGCGGTGAGCGTCGGCAGGAGTTGAAAGAACTGGAAAACGATACCTACGGCGCGGCCGCGCCAAGCGGAGATTTCACGCTCGGGCAGCGCGTGCACCGCCGTGGCGCCCACATGTACTTCTCCCGTGGTTGGCCTGTCCACGCCGGAGAGCAGGTTCAGAAAAGTAGATTTCCCACTGCCGGATTCACCGAGGATTACCACGAAACCTCCCCGCGCGACGGTGAGATTCACATTGGCGAGCGCCGTGAACTCCCCGCCCGCCGACAGGTAGGTCTTGCCGACTTCGCGAAGCGAGATCAGCGGTGATGTGACGCCGTTGGATTCATTCATACGCGAACGGTAGGACTCGCGCTCGCGCTTTACGATGGTCTTGGCGCCCGTTCAACCACGTCAAACCACCGTTAGGCGAATAGTGAGCTCTTTTCGCGCGATTTCCGCGCAACTTGCCGGTGCAAACATCGCAGCATCGACTACAAACGCTCACCGGAGAACTTCATGCGGCACCATTCATTGATCGCACGCACCGCGCTCGCGGCCATTATCGCCGCCGCCTCAATCCCGTCGACCGCAACGGCGCAGCACAGCGGCGCTGCGTCGTCGCTGGTGACAAAGGCTCCCACGGAGGCCACGCAGTACGAATTCATGCTCGGCACTTGGTCGCTCACTGTTACGCCGCAAGCGGTCGGACTCGGCCAGAAGATTCATGGCGTTCCGAAGCTCCACGGAACATGGAAGGCCTGGCGCGCACTCGACGGCTGGGGTGTGCAGGACGAACTGCGGATCGTCGACGCAAGCGGAAATCCGATGGCGCTCTCGCTGTTCGTGCGTGTGTACGATGCCGCAGCGAAGCACTGGGTCGTCTCGGCCACCGACGCCTACCATGGCAAGGCCACGAGCTCGGTCGCGGAGTGGAAGGACGGCGGAATGAGCAGCACCTCGGAGGGGACGGATCCCGGCGGCAAGGCGTTCCTCTCACGCGTTCGCATCACGGGAATCACGCCCACGGCGTTCAAGTACACGCAGGATCGCTCGTTCGACGGCGGCAAATCGTGGGACGAGGGTTTCCTGACCATCGACGCCAAGCGTTCGGCGGCAACGGCGGAGCGCTGAGCGATCCCGTAGAATTCGAACATGCGCCGCACGTCGATCTGGATCCAGCTGGTCATTGGATGGCTCCCGGTGTGGGCGCTGTACTTCACGCTCTTGTACGTCATGCATCAGGCGCGCCCGATGAGTGCCGCGCTGGCGGCGGTGCGGGCGATCTTTCCGGCGGCGCTTCTCGGCTTGCTCGTCAGCCGTTTCGCGAGACGGTTTCCGTGGCCGCGGCCCTTTCGTGTGTCGTTCCTGCTGCCGCACATGGTGGCGGCCGCTGCGTATTCACTCTTGTGGGTAGCCTCGGTCAGCGTGGTGGAGAGTCTGCTTCACCTGCGACTCACGCTCGTCGTCGGACCGGGATTCACGCCGTTCTTCGTGCTCGGCGTCTGGCTTTATGTGATGGTCGCCGGCGTGTCGTACTCGCAGGAAGCGACGGAACGGGTTGCACGGGCTGAAGCGACCGCCGCCCGCGCGCAGCTCGCCGCGCTGCGGTCGCAGCTGCATCCGCACTTCATTTTCAATGCGCTGCATTCGGTCGTGCAACTGATCCCGCGCGAACCCGCGCGCGCAGCCGAGGCGGCTGAGCGGGTGGCGGAGCTGCTTCGCACAGTGGTCGAGGAAGATCGCGACGTGATCACGCTTCGCGAGGAATGGCAGTTCGTGGAGCGGTATCTCGACATCGAGCGCATTCGATTTGGAGACCGACTCGAAGTGATCGCGCTGATCGACGATGCG
>JANYIJ010000178.1 GCA_025362095.1 Gemmatimonadota bacterium | reverse complement strand
CGATCCGCGAATAGAACCAGAGACCCTCGCCGCGGTTTTCGATTAGGAATTCGGCGTGGATCACGCCGTGCCGCGCCATCCCGTATGCCATGTCCCAGTACCCGTTCACCTGCCGAAAGGCGGCGTTATCCGGGTGATCCGGCTTTAAGATCTTCATGACGTCGTCCATCGATTTCGGGAACCACAAGTTCACGGTCTTCCGGGCCTCGCGAAGCAGTGGTTCGCGTCGCAGATCGTACAGCTTGAGGATTAGATCGGCGTCGTGGTGGTCTGGGTAGTCTTTCGGCATGGGCGGAGCCTGGATTTGATGTTCGGTTTCGGGCCTGTAACAACCTATACCAACATAAAACGAGTGGAACGGTTAACCACTAACTGTCGCTTGGTTAACGGTCAACGAATTCGTCAACCAAAGACCAACCAACTAACTTTACAGAGTACGACAAACTACATCGGGAGTATCCATGCAAAACGCAGGCATACGCATTGTCGCGCTCGTCGCCCTCCTTCCACTCGGGCTCAGGGCGCAAACCCGCGTCTTCATCGTGAAGCTCGGCAGCGACACGATCGGGTTCGAGAAGGTCGTTCGCAGCGGCAACAAGATTGATGGCGTGATCGTCCGCCACCTGCCGCTTACGGCGATACTCAAGTACTCCCTGGTTCTCGCCAAGGACGGGCACGTCGAGAGTTACGAGCAGGGCTCGTATCGCGGCGACGGTTCGCCGCAGCCTCCGAACGCGCAGACCGGCGCGGCGCTCGTCGGCCTCAAGATGACCTTCGTGGGCGACAGCGTGATTCGCGAAGTGCCCACCAACGGACAGCCCGTGATCCGTCGCACCGCCGTGCCAAAGGGAACACTGCCCGCGATCGGCGGCTCGTGGCTCGCGAACGAGATGCAGATCGCCGCGGTTCGCAAAGATGGCAAGGCAAACGTGATCGGATTTGCGGCGACTGCGAACGCGCCGACGAGCCCCGACATTAGAATTTCCAGCTCCGACTCCGCCGAAATCGTGAATCAGGGTTTTCGCATCGGCGTGAAGACTGATAAAAGCGGACGCGCGATTCACGGAGACCAGTCGCTCACGACTCAGAAGTACGACGTCACCGTCGCGAAGGACGTCGACGTGATCGCGATCGCGAGCACGTGGGCATCGAAGGACGTCGGCGGCGCCACTCCAGCTCCGACGAACACGCCCGACAGCGTCGTCGCGACGCTTGGCGGCGCGCACATCACGATTCTCTATTCGCGTCCCGCGAAGCGCGGCCGCGAACTCTGGGGCAAGCTCGTTCCGTTCGACACCACTTGGCGATTCGGCGCGGATTTCGCCACGCAGCTGAAGACCGATGCAGATCTGAGCATCGGCGGCACCAAGGTCGCGGCCGGCACGTACACGCTCTGGCTGGTGCCATCGCAGGGCCAGTCTTACCTGCTCGTGAACACGCGGCTCCAGGATCCGCGCGATCCCACGCGCCGCCTTTGGGGAACGCAGTGGGATCCTGCCGGTGATATTGCCAAGATTCCCGTGCAGAAGCACATGAATCTTCCGACCGACGAAGAGCGCTTCCACCTGTTCATCGAGAACGGAATGCTGATGATCCACTGGGGCAACAGCGGCTACGGCGTAGCGATCAAGGCGAGCTGACTATGGCCAATCCGCTCGAGCAGCTGCACTCGCTGGGTCAGTCGATCTGGCTGGATTACATCGATCGCACGATGCTGCACAATGGCGATCTCTCGCGCCGCCTGTCGACCGACGTGCTGACCGGCATGACGTCGAACCCATCGATCTTCGAAAAGGCGCTCGCGCAGGGCACGGCCTACGACGCGCAGCTCAAGGATGCCGCCGGCGACAAAACTGCTTGGGAAATGTTCGAACTCGTGGAAACGGACGACGTGCGCGCCGCGTGCGACAGCTTCCGCCCCATCTACGATTCCACAAAAGGACATGACGGCTTCGTCTCGATCGAAGTCTCGCCGGGCTCCGCGCACGATTCCGCGGCCACCATCACCGAGGCGCATCGACTCTGGCAGACCGTGTCGAGGCCGAACGTGATGATCAAAGTGCCCGGCACCGCAGAAGGCGCGATTGCCGTGCGCCGGCTGATCGCCGACGGCATCAACGTGAACATCACGCTGCTGTTTTCGATCGACGCGCACCAGCGCGTGATCGAGGCGTACCTCGGCGGACTTGAAGACCGTGTGCAGACCGGTGCGCCGGTCGCTGGCATCGCAAGCGTCGCGAGTTTCTTCGTAAGCCGCGTCGACACCGAGGTGGAAAAACGCCTCGACGCGCTTGTGAAGTCGGGCGCGTGTGACGCAAATCATGCGGACATGCTGCGCGGGAAAGCCGCGATCGCCAACGCGAAGCTCGCGTACCGGCTCTTTCGTGAATCGTTCGCCGGTGCGCGCTGGGATGCGCTCGCCGCGAAGGGCGCGCAGCTGCAGCGCCCGCTCTGGGCGAGCACGAGCACCAAGAATCCCGCGTACCGCGACGTGCTCTACGTAGAGCAGCTCATCGGTCCCGATACCGTCAACACGATGCCGCCCGCCACGATCGAGGCGTTTCGCGATCATGGAATAGCCGCGAAAACGGTCGACGAGGATCTCGATTCGGCGGAACGCGTGATCTCCGATCTCGCCGCGGTGGGGATCCCGCTCGTCAGCGTCACCGATCAGCTGTTGACGGAAGGACTCGCGAGTTTTCAAAAATCGTTCGACACGCTGATTGCCGGCCTCGATTCGAAGGCGAAACTTCTCGGCCGTTCGCTCGCCGCAAGCCGCTAACGGATGATCAAGGCTCGAACGAAGATCGTCTGCACGCTCGGCCCGGCGTCGGCCAGCGCCGACGTCATCGGCTCGCTGATCATGGCCGGCTTGGATGTCGCGCGCATCAACTTCTCGCACGGCACGCATGACGAGCACGCGCGCACGATTGCGACGATCCGCGCGCTCTCGCAGCAGCTGAAGCGGCCCGTCGCGATCATGGGCGACCTGCAGGGGCCCCGCATTCGAATCGGCGATCTCGCCGCGCCGCGCGAAGTTGCCGACGGCGAGGAGCTGATCTTTGCGCACGAACCGCACGCGCAGACGGGCGATATTCCAGTGACGTACGATGATCTCGCGCACGACGTGAAGATCGGCGGCCGCATTCTCGTGAACGATGGGCTCCTCGAGTTCGAGGTGCTCTCGGTGAACGGTCAGCGAGTGAAGGTGCGCACGATTCACGGCGGGCAGATCAAGTCACACAAAGGAATGAATCTTCCCGGCATCGATGTTTCGGCGCCGTCGCTCACCGACAAAGACCGCGCCGATATCGATTTTGCGATCAAGGCTGATCTCGACTACCTCGCCCTGAGCTTTGTACGCCGCGCGGAGGACATCCATGCGTTGCGTGCGCTGCTGCCCAAGGGAATGCTCATCGTTGCGAAAATTGAAAAAGACAGCGCCCTGCGCCGCCTCGAGGAGATCCTGCAGGCGAGCGATTCCGTGATGGTCGCGCGCGGCGATCTCGGCGTGGAACTTCCCTTTGAGGAGGTTCCGCTCGCGCAGAAGCGAATCATCAGCCTCGCGAACCGCTATGGCCGCCCGGTGATCACCGCAACGCAGATGCTCGAGTCGATGATCGAGCATCCCCGTCCGACGCGAGCCGAGGCGAACGACGTCGCGAACGCGGTGCTCGATGGAACCGACGCCGTGATGCTTTCCGCAGAGACTGCGGCCGGCGCGTTTCCAAGACTTGCAGTGGAGGCGATGCGGCGCATCGTGCTCGCGGCCGAAACTTTTCCCGTCGAGCGAGGCCGCGGGCTTGACCGGCTCGAGCCAGGCACGGCGTCCACCGAAGAAACAATTGCGTCAGCATCGGTCACTGCGGTGCGCATGCTTGGGGCCCCGTCAGTAATCGTGTTCACGAAGAGCGGCTTCAGCGCGCGCGTCGTCGCCGCGCGGCGCCCCGGTGTGCCGATCGTCGTGCTGACCGATCAGGCGCGCACCTACCGCCAGCTCGCGCTCGTCTGGGGCGTGGTGCCCTTTCTCGTGCCGCACGCGGACACGTATGAGCAGATGGCGGCGGTCGCGCGGCAGGTGCTGCTCGCAGAGGGGATCGCGAAGACCGGCGATCGCGTGGTGGTCACCGCCGGAGTGCCGTTCGACGTGCCGGGCACGACCAACAACCTGAAGGTCGAGACGGTGTGAAGCTGATCTTCCTCGGCACGGGAACGAGTTTTGGCGTGCCGCAAATCGGATGCGAGTGCAAGGTTTGCCGATCCACGGATCCTCGCGATAAGCGGACGCGCGTCGGCGCGGTTGTTCAGTCGGACGGAACGTCGCTGCTGATCGACACGCCGCCCGAGCTGCGGCTCCAGTTGATCGCGACAGGTGTGAACACAGTGGATGCCGTCCTGTTCACGCACGACCACGCCGATCATACACACGGTCTTGACGACATTCGCGCGATCTCCGTGCTGCGCGGGTCGCCGCTGCCGATGTACGGACCGGCGGAAACGATCTCGAGTCTCCGCGAAAAATTTCCGTATGTGTTCGACAACACGATTCGTGCGCAGCCCGGCACGATTAAGCCGGAAGGCAGCGCGAGCGCGCTCGAGCCGGGTATCGCCACGCGAATCGGCGCACTGGAAGTGGTGCCGCTCGCAGTGCCTCACGGCGCGATGCGCGTATTCGGCTACCGGATCGGGCCGGTTGGGTATGTCACGGACGCAAAGCTGATTCCCGATGACGCGATTGACCTGCTCGCCGGCGTAAAGGTGCTCGTGCTCAACGCGCTGTTCCACCAGTCGCATCCGACGCACCTGAGTTTCGACGAAGCCGTGGCAGTCTCAAAGAGGATCGCTGCGGCACAGACCTTCTTGACGCATATCACGCACAACGACGCGCATGCCGATCTCGAGGCGAGCCTCCCGGCCGGCGTTTACCCCGCGTTCGACGGCCTTCAGGTCACCGTCGAGTGAGCTCGTGAGGGTTTTCACCTCATGGTGCCGTTGATTCAGCCCCGCTGAACAGCCAAATTTCGGTATGACCGCCAACGCCGCAGTGATTCGAGCCCTCGCGCCCCTCGCCACCATTGATGGCGGCGCGCTCCGCGTCATCGATCCGGCGGCAATCGCTTCACCGCACATGGACGCGCTCGCGCGTCTCGCGGTGTTCGGCGGTGAGTCGGAGCGCCACGCCGCGCGCTGGGCGATCTGGGAAATCGGGCAGGCCGTCGGCGTACAGTCGTGGTCGATCCACGAGCTGTACATCGCGCGCGGAAAGGGCGCGTGCCACGGCTTCACGGTTCCCGCGATCAACGTTCGCGGCCGCGCGTACGACACGGCGCGTGCCATTTTCCGCACCGCAATTAAACTCGACGCCGGCGGGTTCATTCTCGAAATCGCCCGGTCCGAGATCGCATACACCGAGCAGCGGCCGGCCGAGTACGTTGCCGTGATGCTCGCGGCGGCGCTGCGCGAGGGTTTCCGCGGGCCGGTGTTCATTCAGGGCGATCACTTCCAGGTGAACGCCAAGAAGTATGCCGCCGATGCCGCGAAAGAAGTCGGCGATGTGAAGCACCTCGCGACCGAGGCGGTTCATGCGGGCTTCTACAACATCGACATTGATACCTCGACGCTCGTCGATCTCTCCAAAGGATCGCTCGACGAGCAGCAGCGGCTGAACTACGAAGTGGGCGTCGACATCACGCGTCACGTGCGGTCGTTGCAGCCCAAGGGCGTGGACATCTCCCTCGGCGGCGAGATCGGTGAAGTGGGAACCGAAAACTCCACCGTGCCTGAACTTCGTGCCTACATGGACGGCTACAACCGGACGCTCGCCGCGCAGGCGCCGGGCATGGAAGGGCTCTCGAAGATTTCTGTGCAGAGCGGCACATCGCACGGCGGCGTGGTGCTCGCCGATGGTTCGATCAAGGACGTGAAGCTCGACTTCAACACGCTTGAAGCGCTCGGTGAGGAAGCACGAAAGTCATACGGCCTTGCGGGCGCGGTACAGCACGGCGCGAGCACACTTCCCGAGACCGCGTTCCATAATTTCCCGCGCGTCGAGACGGCCGAGATCCATCTCGCGACCGGATTTCAGAACATGCTATACGACATGATTCCCGCGGCGCTGCGCGAGGAGATGTACGCGTGGCTGCGCGTGAATGCCGCGGATGAGCGCAAGGCGGGTGACACGGACGAACAGTTCATCTACAAGACGCGCAAAAAGGCGCTGGGACCGTTCAAGGAGAAACTGTGGGCTGTGGGCGGAGCAGACGGGGCGGCGATCGACGCCGCCTTTGATCAGAAGTTCGAATTCCTCTTCACCCAGCTCGGGACGGGCGGCACGGCGCCGCACGTCGCGCGACTGGTGAAGACGGCGCCGATGCACCGCCAGGCGCCGGTTGAGGGTGCGAGTGGCATAGTGGCCGCGCCGGATGATCCGGATGCGGGCGAGTGAATCCCGAGAGGAGAATCGTTTCATGAAAAAGTTTGTCATGCTCGCCGCCGTTCTCGCCATTGCCGCGTGCGACAAGTCCAAGCAGGAGCTCGACAAGACGATCGTCCAGATGCAACAGATCGCCGCGGAGAAGGATTCGCTGCTGAAGGACGTAATGCAGACATCGCAGTTCATTGCCGACGTGAACACGCAACTCGCGACGGTGAAGAGCCGCAACGCGACCAAGCCGGTGAAGGGTTCGCCGACTGGAGCCGAGGCGAGCCTTACGCCCGCGCAGCAGCGTGAGGCCATCAAGACCAAGATCAAGGAACTCACCGACCGCCTGAACGAGGCCGAGTCGCGGCTGGGTGCCAGCCGCAATCGCGTGAAGGATTTGACGGCGAACAACGCCGCGCTTGCGTCGCAGCTCGCGTCGTACGATTCAACGATCGCCGCGTTCAAGACGATCATCGACAACCAGAAGACGGAGATTGTCTCGCTCAACGAGCAGCTCGCCGCACTGCAGACGGAGAACGCGGGGCTCAAGCAGGACAAAGCCCAGCTCACGACCGAGAAGACGCAGCTGACAGAGGAGAAGTCGTCGCTCACGAACGAGCGCAACACCGTCTACTACGTAATAGGCACGAAGGATGAATTGCTGAAAAAGAAGATTATCGAGCAGGCGGGTGGCACGCTCGGCCTTGGCAAGACGCAGGTGCCGGCGCGAGAACTCAATCCGGCGGACTTCACGGCAATCGACAAAACCAAAGTCAGCGAGATCGCGTTTCCAAAATCAGACAAGACCTACAAAGTGATCACCCGGCAGGATGTGACGGCGCTCGAGACCGTTCCGGACAAGAGCGGCCGCATCAAGGGCGGGCTCAAGATCACCAACGCGGATAAATTTTGGGCGGCGTCGAAGTTCCTGATCGTCCTCGAGCAGTAGGCTAGGCTTCTTGTCTACCGCCGGAATTCCCGGCATAGATCTCACGGCGGACGGCGGGCGGACGGAAAGTTCGCTCGCCGTCGTCGCCGCGTACGCCAAGGGAATCTGGAACAAGGCCGGACAGGACGATCTCTTTTTTCTTGCCGGCGGCGTTGCGTTCAGCATTTTGCTCGCCGGCGTTCCGTTCGTCCTGCTCCTTGCGTCGGGTCTTGGATACGTGCTCAACAAATCCGACGAAGCGTCGCACAGCGCGGCGATCGATTTCATTCAAAACCTGTTTCCTTCGACCTTCAGTGGTGACGGCTCGCTGCTCGATCCCGTGATGCACGATGTCGTACGGACGCGCGGAACCGTAGGCGTGTTCGGCGCCATCGCGTTCGTCTGGTTCTCGACCAGGCTGTTCGGTTCGATGCGCTCCGTGCTGCTGCATGTGTACGAAGTGCCGAAGGGGCATGGCATCGTGTGGGGCAAACTGTTCGACGCGACGCTGACCGTTGCGACAACGGTGCTGATCGTCGTCTGGGTTGCCGTGAGCGCGTATCTCGGGCTTGCGCGCTCAAATGGTGTGGCGCTGCTGAGCCAGTGGGGACTTCACGCCGACAGCGTCATGCAGCCGCTGACGTACGTGCTGGGACGCGTCGTCGCGTTCATTTTGCTCGGCGGACTTTTTACGGTGCTGTACAAACTCTTGCCGAACCGGCCTGTCCGCTGGGAGCAGGCGGCGTTCGGTGGCGTGACGAGCGCAGTACTCTTTGAATTGGCGCGCAGCGCGTTCACCTACGTCGTGCATCGCTACGATCCAGCGACGTGGTACACCGGCACGCTCGCGGCGGTGATCGTGGTGATGTTTTGGGTCTATTATGCCGCGCTGATCTTTGTGCTCGGCGGAGAGTTCTCGCAGATCTACGAGGAGCGGCACCTGCTGCGACTCGAAAAAGGAAAACGATGACGACGGCCATGATCGATCTGCGGAGCGACACCGTAACGAAGCCGTCGGCGGCGATGCGGCGCGCGATGGCGGAGGCCGAGGTCGGCGACGACGTGCTCGACGGCGACCCGACGACCAGGAAACTGGAAGAGCGCACCGCGGAGATCCTCGGTCAGGAAGCCGCGATCTTTTTTCCGTCCGGCTCAATGGCGAATCAAGCCGCGATCTGGGCGCTCGGCGAGCGGGGCACCGAGCTGTACGTGCACGAAGATTCGCACATCGTGAATCTCGAGATGGGCGGCGCGTCTGCGCTTGCGGGGATGCAGATCCGTCTGATTCGCGGCGCGCCTCGCGTGACGCGCGAGACGCTGATGAGTGCGATGCGCTCGCCGGGACGTGATTTCCCGCGCGCGACACTGCTGTCGATCGAGAACACGCACAACGGGTCGGGCGGGATGGTGACGCCTCTGGCGGAGCTGAGTGCGCTGTTCGCGGCCGGCCGCTCCGTTGGGTGCAAGATTCTCCTCGACGGCGCGCGGCTGTGGAATGCCTCCGCCGCGACAGGAACGAATCCCGCAGATTTCGCCGCAACGGCCGATGCGACGATGGTTTCATTCTCGAAAGGGCTTGGTGCGCCGGTTGGCGCCGCGCTCGCGGGATCGAAGGCGGTGATGAAGGCCGCCGCCGAGGCGCGCAAGCGATTCGGCGGCGGGATGCGGCAGTCGGGGATTATTGCAGCAGGCGCGCTGTATGGCCTTGAGAACAACTTCGCGAGGCTCGGCGAGGATCACGCGCACGCGCAGAAGTTCGCGGCGATCGTTTCGGAATCAAAGAACGCGAGAGTGGTAAAGCCCGAATCAAACATCGTGATGATCGATCTGCCCGAGGGGACGGATGCGATGTCGTTCGCGAAGGCGGCGATGGAGCGCGGGGTGCGGGTTTCGGTGTGGACGGCGACGCGCGTGCGGTCCGTAATGCACCTGGATGTATCGCTCGAACAAGTCGAGCGGGCGGCGATGGTATTGCGCGATCTGCTGATCTGAGGACCGACGTCCGACGACCGAAGACCGACAACGACGTTCACGGAGACTCGAATGGCACATCAGCACTCAGCGGCGTTTCTGGCAATCGTAAACGATGCGAAATCGCGCGTGAAGGAAGTGACCGTCGCGCAGACGCTCGAACGGCTCAAGGCAAATCCGAATGTGGTGCTCATCGACACGCGCGAAGAGAGCGAGTGGGCGGCGGGGCACGCCGTGCCGGCGAAGCATCTCGGGAAGGGGATCATCGAGCGCGATATCGAGTCGGCCGTTCCCGATCACTCGGCGGAAGTGATTCTCTACTGCGGCGGGGGATTTCGCTCGGCGCTCGCGGGTGATGCGCTGCAGAAGATGGGATACACGAATGTGTGGTCGATGGCGGGAGGGTGGCGGGCATGGAATGAGGTCGGCGCGCCAACTGCACGCTGAACTCGGCGGCGAGAGATGGGAGATCAGTCTGAAGGGGCGAGGGCCAGGGGTGAGCGGCAAAAGATTTAGGGGCCAGCGGAGAGCACGAGGGCTGGGAGGCGAGGGTTGCCCGCGTCTTTTTTCCCGGCGTGTGCGCACTCCTCTGCGCTTGCCCCTCGCGCTCGCCCCTTTGCAGCTAAGTCTTCCCGCTCACCCCTGGCCCTTGCCCCCTATGGACTGGCCTCCCATCTCGCAGCTGTCAGTTGGCAGTTAGTCGAGCCGTTCATATCTTCTCGCTATCCCGTCACGGAGCGAATCGTGTCCCTCTCCCGTCGAAATTTCCTCGCCACTGCCGCTGCTGGTTCCGCCGGCGTCGCGATGTATCCCATGATCAGCGCCCGCGGCCGCGAAGCGCTCAGCGCTCAGCAGCCGCAGCAGCCGCAGCAGCCGCAGCAGCCGCCGCAGCAGCCGCTGAGCCCGACCGCCCAGCGCCGCGCCGATCGCGCGCTCTCTTCGGCGCCTGGAATGATCCGCATCGATTCAAACGAGAATCCAAATGGACCCGGCATCCGCGCGTTCGAAGCGATTCGCGCCACGTTCCCGGATGCAAACCGCTACCCCGTCGTGCTTGAGGACGAGCTCACCAATGAAATCGCGCGAACGCTCGGCGTGAAGCCGGAGAACATCATGCTTGGCTGCGGTTTGCATCTGGGAACGTGGCGCGAATCGCTTCGAACGCGCGGGTGCCGGGTCC
>JANYIJ010000119.1 GCA_025362095.1 Gemmatimonadota bacterium | reverse complement strand
GATTGCCCCGATGCGCGCGGTGCGAAGGCCGCGGACCACGCGGCACACGCCCGCGAACCGCTCGAGGTCGCGCGCGAACTCCGGCGAGTCTGGATGTTCGGTGTGCAGCGACGTCAGCGAATATTTAATTCCGTACTGCGTGAGCACGTTGCACGCCGACATTTTGCCGCAGAACGAATCGCGGCGATGCGTGATCCCCATCTTCTCGGTTTCGTCGCCCCAGGCGTGCACGAGGACGGGCACATCCAGGTTCGCGAGGCGAATTGTGTCGCCGATCGCGGCCTCGTCGCCGAAGTTCGGGAGCGTCACGATTACGCCGGAGATTTTCTCACGATTCGCTTTGAACAACGCCGCGCATTTCTTGGCATCGGCGCGGGTTTGAACGGCGCCGTGAGTGGTGTCTCCGGGATTGAGAACGATCACGTCGTAGCCGGCTTTCTGCAGGCGCGCGGTCATCGACTCGCGGCCGCTGTTGGCGAGGTGGCCGGGAAAGAATCCGCGACTTCCGACGAGCAGGCCGAGAGTCAGGCGCTCGCGCGGGGGCGGGGCGGGTTTCGAGCGCTTTGGCTTAGCCGCTTTTGCAGTGGATTTGGACTGGATCTGATGCAGGGCCATGCGGCTGGTTCGAGTTGAGGTTGGGACTGCCTACGATACGGGGCGCGGGGAGGGTTCGGAAGTGTGAGAGCAGTGGGAGAGGGAGTACAAGTCGGAGCGATGGGTACGAGAAAGTAGTTCGGAGTCTGAGTGGGAGTTCGAGTTCAAGTGGGAGTGGGAGTCGACTCCGCACTCGCACTCGAACTTGACTCCCACTTCAACTCCCTCTCCGACTCAAACTCCGATCTACTCTCTCGTACGCATCCCTCCGACTTGCACTCGCTCTCCCACTGCCACTCCGACTGCAGTATTCTTGTTGTCGTGTCCTCCCTCCGCCGCGCCGGCTCCGCACTCGCCCGCTCGCCCCAAGCCGGCCTCGCACTGGTCATTCTTGCCGCCAGCATCGGCCTCTCGATCGCGGCCGGCTCACACATCGATCCCGTTTCCGGCGCATCGGTCAACAACTTTCTCAACGCTCACACGCTGATCCAGATGGCCACCGACGCGAGCGGCTTCGCGATCATGGGCGTCGGCGCGACGATCGTCATCATCTCTGGCGGCATCGATCTCTCCGCCGGCGCGGTTTACGCGCTCGCCGGCGTCGTGATGGCGATGGTGCTTCGCGCCGTCGGACCTCTCGATCCGTTCATGACGGTCGCCCTCGGACTTGGCACCTGCATTTTCGTGAGCCTCGCGTGCGGCGTCGCGAACGGCGTGATGGTCGTGGGACTGCAGGTGCACCCATTCATCATCACACTCGGAACGATGTGGATGCTGCGCGGCGTCGCGTTCGTCGCGAGCCATGCCGAGAGCATTCTCGTGCCGTCGGCGCTCACTCATGTCGCCAAGGCCACGCTCGGGCTGGGCGCGACGCTCTCGCCAGTTCCGCTCGTCGCGATGCTCGCGGTCACGCTCGCGGGATCGATCTATCTCACGCGCACCGTGATGGGACGCCACGTGTTCGCTGTCGGCGGAAATCCCGAGGCGAGCCGCTTCGCCGGGCTTCCGGTGCAGCGCATCAGACTCGGCGTGTTCGTGCTCTCGAGTCTCACGGCAGGAGCGGCGGCGTTTCTCGGCGCGAGCTTCTACGGGTCTGCGACATCGTCCGATGCGAACGGTTACGAGCTCTACGTGATCGCGTCCGCCGTCGTCGGTGGCGCGAGCCTCACCGGCGGCAAGGGCAGTGCGGTAAGCGCGACGCTCGGCGCACTGTTGATCGTGCTAATCAGGCAGGCGATCCGCACGCTGCACCTCGACCAGAACTATGAATGGATAATCATCGGCGGCGCGATGATCATCGCCGTCGTGCTCGACCAAGGCGGAACGAAACTGGTCGCGCGGCGTGTGGCGGCCGCCGCAGGCCGCCGTCCATCTTTGCCTTCCGAACAGAATCCCGCACCGGAGTCCCGCTGATGCGCTATACCAAACAGATCGCCCCGCTCATTCTCGCCGCCTCATTGCTCGCGGCTTGCGCGGGATCCAAGGACAAGGCCGCCGGCGCCGCAAGCGGCACCGCAAAGCCGTTCGTGATCACGATGATCGCGAAGAGTTCTACAAATCCTGTCTTCCTCTCCGCACGCACCGGTGCGGAAGCAGCCGCTGCGGAGCTGACAAAATCGCTTGGAGTGGAGATCAAGATCGACTGGCGCACGCCGCCGAGCGAGGATGGCACCGTTCAAGCCCAGCGAATCGCAGAGGCGGTGAACGACGGCGTGCAGGCACTGCTCGTCTCGACCAGCGACGCAGGAAAAGTCACCGGCGCGATCGACGAAGCAGTAGCGCGCGGCGTGCCCGTGATGATGTTCGACAGCGATGCCCCAAACTCGAAGCGCTTCTCATTCTACGGCGGCGACGACATCGCGATGGGCCATCACGTGATGGCAGAGCTCGCCAAGCAGATGAACGGCAAGGGCAAGATCGCGATCCTCGCCGGCAATCAGAACGCGCCGAATCTCCAGAATCGCGTGAAAGGAGTGAAGGAAGAGGCTGCGAAATATCCCGGCATCACGATCATCAACACTTTTTATCACGCGGAGACGCCGCAGGACGCCGCAGCCGAAGTTCTTCGCGCGCAGAACGCGTATCCCGACATTCAGGGATGGGCGATGATCGGAGGCTGGGCGCTGTTCACCAAAGCGCTCCTGACCGATCTGAATCCGGCGAAGGTGAAGATCGTGTCTGTCGATGGGCTCCCTGCCGAGCTTCCGTACGTCGACACCGGCCTCGCGCCGGTGCTGCTCGCGCAGCCGTGCTACATGTGGGGCTACGTATCGGTGAAGACGATCGTCGACCACGTGTACTCTAAGAAAGAAGTGCCCGCGCACGTGAACATGGAGCTCGTGCGCGTCAGCAAGGACAACCTCGGCACGTGGGCGCGGCAGCTGAAAGACTGGGGCTTCACCGACGTCGATCCGAAGTATCTCGCGCTCGCGAAATAAGGAGCGATGGCTCCCGCCGTCCGCTTCACGGGGGTAACAAAGCGCTATCCGGGCGTCGTCGCGTTGCGCGGGGTGACATTCGAAATTGCGGCGGGCAGCTGCCACGCGGTGTGCGGTGAGAATGGCGCGGGAAAGAGCACACTCGGAAAACTTCTCGCCGGAATTGACACGCCGGACTCCGGAACGATCGAGCTCGACGGCCGCGCCGTCCGATTCGCCGATCCCGGCGAGGCGCTCGCGGCCGGAATCGCGATGGTGCATCAAGAACTCGCGAGCTGCTCGAATCTTTCAGTGGCCGAGAATCTGTGCCTTGGCAGCATACCATCGCGGTGGACCTTCGTCGACTTCGCAGCCATGCGTGAGCGCGCCGCGAACTTGCTCGCCGATATCGGCGCCGAAATCGACACGGGGAGAGCGATGTCATCGCTGAGCGTGGCCGAGCAGCAGCTCGTGCAGATTGCTTCGGCCGTGGGAAGCGGAGCGCAGGTGATCGTGTTCGACGAACCCACGAGCAGTCTCAGCGAAGGTGAGGCCGCGCGGCTGTACGGTCTGATTCCGCAACTCACGGCCCGCGGCACGACACTCTTGTACGTGTCGCACCGCATGCCGGAGATTTTCCGGCTCTCCGATCATCTCACCGTGCTTCGCGACGGCGAGCACGTCGCGACGCGCGCGACGTGCTCGCTCGACGAAGGCGAACTCGTTCAACTGATGATCGGCCGCCGACTGGAGCAGTACTTCGCCGCGCACGCAGACGCAGACGCGGACGCCGCGCCAGGCGCGGAGGTGCTCACTGTCCGCGACCTCACCTGCCCCGGCAAATTCGAGGACGTCTCGTTCAGTCTGCGCGCCGGCGAAGTACTTGGACTTGCCGGGCTCGTGGGCGCCGGACGATCGGAGATCGCAAAGGCGGTATTCGGATTGGAGCCGAACGTCAGCGGTGAGATTCGTGTGCACGGGTCAATTGCGCGAATCCGCTCGGCGCGTGACGCGATGAAGCTGGGGATTGGTTTGGTGCCCGAAGACCGCAAGCTCCAGGGACTCGTGCTCTCGATGAGCGCGGTTGAGAACGTCACACTGCCGTTGCTCGAAAGCGTCTCAGCGAAGTCACTGATCCGAAAGCGCGACGAGCGAGCGGTCGCGCAGAAATATTTCGACAGGCTGCGCGTGAAAATCGCAAACGTGGATGCTCCTGCGTCAGGACTGTCTGGCGGAAACCAGCAAAAGCTCGTGCTCGCGCGATGGCTCGCGGCGGGAAGCCGCATCCTCATTCTCGACGAACCCACTCGCGGGGTCGATGTGGGCGCGAAGGCGGAGCTGCACGCGTGGATCGATCAGCTCGCCGCAGAGGGGCACGCAATCCTGCTGATCTCGAGCGAGTTGCCGGAGCTGTTACATCTCTCGACGAGGATCATCGTGCTGCGAGCAGGACGGATGGTGGGCTCGGTCGGGCGCGAAGCGGCGACGCCGGAGATTCTGCTGCGGATGATGGCAGGACTCGCGGCCGCCTGAACCTTAGAGCGACATCACTCGGGCGGCGCCGGCCGTCGCCAGAGCACGAGTATGAGCAATACTGCCCCGCATGTCACTCCTGCGTCCGCCACATTAAACGTCCAAAATCTCGAATCGCCGATCCCCACATCGATGAAATCGACGACTCCCTTCGCCGATCGCAGACGATCGAGCAGATTGCCGAGCGCGCCGCCGGCGATCAACGCGAGCGCGAGCGGCTGCGCTGTTTCGTCGGCGCGTGTCCGAAGGTACATCGAGATGATCAGTCCGATCATGAGCAGCGCGGTCACGGTGAAGACGATGCGCGAGGCGTCGCCGAGCGAGATGTTCATCGCCGCGCCGGTGTTGTAGTTCAGCGAGAAGCGCACCCAGTCGCCGACGATGCTGTTCGGCACGTGCAGCGGCAACCGGCTCTCCACCAGCCGTTTCGAGACGTAATCCGTCACGACCCAGCCGGCGAAGATCGGCCAGAAGACTCTCGCGCGATGTGGGATGTTCGTCATTTCTTCTCTACGACTTCCTCGTGCAGAAGTTTCCGCGGGCTCAGACGCCAAACTGTGTGAAGTGATGATCGCAGTGACGGTAGGCGAGCGCGCCCCAAAGATGGCCGCTCATCTTTCCGAACGCGGGGTGTGGCGGCCATTTGTCAGCGGCTGACCGCGTCGAGAATTTCTCGAGAAGCGCGCTGAGGGAGACGACCTCTCCGGTCCACGCGGCTGGCGTTCGCGCGAGCAATTCTGGTGCAGTCGGCACGCCCTTCGGAAACGGCAATAGGTAAATGACAAGGTGCTTGATCACCGGGAATCGCATCGGAGTCTTCCGCGGCGCGACCTGCAATTCGCCGAGCGCCATTTTGAGGGAATCGGCGACGTGCACGACCATCTTCGGCGCATTCATCTTGCCCCAGAGTGGCGCCCGGTCCGGAGGCAGGCCCGCAAGGCGCTGCTGGAGTTCCGCCCGTGCCGCGGCCTGAAATATCGACTTGCTCATGCACCGAGCCTCCGAGTGGGGGTTACTCTCCCGATAGAATCGGCCGCGGACGCCAGTTTCGCCAGCGGCATTGTCGGTCCTCCCGTTAAGCGGTAAAATGGACGCACCGAATTGGCACTCGCCGCAGAGTCTACTCACTTATGGAGCCCCCGATGAAGAATTATCTCACCGAGGCGATCGGCACTTTCTTTCTCGTCTTCACTGTTGGGCTGTGCGTCAACGAAGGCGTTATGATGGCGCCCTTTGCAATCGGCGCGGCGCTCATGGTGATGGTCTACGCCGGCGGCCCCGTTTCGGGCGGTCACTACAATCCTTCGGTGTCGCTCGCGGCCTGGATCCGGGGCGCGCTCTCGACGAAAGAACTGCTGCCCTACTGGGGCGCTCAGTTCGTCGGGGCGCTAATCGCGGCGTTCCTGACGTACAAGTTCACCGGTTCGCTGCTGCACGTCGCGCCGCGCGGTGATGTGACGTGGATGAAGGCGCTGACCGGCGAAGTCATCTTCAGCTTTGCGCTCTCGTACGTGGTGCTGAACGTCGCGACGACGAAATCGACGGCCGGCAACTCGTACTTCGGGCTCGCGATCGGACTCACGGTGATGGTCGGCGCATTCGCGGTGGGCGGAATTTCGGGCGGCGCGTTCAATCCCGCGGTGGGTCTTGGCCCGGCGATCATCGAAACCGCGCTCGGCGGACATCCGACGTCGCTGGCGTGGGTGTACGCAGTCGGGCCGCTCAGTGGAGCGGCGGCGGCGGCATACGCGTACAAAGCACAGCACGCGGGGGGGTGAGCGCTATGAGCCTTGGCCGAAGACCTCGACGAATGTGAGTTTGTTGCCATCCGGATCCAAAACAACGAACTCCGTCGTCCCCCACGTCTGCGCCGCGATAGCCCCTGCCGGATCCACCACGCCCAGCTCGAGGCAATGACTGTACAGTTGCCGAATCTCGGTCACTTCGATTCGGCAGCTGGTATGCTTCGGAAGATTCGGGTCGTCCGTCCGCCAGAAATGGACTTCGATCGCGTCGCGGCGCACCCCGCCGTACTCGCCTGCATTGAACCCCATTTTGAAATCGAGCTTGTCGACGTAAAACTCGATTGAGCGCCGGATATTGGCGACGGGGAGCAACGGGATGCCGCGGGCGAAATAGGGAGTGGCCATGATGTAAAGATTGCCTTTCGCATCGAAGGGGCAAGGCGCATCTTGTGCGGGACCACCTTTCGCCTACGATGGAGCACTGATGCGCCTCTCCCGAATCGCGCCAACCCTCGCCGCAATCGCCCTTTTCGCGAGCTGCCGTAGTGCCCCCGTCTCGGGAGGCGCGCAGCCCTCGTCCGCCGGTCCCTGGCGCATGCTGTTCGACGGATCGTCCCTCGATGCGTGGCGCGGCTACAAGGGCGCTGCCATCCCGAGCGGCTGGCATATCGCAGGGAACACGCTCGCGAAGGATGTTCCGGTCGCGGACATCGTCACGAAAGATGAGTTCTCGGATTTCGAACTCGAAATCGAATGGAAGATCGGCGAGGCCGGCAACAGCGGCATCTTCTATCGCGGCTCCGAAGAGTACGACCATATCTACTGGAGCGGCCCCGAGTATCAGCTGCTCGACGACATCAAGGGCGCGGATAACAAGTCTCGGCTCACTTCCGCTGGCGCGGCGTATGGAATTTATCCGTCGCCAGAAGGACATCTCAAGGCGGTCGGCGAGTGGAATGCGACGCGCATCATCTGCAAGGGCACGCACGTCGAGCACTGGCTCAACGGCTTCAAACTGCTCGAGTACGATTTCGGCAGCCCAGGTTGGACCGCGCTGGTGAAAGCCAGCAAGTTTAACGCCTATTCGCACTACGGTCTCGCGAAATCCGGACACATCGGACTTCAGGGTGACCACGCGGGCACGCTCGCTTTCCGCAATATCCGCATTCGGGAACTCAAGTGATCAAGACGCGTCTCTCCGTCATGATGTTCCTCCAGTATTTCGTCTGGGGGTCGTGGTTCGTCACGATGGGGACATA
>JANYIJ010000117.1 GCA_025362095.1 Gemmatimonadota bacterium | reverse complement strand
GCGAACTATTCGCACCTCCTGCCAGCGACGGGTTCGGCGGTGATGGCCGCGCCGAAGATTTCCAAAGTATCGGGGCTCGTCTCGAACAGCGTGACCGCGGCGAGCTCGGCACCCACTGAGCCAAGTAAGCTCGCGTCCGGACCGAGTGCCGCGAAGTCTTCGCAATCGACAATGCTGCTCGGCGCGGCGTCAGCGATCGTGCTGCTGGTCGGCGGCGGCCTGCTGTGGAAATTGAAGCAAGGTTCCTCAGCTGCGGCTCCATCGGCCGCCCCGTCTGCCTCGCCTGCCGCTACCGGCGGCTCGCCCGTAGGAGGCGCGCCCGCAGGAGGCGCGCCCGCAGTGACGCCATCAAACGGCGCAGCCCCGCCGGCGACTACTGGACCCTCGACGGCGGGCGCCGCGCGCGGCGCTCAGCCCCCGTCGGGAACGGCGCCTGCCCAGCAATCAACCGCGCCCGTGATACCGACGCCGCAAACGTCGGCTCCTGTGGCGGCCGCGCCACCCGCGCCGGTCCCCGTGCCTCGCGCGGATTCGTCGCCGCACGCCGCCGCGGCCACGCCGCCAGCGCCAGAGGCAGCCGCGCCAACAGTGGCAGCGACTGTCGCCGACGCGCGCAAAATCGGCCGCGACTTCGTCACCATGCTCAACCAGCGGCGCTATCGCGAGCTCTCTCAGCTCGCCGCGCGCGGCGGCGATCCCGCGCTCCGCGCCGAACTGATCCGCCTCACGCAAAACGCGCCGGATTTCGCTGCTGGTTTCGACCGCATAGCCTCGGCCCCGGATCGCGCTGCTGACGGCTTCGTCACAGATTTTGTTCTCGATCTGGAGTGGCAGGGCGGCCGCAAACTCATGGTTGTGCAGGCCTTTGCCACGATGCAGAATGGTGCGTGGCATCTTGCGGGATTCGGAGTCGAAGCGACACGATAGGTTCCTCTCAACGCGGGATCACAATGCCGATCGATCGTCGAAGCGCGCGGCGCGCGCTTCAATCCCTAAAAACTGCGGCCTTACTGCTCGCGCTCGGAGCGTGCGCTACCACGCCGCTCAAGCGTCGAACCAGTCTGATAACCGACGCTGACCAAGAGGCGAAGCAGGCTGTTGCCGCCGAGAGCCGCATCGACGCGGCGAAAATTCCCGCGCGCTCTTTTGCCGTGATGCCATTCACGGTCGCTCAGCGCGACACGCTGCTGACGCCGCTCGGCTTCGGCATCGCGGACCTGCTCACCACCGACCTCGCGCATAGTCCGCAGCTGAAACTCGTCGAGCGGCTGCACAGCGATGCGATCCTGCGCGAACTCGATCTCGTCGACGCGGGCGTCGTCGATCCGCGATCGGCTCCGCGCGTGGGCAAGCTCATGGGCGCGCGGCGCATTTTGATCGGCAGCATCGCATCGAGCGGTCCGCGCATCGTGCGACTCAACGCGCGAGTGGTCGACGTGGTCTCGGGAACGGTGCAGGAGCTCACGACCGCCGACGCCCCGCTCGATCGGATTGTGGACGCGGAGAAGGAACTCGCGCTGCTGCTGTTCGAGCGGCTCGGCATCACGCTCACACCCGCGCAGCGCATAGTGGTTGAGCAGAAGCAGACCACGCAGCTCGCGGCGCTCGTTGCATACGGAAAGGGCGTAGACGCCGACGCCCACGGCGACGTGACCGCCGCGCTCGCGGCGTATGGCGACGCAGCGCGGATCGACGTTGCATTCAGCGCCGCGCGCGCGCAGGCCGCGGCGGCGCCCGCTTCTTCGTCATCGCAATCGCGCAGCAGCGCGGTGCAGCGCGTAGTGGATCTGAGCACGACGGCGATCAACACGCCGATCACGACCGCCGTGCCTGACGCCGTCAGCGCGCCGCTGACGACGAGCCTTTCCGTCGCGCTGCTCATCACGATCCGGGTCACACCATGAAAAGCGGCGACTGGCGACTGGTGAGGGGCGCGGGACGGGTGAGCGGCGACTGGCGACGGGTGACGGACGCGGGACGGGCCATCACGGCGATGCTTGCGATCGCGATTACCGGATCGCTCACGACAGCGCGCGCGCAGGATGTGCTGCTGCCGAGCACGAGCTGGGGTTTTGTGCCGGTGATCGCCGCGTGGCATTTCAACACCGCGATCAATGGGGTCGCTGATGTTGCGCAGGTCGCGGTGCCGTTCAAGGTTCGATTCG
Organism: Gemmatimonadota bacterium; assembly: GCA_025362095.1. Classification (GTDB taxonomy): domain Bacteria; phylum Gemmatimonadota; class Gemmatimonadetes; order Gemmatimonadales; family Gemmatimonadaceae; genus Fen-1231. Next base: position 1,826 of record JANYIJ010000117.1, on the reverse strand, counting down.
GACTCGGCGGTTCGTGGAGCATGGATCTCACCGGCGCGTATGCGTCGAGCGCGGTGCATTCGTCCAAGAGCGATTCGAGCAGTGGAAGCGGAAGCGGAAGCGGGAGCGGAAGCGGCAGCGGCGGCGGTGGCGATAACCTGCTGCTGCTCTCGGGCCCGACCGATCTCAAAGTTCGCGTGACCGGCCCAATCAAGGGCGACGCATTGCAGATGACATTCGGTCTCAACCTCCCGACGGGAACGACGAAACTCTCGAGCGATCAGACGGCGGTGCTCGAAGCCGCCGGCGCACCCGGGCTGCACATGCCGGTCGCCGCGTACGGCTCCGGGCTCGGCGGCACGATCGGAATCGTCAGTGCGATCGAGCGCGGCGACTGGGCGTTCGCGCTCGGCGCCGCTGTCGAGCAGCGCACGGAGTACACGCCGATTGCAATCGCGCTTTCATCCGGCACATCGGAAACGCAGGTGACGCCCGGCACAGCGATTCACTTGTCGGTTGGCGCAGATCGCGCGCTGGGCGAAGGACGCATGGGCCTGCTGGTGATCGGCGATGTGTTCACGAAAGACAAAGTCTCTATTGGAAGCGGCGGCTCGTCGAGCGGAAGCACATCGTACACGCTCGGACCGCAGCTCACGGCGCTCGCCAGATTCGATTTCGCCTCGACACACTGGCGCGAGAGCGGCATGAGCGTCGCCGTGCGCTATCGGTCTGCGTATACGGACGCGACGAGTGCGAAAGTCACCGGATCTGACGCCACATATCTCGAAGGAACGATTGGTGGTGTCCTCGGCGGCGCCAGCTCCGCCGGATTCATTCTCGCCGCCGATGCGCGCTGGCACTCCGGCATGTCATTCACCAACCAGCTCGTTGGGGCAGCCGCGACAGCTGCAGGCGTCACGCTAGGAATAGAATCGGGCGGAGGCGGTTTCCGTTTCGCGCTCCATCCGGAGTACGGCAGCTTCAGCACCGGCACGTCGAAAACCACGGGACTCGGCGGTTCGATCGTCTTTTCATTCGCCGCGCGGCGAGGTGCACAATGAGAACTCATACGCTCGGCCACGCGTTCGGCGCAATCGTCACTGTCGTCGTCATCACGGCGTGCGCCGACAAAGCGTTTCATCCGCCGCTGAATGGTTCGCCGAAAATTCAATTGCAGTTCAACACCGTCGGCGCGCAACAAGTCAACGCGAGCGGCAAGAAACAGGTGCTGCTCGTACAAACAGCGTACCAAAGCAATACCGTCACCGCGGATGGCAAGGACGGGTTCCGTGGGCTGACTCAGGCGGTCGTGCAGGTCACGGGCGCATCGCAGACGGTGACGCTGAATGTGGATCTCTCCGGCTGCCTTGCTGACGGCACACGCAAGGGGTCACAGACTGCGTGCTCGCTTTACTACGGCGTGTGGCTCAAGGATTCGGCCCAAGTCGCTTCGGACACGACCGGCGGCGGCGACAGCAAGAGATTCGCATACGACTATTCGGTCGCCGGGCCCGTTGACGTCGTGCCTGGCAGGTCGCCGGTGCTCCCCACGATTACGCTTTCGCAGACCCGCTTTTCCATCTTCCAGTTCTCGAGCGACGAAGCGCTCCGACTCGGCGGCGTTCAGACTCCGCAGAATTTCTCGGGTCCGCTCACCGGAACCACGGCGGGCCTCGCAGCCGGCAATCCGGCAATTCTCTTCGCGCTGGCGCAGGGCTTCGTGCAGACGTCTACTAACTGCACGGCCGGTCAGAGTTGCGGAGCCCAGGTCCCGCAGCTCGCGATCCTTCAGAACGGCACGTGGAAGCGGGCGAACGGGCCGACAGGAATTTCGCAGTTCAACGACG
>JANYIJ010000109.1 GCA_025362095.1 Gemmatimonadota bacterium | reverse complement strand
CCTGTCGCCGGTTGCCTGTCGCCGGTTGCCTGTCGCCGGTTGCCTGTCGCCGGTTGCCTGTCGCCGGTTGCCTGTCGCCGGTTGCCTGTCGCCCCTCGCCCCATTCACGCCGCCGACGTTGCCTCAACCACATAGGGTTGTTTGACGAAATTCTCCATCCCAAACCCCAGCGGAATCGTAAACAGCACAACTAACCCCGCCGCGAAGTACGGCACCGTGTGCCCAATGTGATCGTACGCGTACCCCACCGACAACGGCGCGAGCACGCGCGCCACGCCGCCGAACGTCTGCTGCACCCCCATGTAGAGCCCGCGCTCATGCTGCGGCACCACTTGTGAGAGCATGCTCGTCACGCAGGGAAAGGTGAACGCGGTTCCCAGCGGCACGAGCGCGACGCAGAGCGCAAACAGCGGAATCGTCGGCGCAAGCGGCATCGTGAACAATCCGATCGCCAGCATGACCATGCCGATGCGAGACAGCCGCGGCTCCTTGAGCCACGCCACCAACTTGCCGAGAAAAAATGCGCGCACGACTACGCCGATCACGGCGACATACGTGAAGAAAAATCCGAATGTGTTCTCGCTGATCGTCGTGAACTTCGACGCGAGCATCAGCGCGAGCACGGTGTTCATTCCCATGAACGCGCCCATCGTGATGCCGTAGATCCAGATCAGCCGCGATGCAGGTTCGCCCGAGTGCGAGATCACACGCCACGTCGCGTCGCGCGACCGCGTGACCGTCTTGCCGCTCGCTCTCGCTGCCGCTGCGTCGTGCGATTCCTTCAGGAAGAACCACGCGAACACCATGTTGATCGCGGCGATCAGCGCGGCGGCGAGTCCCGGGCCGCGGAACTTGAGCAGCGGTTCGGCCGCGAGCGCCTGAGCGCTCACGCCGAAGCCGAGCACCCAGATACCGATCGCCGGACCCATCGCGACGCCCGCGTTCGTCGCCGCCGAAACCCACCCGAGCGATTTCGCGCGGTCTTCGGGTTTCGTCGCGTCGGCCACGTACGCCTGCACGACGCCGACCGTGCCGCCGCCCGCGCCCTGCACGAGACGGCAGAGCACCAGGAGTTCGAGCGACTGCGCGAACGCAAACACACCGTAGGCGAGCACCGACGCGCCGAGTCCGATCATCAGCGCCGGTCGCCGTCCGATCCGGTCCGACACGCGTCCCCAGAACGGCGCGCTCACGAGCTGTGCCACAGAGAACATCGTGAACAGCAGCGCGACCGCGAAGCCCTCGCCGCCGAGTCCGATCGAATCGAGCATCGACCAGAGCGGCCCGTGGCCGATCACTTTTTTCGCGAGGAACGGCAGCAGCGGAAAGACGATCGCTCCGCCGAGCATGTCGACGAAGGCCGTGACCAGCAGAACAACAAGTTTTCCCATTCTCTAGTTACTCGCTCGTCTTACCTAGTGCTGCGGGAGGCGTGCTCCGTCCCACCACGCCGGCGACTGCGACGATGGTGAGCACATACGGAATCATCGCCACGAATTGCGACGGAATGATCTGTGCGGCCTGCAGCTGGATTTGCAGCGTCTCCGCGGCGGCGAACAACAGGCAGGCAACGCCCGCGCGCAGCGGATCCCAGCGTCCGAAGATAACGGCTGCGAGCGCGATAAACCCGCGGCCCGCCGTCATCGAATCGGTGAACTGGTGCTGGTCGAGCGCGAGATACACACCGCCAAGCGCGGCGAGTGCCCCCGACGCAATCACCGCGATGTACCGCACCTTGTTCACGGGAACGCCCACGCTCGCGGCCGCCTGCGGATGCTCACCGACCGCGCGGACCCGCAGGCCGAACCTTGTTTTGTTCACCACGAACGCGAGCACCGGGATGACGGCAAGTCCGAGCCACACCAGCGGATTCGCGAGGAACGCCGCGCTTCCGCCGCCCGACCCACTGCCGAACCCGACGACGCGCGGCGAGTTCGAGCTCGACCCGAACGACAGCTGCAGGAAAAATCGAGTGATCCCGACGGAGAACAGATTAATCGCCACGCCGACCACCACCTGATCGGCCCGAAAGCGGATGCTTGCCAGAGCGTGAATGGTTCCCAGCAGCAGCCCGGCCGCAATGCCGCAGAGCATGCCGAGCCACGCGTTGCCGGTGTAGTAGGCCCCCATCACCGCGCCAAACGCGCCGCCGAGCATGAATCCCTCGAGTGTGAGGCTCACCACGCCCGCACGCTCCGCGATGGCGCCGCCCGAAGCCGCGAATAAATACGGCACGGCGATGCGCAGTGTCTGCGCGAGAAAAAGCAGCACGCTCATGACGATGCCTTCCGTCGCTGCATCGAACCCCGCAGGAGCCGCCGCACTTCCGGCACCGCCGTCGCGACTGCGAGAATCACGATTCCCTGCAGCACCTCGACGATCTGCTTGGGCACCATTGCGTTGATCGCGAGACCGCCCTGCGAAAGCGTCGCAAAGAACAGCGCGGCCAGCACCACGCCCACCGGATTATTGCGGCCGATCAGCGCGACCGCGATGCCCAAAAATCCCGCGCCGCCTGTAAATCCATCTTCGTAGTAATTCTTGTAGCCGAGCACGAAGTTGATGCCGCCGAGTCCGGCGAGCGCGCCGCTCATCGTGAGCGCGTTGAACCAGACGCGACCCGAGCGAATGCCCGCGTACTCCGCCGCATCGGACTGCAGCCCCACTGCGCGCAATTCATAGCCCGCGCGCGTCCGGAATAGAAATCCCCACACCAGCGCCGCCGCGAGCAGCACGATCACGATCGTCCAGTTCGCCGCCGATCCGTGGAACGCCGCGAACGCGCTCGACAGCCTCGGCACCGCGCCGGCGTGAATTTCCGGCGTGTGCAGCGTTTCGGGCACGTGGAGTTTCGCCGAGACGAGGTAATTCAGCAGTGCGAGCACGACGAAGTTCAGCATAATCGTGATGATGACTTCGTGCGCGCCGAACCGTGCGCGCAGAATGCCCGGCACGCTCCCCACCGCGCCGCCCGCCAGCGCCGCCGCGAGCACGCAGAGCGTCACCGCGATCAGCCAAGGCGTTCCCGCCGGCAGCATCAGACCCACCACGGCAGCGCCGAACCCGCCCGCAGCCAGCTGTCCCTCCGCGCCGATGTTGAACAGCCCCGCGCGCAGTCCGACCGCGACCGCGAGTCCCGTGCATGTGAGCGTCGTCGCCTTGTAGAGCACCTGGCCGAAGCCGTAGCTGTTTCCCCACGTGCCCTCGAGCAGCGTGCGCCACACGACTCCCGGCGCCTGGCCGTACGCCATGATCAGCAGATCGCCCGCGACGAGCGCCACCACCAGCGCCACGAGCGGCGGCAGCACGGACTCTTCCATCATGGTCCGCACTCGCTGATTCATCATGCGACGAGCTCGCGTTTCGCGCCCGTCATGAACGGCCCGATGACTTCTTCGCTCGCCTCTGCGCGCGAGAACATCGCGACCAGGCGACCGCCATACATCACGCCGATCCGGTCTGACAGTGTCAGCACTTCTTTCAGCTCAGCCGACACGAGCAGCACCGCCTTGCCCGCGTCGCGCGCCTTGCGGATCTCGGCGTGAATGAACTCGATCGCGCCGACGTCCACGCCGCGCGTGGGCTGCGCCGCGAGCAACACGTCGAACGCGCGGCCCATCTCGCGCGCGATCACGATCTTCTGCTGGTTGCCGCCGGAAAGCGCGCGCGCCGGCAGCGACGGATCCGTCGGCCGGATGTCGTACTCGATAATGCGGCTTCGCGCGTGATCGAGAATTGCGTCGCGCAGCAGAATACCGTTGCTCGTGAACTGATGCTGCTGCCCGAAGATCAGGTTGTCGGCGATCGAGTAATCGAGAATCAATCCGCGGCGGTGCCGGTCTTCCGGGATGTGCGAAAGTCCCGCCTCGCCGCGCGTGTGCACGCTGCGGTTGGTGATGTCGGCCGCGCCCAGTAAAATTTCGCCGCTCGTGACAGCGCGGATCCCCGCGATTGCCTCGAGCAGCTCCGTCTGCCCGTTTCCCTCGACGCCGGCGATTCCGAGTATCTCTCCCGGCGCAACTCGAAACGAAACATCGTGCACGGCCCTATCGACTCGCGCGCCGCGAACCACGAGATGGCGAACATCGAGCGCGGCCGACGCCGTTGGATCCGACGCGCTGCGGCCCGCGCGCACGGTGAGATCGACATCCCGTCCCACCATCGCTTTTGCAATCTTCTCCGGCGACGTGTCGCGCGTGCGCATCTGCTCGACGGTTGCTCCCGCGCGCATCACGGTCACGTTCTCGCTCACCGCCATCACTTCGTCGAGCTTGTGCGTGATCAGCACGATTGTCGCGCCGCCGTCACGGAGGCGCCGCAGCACTTTCCAAAGCTCCGCGACTTCCGGCGGCGACAGCACCGCGGTCGGCTCGTCGAGCAGCAGCACACGCGCGCCGCGATACAGCAGTTTCAAAATCTCCACGCGCTGCGCTTCGCCCACCGAGAGATCCGCGACCAGCCGGTCCGCCGGCACGTCGAGTCCGCTCTGCTTGCACAGCGATTCCACGTCGCGTACCGCGCGCACGCGATCGAATCTGCCGGCGCTCACGGGCTCTCGGCCGAGCACGACATTCTCCGCGACCGTCAGCGTCGGCACCAGCATGAAGTGCTGATGCACCATGCCGACGCCCGCGTCGATCGCTTCAGACGTATCCCAGCCCGTGACGTCGCGCCCGTGCACCTCGATGGTGCCGCTGTCGGTCGGCATCATGCCGCTGAGTATTTTCATCAGCGTCGATTTTCCGGCGCCGTTCTCACCGACGAGCGCGTGGATCTCCCCGTCGCGCACGACCAGCGACGCGCCGCGGTTCGCGTGGACCGCGCCGAAGTGCTTGTCGATCGCCGTGAGCCTGATGGCGGGCGCGCTGTCGTTCATCTGCTGATCATCTGGACGAGGGCACCGCGATGCGTCCGGCGATCACTTCCGCCTTGAGCGCTTCGACTCGCGCGCGAACGTTGTCGGGAATGAGCGCGCGGTTGTGGTCATCGTAGATGTACGCGACGCCGTCCTCCGCGAGCCCGAAATTGTAGATCCCGCCGGAGAAGCGATTCTCGCTCACGCGCAGAATCACGTCATACACAGCGTTGTCCACGCGCTTCACCATCGACGTCAGCACGCGGCCGGGCGCTTCCTGATATTGGTCGGCGTCCACGCCGATCGCATACCGATTCATCGTGCGCGCCGCCTCGAACACGCCAAGGCCCGTGGAACCCGACGCGTGATAGATGACGTTCACGCCTTGCTGATATTGCGAGAGCGCGAGTTCCTTGCCGCGTCCAGGATTCCGAAAGGCGTCCGGGGTGACGCCCGCGTACTGCACCAGCACCTCGCAGTCGGGGCAGACCTCTTTTACACCGGCGCGATAGCCGGCTTCAAACTTGTGAATGAGCGGCGTGTCCATGCCCCCGACGAACCCGACCTTCTTCGATCCGCCCACGAGCGCCGCGATCGCGCCGACAAGAAACGAGCCCTGCTCCTCGCGAAACCGCAGCGCCGCCACGTTCTTCGGCGGCAGAATGGGTTTTCCGTCCGGCCCGATCGCCACCGCGAAATCGACGCCGGCAAACGCGACGCCGGGATACTCGTTGGCAAGCGCGGTGAGATCATCCGTGAAAATGAAACCGACGCCGATCACCAGCTTCATGCCTTCGGCCGCGAGCAGCCTCAGCCCGGCTTCACGGTCGGAACCCTCGCCCGGCTCGACGAACCGGACGCGCGCGCCGAGCTCCTTCACGGCCCGGTTGGCTCCGATATACGCGCCGTCGTTGAACGACTTGTCGCCGCGGCCGCCCAGATCGAACACGATACCGATGTCGAGTCCCCCCGGCGCCGGCGCCGCGAGCGACCCGGACGGACGTACGAACAGCAACGCGACGTGCACCGCCAGGAGCGCGCCGATGAAGACCGAGAGCTTCCGCATGTGGGAGAAAGAATCGCCGCTGGGACAGGGCGTCGCAAGCTATCTTTCGGCTATGGCGGACCGCATCAGAACGCGATTCCTGGTGATCGGCTCCGGTGTGGCGGGGCTGCACACCGCGTGGCGCGCGTCCGAGCATGGCGACGTGTTCGTGCTCACCAAGCGATCGCTCTTCGACAGCGCCACTGCCTATGCGCAGGGCGGCATCGCCGCGGCGCTCGGCGCAGGCGATTCCGCGGAGTTGCACCGGCTCGACACGCTGGCAGCTGGCGCGGCGCTCTGTGATGCGGCGGCTGTCGAAGTGCTCGTCGCCGAGGGCCCGCAGCGCGTGCGCGAGCTCGCGTCGCTTGGCGCGAAGTTCGACCTCGACAACGCCGGCCGCCTCTCGCTGGGCAAAGAGGCCGCGCACTCGCGCAAACGAATCGTGCATGCGAACGGCGATCAAACGGGGGCGGAGGTCGCGCGCACCTTGATCGACCGCGTGCGCAACAGCCCGAACATCACGGTGCTCGAACGTGCCCGCGCGCTCGACCTGATCATCGTGAATGGCCGCTGCGCTGGAGTGAAGGCGAGCGTCTCGGGGCGCGCCGTGGAAATCATCGCCGATGCCACGGTGCTCGCCGCCGGCGGCTGCGGACAGCTCTATCGCTACACCACCAACCCCGAAGTCGCGACGGGCGACGGATACGCCATCGCGCATCGCGCTGGCGCGCGGCTGGCCGACATGGAATTCGTGCAGTTTCACCCGACCGCGCTCGACACTCCCGAGAATCCGCTGCAGTTAATCTCGGAGGCCGTGCGCGGGGAGGGCGCGATCCTCGTGAACGACCGCGGTCAGCGGTTCATGACGCGACGACACCGGCTGGCCGAGCTCGCGCCGCGCGACATCGTCGCGCGGGAAATATTCAGGGAGCAGCAGGGCGGCTCGGGCGTGTATCTCGACGCGAGAAAAATCGCGCGCACATTCGCGCGGCGCTTTCCGGGAATCTTCGCGATCTGCCGCGCGCGGGACATCGATCCGCGAAAGGACCGGATCCCGGTCACCCCCGCGGCACACTACATGATGGGTGGTGTGATGACGGATCTCGCCGGGCGATCATCGATCGAGCGACTCTACGCATGTGGTGAGGTGAGCTGTACCGGCGTGCACGGCGCGAACCGTCTTGCGTCGAACTCGCTGCTTGAAGGATTGGTGTTCGCCGAGCGCGTGGCGCGCGATATTGTCGCGAGCCCACGGCTCGCGCGCGCTCCCCGCGTGGAACCGTGGACCGTTCCCCCGCTGCGCGATCGCGGCGCGGCGCAGGTGGCGGTGGATTCGATTCGTCAGCTGATGTGGGACGACGCAGGCATCGACCGCAACTCGAAAGGACTGCGTCACTGCATCGAGCGCCTCGAGGACATCGCATCGCGGCTCCCCCCGGGCGCGACCGAAGAGCAAAACATGGTTGATACGGCGCAACTCATCGCCGAGGCGGCGCTGATGCGAAAAGAATCACGCGGCGGACATTTTCGGCGGGATTTCCCGCGCGAAAAGCGAAAGTGGCGTGGAAAACATATTGAGTGGTAGAATCCGTCATGCCTGAGGAGTTCGTGGAATTGCAGGAAGAGATCAAGCGCGTCGCGCGCGAGCGCAACGCGGTGATCCTCGCTCACAATTACGAGCGTCCTGAGGTGCAGGACGTCGCGGATGTCGTGGGTGATTCGCTCGGACTTTCGCGCGAAGCCGCCAAGACCGCCGCGGATGTGATTGTGTTCTGCGGCGTGCACTTCATGGCGGAGACCGCTGCAATTCTTTCGCCCACGAAATCCGTGCTGCTCCCCGATCTCGCAGCGGGGTGCTCGCTCGCAGCGACGATCGACGCGGCGCAGCTGCGCGAGTGGAAAGCTGAGCATCCGGGCGCGGTTGTGGTCTCGTACGTGAACACGACGGCAGAGGTGAAGGCCGAGAGCGACTACTGCTGCACCTCGGGCAATGCCGTGGACGTTGTAAACGCGATCCCCGCCGACCTCAAGATTCTTTTTCTCCCCGACATGTTTCTCGGCGCGCACGTGCGGCGCATCACGGGCCGCACGAACATCCGCGTGTGGATGGGCGAGTGCCATGTGCACGCCGGCATCGATCCCGAAAACATCCGGCTCCAGCGATCGCTGCATCCGGGCGCGGAATTTCTGATACATCCGGAGTGCGGATGTGCAACGAGCGTCGTGGAGGCGATCTCCGCCGGCGACGTCGATCCCGACGGCGCGCACATCCTCTCGACCGAAGGGATGATCAACCGCCCGGCGAAATCGGCGGCGAGCGAGTTCATCGTCGCGACCGAAGTGGGAATTCTGCACCGGCTTCGTCGCGCGTATCCGGACAAGACGTTCTACGCGGCAAACGAGCGCGCGTCGTGCGCGTACATGAAAGTCACGACGCTGCCGAAAGTGCTCGCGTCACTGAAGCAGCTGCAGCACCGCATCACCGTTCCGCCCGAGATCGCCGCGCGCGCGCGGCTCGCGATCGAACGGATGGTGAGCATCGGTGGGAGCGGCCCGGCGCAGGCGGGCCCCGGCGTGGATCCCGGAGAATGAGCGACCGGGAGCCGCGTCCGCCGCGGCGCATCACGCCATTCGAAGCGCCACACTTCGGGTTCGCTGGCTTCCCCTTGAGCGAGGCCGGCTTGATCGCGCTCGTGCAGGCCGCGCTCGACGAAGACAAGGCGTTCGAAGACATCACGACGCTTGCCACCGTGCTCCCCACGCGGCGCGCGCGTGCGCGGCTCGTGGCCCGCGAACCCGGCGTGATTTCCGGCGTGCCCCTCGCGCTCGCCGCGTTCCGGCTGTTGGATGAAAAAGTCGAGATTCGCGTCGACGCCGAAGACGGCAAGATGATGCAGCGCGACGAAACCGTGCTCTTCCTCTCAGGTCATGCGCGCGGAGTGCTGGCCGCGGAGCGCACGGCGCTGAACTTCCTGCAGCATCTGTCTGGAATCGCGTCGCTCACGCACAAGTTCGTCGAGGCCATGCGCGGCACGCGCGCCGCGATCGTCGACACGCGCAAGACGCTCCCAGGCTGGCGGCGCCTCGAGAAGTACGCGGTGCGCTGCGGCGGCGGCGTGAACCACCGTTCGGATCTCGCCGGCGCGGTGCTCATCAAGGACAATCATCTCGCGTCAGCAGACGGCGACATCGCGCTCGCCATCAAACGCGTGCGCGAGTATGCGCCCGTCGGCACGCCCGTGCAGATCGAGGTTGAGACGCCGGAGCAGGCGCGCGCCGCCGTGAATGCGGGCGCGGAGAGCATCCTGCTCGACAACATGTCGCACGAGGCGATGCGCGAGTGCGTCGCCATTGCGAAATCCCGCTGTGTCACCGAGGCGAGCGGCGGCGTGCGCCTCGACACCGTGCGCGCGATCGCGGAGACCGGGGTCGATCGAATCTCGGTGGGCGCGCTGACGCACTCGGCGCCGGCGCTTAATCTGGCGCTCGACTTCGAGTGACGCCGGCGGCTGGCAGCGCGCAGCCGCTGGGCCCGCAGACGAAGTCTGTCCATTTTCCGCCGTCGATCGCCATATCCGCGGCTGATAGCAGGTGCCCGAACATCGTCGCGTAACGCGCCATTGGTTCAGTGGCGGAATCGAGAATGCGCGAGGCCCGAACCCGGTACGACACGTCACCGGTGAGCTCGGCGATCATGAGCAGGAGCTCCGCCGCAAGCGACGATCCCGCCGGTGTCGCGTTGTCCGTGATGTCACGCGGCCGCGTCACGAGAGCCTCCGCGTCGGACGCGGTGTCGTAGAACAGTCCGGTCTCGCCGTCACCGAATTTCGCGATGCAAACGTCGGTGAGCTCGAGGGCGCGATCGAACCAAACGCGGTCGAGCGTGAACTGCTGCAGCGCGAGAAATCCAAGCGCGACGGCGGCCTGATCCTCGAGAAATCCGGCGATGCGTGTCTCTCCGCGCGTGTGGGTGCGGTACACGCGGCCCTCCCGCACCATCTCGCGCCAGAGGAACTCTCCGTTTCGGAGCGCGGCGGCTGCATACTCCGCCCGCGCAAACACGCGCGCACCTTCCGCCATCGCGCGCAGCATCAAGCCGTTCCACGACGCCAGAACTTTCTCATCGCGCGCCGGCCATACGCGCTTTGCGCGAACGGCGTACAGGCGCGCCTTCCAGTCGCGCAGCACTTTCTCATCGATCGGCGGACCGTCACTGCGAACGTTGAGAATGTTTGCGCCCTCGAAATTTCCGCCGGCCGTGACGCCCCAGTGCGCTGAAGCCGCCGCCGATTCGTCGCCGAGAAGCTCATTGAACTCCGCGGCGGACCACACGTAGAACTTTCCCTCTTCGTGCTCGCTGTCCGCGTCGAGCGAGGAGTACCAGCCGCCGCCGGCGTCGGTCATCTCGGTGATCACCCACTGCAGTGTCTCTTCGGTCACGCGCCTCACTTCTTCATCGGTCGTCGCTCGAAACAGATGCGCGCCGAGCCGCGCGAGCAGCGCGTTATCATAGAGCATCTTCTCGAAATGCGGCACGAGCCATCGCGCATCGACCGCGTAGCGGTGAAATCCGCCGCCGACTTGATCGTAGATCCCGCCGCGCGCCATTTGCAAGAACGAATGCTTTACGAGGTGCAGCGCGTGTTCATCACCCGTGCGCGCCCAGCGGCGCAGCAGGAAATCGAGCGCCATTGTGTGCGGAAACTTGGGCGCGCCGCCGAACCCGCCCATCATGGGCTCGAATCGCGCGAAGAGATCGCGCACGGCGCGGTCGAGCGTCTCAGCCGTGAGCGGTGACGTCACGCTGATCGTCGCTCCCGATGCTGCATACATCTCGCGGACTGCCTGAACGGCGTTCGCGACGTCAGCTCGCTTCGATTGAAACGCGTCGGAAACCGAGGTGAGGATCCGCCGAAAGCCCGGCATTCCGTGGCGGTCTTCCGGCGGGAAATACGTCCCGCCATAGAACGGCTCGCCCGCCGGCGTCAGAAATACTGTCATCGGCCAGCCGCCCTGTCCTGTCATCGCCTGTACCGCCTGCATGTAGATCGAATCGAGATCAGGCCGCTCCTCGCGATCGACTTTTATGCAGACGAACCGCGCGTTCATCAGTTCCGCGGTCGCAGCGTCCTCGAACGACTCGTGCGCCATCACGTGGCACCAGTGGCATGCCGCGTAGCCGATGGATAGCAGGATCGGTTTCTGCTCGGCGCGCGCCTTCTCGAGCGCGTCGTGTCCCCATGGAAACCAGTCCACAGGGTTATCGGCGTGCTGAAGGAGGTACGGGCTGGTTTCGGTGCTGAGGCGGTTCGGCACGGCAGAGCGGAGTGGGAGTATAAGTCGGCGGGATGAGTACGAGAAAGTAGTTCGGAGTATGAGATTGAGTGAGAGTTCAAGAGAGAGTCGGAGTCGAAGTGTGAGTCGGAGTTGCGAGCGAGACGGAGTTGAGGTGTGAGTCGGGAGTTGCGAGCGAGAACTCCCACTCCCACGTGTACTCGCACTCCCACTTAGACTCCGAACTACTTTCTCGTACTCATCCCGCCGACTTACACTCCCACTCCTTTCTAGCAGTAAGTTTGGAAGTGCCTCATTCCAAAGCTTGGCGCCAATCGCTCTCCATCCTCGCCGGCACCACGCTGCTGCGCCTCGCGATCGGCGCTTTCGTGCCGCTCTTTCCCGACGAGACGTACTACTGGGATTGGTCACGCACCCTCATGCCCGGCTACTTCGACCACCCGCCGATGATCGCGGTTCTGGTCCGCGCAGGCACGGCGATTTTCGGCTCTCACGCGATCGGCGTCCGCTTCTTTTCGATTCTCGCCGGCACCGGCGCGATCTACGCCGTCGCGCTCACCGCGCGTGAACTCGCCGGCGACGGCGCGGCAAAACTCGCAGTCCTGCTGCTCTCCTGCATGCCGCTCGCCGCCGTCGGCCTGATTCTCGCCACGCCCGACGCACCAATGTTGTGCGCCGAATCGTGGACGATCTATGCAGTGGTGCGCGCGCTGAACGTTTCCGACGCGAAAGACGCGCGACCGTCGGTTCGATGGTGGCTCATCGCGGGTCTCGCGATCGGATTCGCGATGGCGTCGAAGTACACCGCGATTCTCGTGCCCGCCGCGATCGCGCTCGCCTGCATTCTGCACCCGCGCCTCCAAAACAAATTCGGCGAGCGCGGACCGTATCTCGCGGTGGCCGTCGCGTCGCTCGTGCTCGCTCCGGTGCTCTTTTGGAACTGGCGGCACGACTGGGTCTCCTTCGAGTTCCAGCTCGGGCACGGGCTCGGCGAGCCGCAGGGCGGAGTTCTCGCGGCGCTCAACCGCGAGCTCGAGCTGCTCGGCGGCCAGATCGGGCTGCTCTCGCCGATTCTCTTTTTCTACGTGGCGCGCGCGATCAAACGCGCGTTCGAACCCACGCCGGACGGCATTCGCCTCGTGCTCGGCGTGACCGCCGCGTGCTGCCTCGCGTTCTTCGTCTACAGCGCGACGCATCGCCGAGCCGAAGCGAACTGGCCGGCCATCGCATGGATACCTGCGATAATCCTCCTCGCGACCGAGCCCGTGGACACCGATCGCTCCGAGCGCTGGCTGTCGCGCGGACTCGTGCTCGGCGGCGTGCTGTCCGCGATCGTGTGCATCCACGCGCTGTATCCGATCATCCCGCTCCGCGCCGACCGCGACCAGATCGCCAAAGCGTACGGCTGGGATTTGCTCGGCACCGTCGTCGACAAGCACCTCGACGCGGTGAGCACGCGCTCATTGAATGCCGGAAACGAGCTCCTCGTTGCCGCCGAGCGGTATCAGGATGCGAGCGAACTCGCGTACCATTTGAAATCGCATCCGCGCGTGTATTCACTGAATCTCATCGGCCGCGCGAATCAATATGATTTGTGGACGACGTTCAGCGAACATGCGTTGCCCGGCGCGGGGCTGATCCTCGTGCTCGACGAGCAAAAAGGAGAACCGCGCGAGATCCGCAAACTCGCGTGCTGCTTTCACATCGATTCCGGCGAGAGCGTCGCGCTGATGCGCGGCGACGACTTCGTCACGCGCAAGCGGCTCTGGTTTCTCTCCCGTTGGAACGGCGAGTGGCCGCTGCGGAACCAACCATTTCCCTGGACGCACTGACCATGCCCGCTCCCAAAGTTCCCAAAGTTTCCAAAGTTCCCGCCGACCTCGACGCCTGGCTCTCGAAGAACGATTCGCGAATTTTCGACGAGCTCAACGAATTTCTGAGAATACCGAGCGTGAGCGCGCGCTCAGAGCACGACGCCGACACGCGCCGCGCTGCGGCGTGGCTGCATGAAAAACTCGCGAAGATCGGATTCACCGCCGAGACGATTCCCACCGCCGGCCATCCTCTGGTGCTCGCCGAATGGCGCATGGCGCCACCGGGCGCGCCGACGGTCCTCGTGTACGGTCACTACGACGTGCAGCCGCCGGAGCCACTCGAGCTCTGGACTTCGCCCGCATTCGATCCGCAGGTGCGCGACGGAAAACTTTTCGCGCGCGGTTCGGTCGACGACAAAGGCCAGCTCTGGATTCACGTGAAGGCGCTCGAGGCGCAGCTCGCCGTCCGCGGAACGCTGCCCGTGAATGTGATCGTGCTCGCCGAGGGGGAGGAAGAGATCGGCAGCGAGCATCTCGCGCCGTTCGTGGAGCAGCATGCGAAGCGACTCGCCTGCGACGCCGTGGTGATTTCAGATTCGTCGATGTTCGCGCCCGGAATTCCATCGATCCTCAGTTCGCTGCGCGGACTCGCGTATTTCGAGATCACCGTGCGCGGGCCGTCGTCGGATTTGCACTCCGGGATGTACGGCGGCGCGGTGGTCAATCCCGCGCTGGCGCTCGCGCACATCCTCACGACCTTTCATGACAAGCGCGGCAAGATCGCGATCAAGGGATTTTACGACCGCGTTCGGCCGTTCCCCGCCGCGGTGCTGAAGGGAATGAAGAAACTTCCGTTCAGCGACGCGAAGTTCAAAAAAGAAGTCGGCGTGAAGGCGCTCGGCGGCGAGGCGGGGAAGACGACGCTGGAGAAACTGTGGACGCGTCCCGCGCTCGACGTGAACGGCATGCTTTCCGGTTACACTGGCGAGGGCGCGAAGACCGTGTTGCCGGGTTTATCGATGGCGAAAGTGAGCTGCCGACTGGTGCCCGATCAGGATCCCGCGGTGATAGAGCGGCTGCTCAGGGCACACGTGAAAAAGTTCGCGCCGGCGGGCGTCACGGTGAACGTGCAAGCGCGCCATGGCGGAAAACCGTGGGCCGCAGAGCTCGACGGAAAAATCTTCGATGCATGCCGGCGCGCGCTCGGCGCCGCGTTCGGACGCCAGCCGGTGATCGTCGGCGAGGGCGGCTCGATACCGGTCGTTGGCGATTTCGAACGCGTGCTGAAGGCGCCCGTGCTATTGGTCGGCTTCGGACTTCCCGGCGAAAACGCTCACGCGCCGGACGAGTGGATCTCGGTCGACAACGTGCGGCGCGGCCTGCGCGCGATGGCGATGCTGCTCGACGAATACTCAGCGTAACGAACGCCGTCGCCTGTTGCCTGTCGCCGTTGTTACAGCCCCTGCAGCAGCGCGTCGTTTGAAGTCGTGGCCGCGATCCGCTTGATCAGCCACTCCATCGCCGACGATGGCGGCATCTGCTGCAGTCCGCGCCGCAGCGTGTAGATCGCCGGAAGCTGCTCGGGACTGAACAGTTTTTCCTCGCGGCGCGTGCCGCTCGTGCCGATATCGAACGCGGGGAAAATTCGCTTCTCTGCAAGCGACCGATCGAGCTTGATCTCGCAGTTGCCCGTGCCTTTGAATTCCTCGAAGATCACGTCGTCCATCCGCGATCCCGTCTCGACGAGCGCGGTCGCGATGATCGTCAGCGAGCCTCCACCGTGCTCTGGAGCTATCGAGCGAGCCGATCCGAAGAACGCTTTCGGCTTTGCCATCGCGGAGGAATCGAGTCCTCCCGAGAGCGTGCGGCCTGTGCCGCGCTCCGATGTGTTGAACGCGCGCGCCATGCGTGTGAGTGAGTCGAGCACGATCACCACATCTTTCCCCTGCTCGACGAGCCGGCGCGCGCGTTCGAGCACCATCTCCGTCACTTCGACGTGCCGCGAGGCGGGCTGGTCGAAGCTCGACGCAATCACTTCGCCGACGCCCCACGAAATCGCTTCACTGACTTCTTCAGGACGCTCGTCCACGAGCAGGATCAGCAGCGTCGCGTTCGGATGATTGATCGCCACGCCCTCGGTGATCGCGTGCAGCAGCATCGTCTTTCCGGCTCGAGCCGACGCGACGATCAGTGCGCGCTGTCCGTATCCGATCGGCGCGATCAAATCGATCGCGCGCCGCGTGAGCTCGGGCCCGCCCTTGGAAGGCCGGCCGGTTTCGAGGGTGAGCCTCCGCTCGGGGTAGCTCGCCGTAAGCGTGTTGAAGTCGGCGCGACGCAGCGCGAGCGTCGGATCGTCGCCGTTGATCGTCGTGATTTCCGCGGCCATGAGGCGGCCGCGGTGATCGCGTCCGGTCGTCGCGCTGATGAGGTCACCGCGGCGGATGCCGTACTGGCGAATGAGGTGGGATCCGACGTACGCATCGCCGCTATCGGCGAGGTAGCTGTTTTCGGCGCGGCGAATGAAGCCCGCGTCCCTGGATGCGTCGAACCAGCCTTCTGTTGCGCCATCCGGAACGATGACCGGCGGCGGACCCGAGATCGCTTGGTGCTCGGCGTTTCCGCCTCCACCACCGCCGCCGCCGCCCTGTCCCTGCCGCTGTCGTCCGCGCCGGTTACGGCGTCCGCGGCGGCTTCCGCCGCCCTGCTGATTGTTGTCGTTCTGGTGATGCCTCGGACCGTTGTTGTTGTAGTTCTGATTGGGCGGGCCGCCGCTGCTATCGAAACGCGGGGCTTGAGGTGGCTGGCCGGACTCGCCGCCGTTCGGCGGCAGGTTCTCGACGCTGTCTCCGCCTGAAGGCGCTGGAGACGTAGGCGGACCCTCCATCGCCGCCGGCGCTGCCGGCTCGGCGGAGGGCTCGGACGGATCGCGATACGGATCCGCCTCGTTAAATGTCTCGTTCGATGGGTTCCCGCGTGGGCGGGAACTGCGGCCGCGACGATGCGGACGTCGGCGTTCGTTCATGAATTGTGTGGAACAGGATTGTAAGAAAAATCGGAGATGTTCTTGGCGCGATCTCGCCTCGGGCCGCCACTAGCGTGGAATACTCACACGCGGTCCGGCGATGAAAACCACCCCGGCGCCCAACAACAAAAACAACAGTGGGCGGGTGACACGTTGAGTATGTGTTGCAGGCCTCTCCCGCGCAAGGTCAAGCCGGGAGGTTGACCGGGCAACGGTGGGTCTATTTACGCTCTCCCATCCCATCGAGCGACTTGCCCAGCTCGATGATACGACGACAAAGGCCGATTATTCGCTCCACGGCGGCAAGTTGCTCCGGCGGCAGCGAGTCGAGCTGCATCAGCTGCGCTTCCGCCAGAATTCCGGCGAGTGGATTGTTGAGCGAGTGCTGAAACCGCATCGCGATTTCACCCGCCGCAACGAGCCGCCGCGCGCGCATGATCTGCGCGGAATGTTCGCTCCCGGCGAGCGAAAGCTGTTCGGCCAGATGCGCGACGAGCTGGCCCGCGAGTTCGTGCGGTGAAGCCTGCGCCGCACCGGCCGCAGCGAGCGCGGCGGCCGTGTCGCCCTCAGACAGGACCACGAGCGCGCCGGCGAATCCCATCGCGCGCAGCCGCGCGGCGAGCGCCGCGGCCTGCGCCGCGTCCGTGCGTCCGTCGATCACCAGACCGTCTGCGAGCGGACGTGACTTGAGATGCGCGGGATCGAGCGTCTCCGCGACCGACTCCGGCAGCTGCACGCTGATCACTTCGCGAATCGCGCCCGCAAACGCGGCGTCGGTTCCGACGACGATGAGTCGCAGCGCGCTCAATCTTTCATCCGCCCTTTCACCACTGCACCGCCGGATTGCGCTCGGTAGATTTCATCATGGTCACGCAAAAGTCCTCGACTGAAACCAGCGACGTTCGCGCCAAGCTTGACGCGGTCGTGCACGAATATCATCAGCGCGGCGATGTTCCGCGACTGCTCGGCGGTCTCGCCGAGCTTGCGGCTGGCGCAGCGACCGCTGACTTGGTGAACGCCGTGGAACCGTACCGCGAAATGCACGAAGTCGCCGGGCCGATCTACGAAGTTATCGTGCAGCGCGAGCCCGCGAACGCGCGCGCGATCGTAACACTTGCGAACGCGTACTGGCTCACGGGCCGCGGTCCCGAAGTGGTCTCTGAACTCGCGTCGCGCGCGCTCACGGCCGATCCATCGAATCGCGCGGCCTGGCATCTTTGGGCCCTCTCTGAGGCATCACCGAGGTCGCGCGTCAAGCGCTGGCAGCAGATTACGGAGCGATTTCCGGATGACGAGCTGGCGAAGGCAAATCTGGCCGACAACGCCGCAGCCCTCGCGGGCGCGGAGAATGATCCCGTAGCTCTCAAGCTCGCGATTACGACCTACGAAAAATTACTCTCGACAGCCACGCAGCCCGCACAGCGCGCCGCTCTCGAGACCGCGCTGAAAACGCTAAAAAACTGGTCGTTGTAGAGGGCCCGCTGCGCGCGAACGATCGTCAGCGCGCGACGGCCTGCGTCCCGGTGCGGTCGGCGAGAAGTGCGCGCACCGCGTCGACGAGCACGGTATTGTGGAACGGTTTCCAGAGCACGCTGCAGCCGGTCTGATTGATCAGACGCTCACCGTCGGGCGAGATGTCACCCGTCATGAAGATCGTATTTCGGCGCAGTCGCGGGTGGCGGGCGGACGCGAGGAAGTAGAACACGTCGCCACGCATGTGCGCCATGCGCAGGTCGAGCAGCATCGCCGAGATCGAATCGGAAAGCAGTGACTCGGCCTCTGGCGTGCCGTGCGCGGTGATCGGGTCGAATCCGGCGCGGCGCAACACCTGCACGAGCGCTGCGCAAATCGCCGGCTCGTCGTCGACGATGAGGATGCGGGGACTTCCCGGAGTCGCGATCCAATCACGCATTGGCGACCCCGCTCGAATGCGAGGCGAACCAGTAGTGCGGCGCGTTGAAATCGGCGTGCGGCGCGAGGCGCGCGGCGAGGCGCGCGACGAACTCATCCGGTCCCATCCTGTCGCGGGCGCGTCCGGGCGTCATTCCGACGCCCCACTTCATGGCCTTCGTGAGCGCGTCGGCGTCGGTGAAGCGAACGTGCTCGGCGACCGCGTCGAGCGAATACGCTGGCACGCGAAGAAAGGCGTAACCGCGGAGCAGGCGCGCGCCCGCGACTAACTCGCGTGGCGTCACCAGGCCGGCCCGTTCGAAGAACCGGTAGAGCGTCCGCCTGGCCACGCCGGCGGAGGCCGCGAGATCGGGGACACCGCGGAACACGCACGGATTGCGGATGAGCCGTTCGAGCGCGGCGGAGACCGAGCCCGGGACGCGGCTCAGGGGGCGCTCGAGGTGACTCAGGAGGCGTTCGGAGAGCACGATCCCAGGCTGACGCTCCAGCATTTGCCGGAGGTGCGGGGGGTCGTCGTCGAGGCCGAAAAGGATGAGCTGCTCAACCCCTTCACGTCCAAGTTCGACGAGCGGGCGCAACGTTTGCGCCGCGA
This sequence comes from Gemmatimonadota bacterium, assembly GCA_025362095.1. GTDB lineage: Bacteria > Gemmatimonadota > Gemmatimonadetes > Gemmatimonadales > Gemmatimonadaceae > Fen-1231. Next base: position 1,288 of record JANYIJ010000109.1, on the reverse strand, counting down.
GCGTCGAATAGACGATCATCGGGAGCGACCGGTACCGGTTTCTGATGGCGCGGATTCGGTCGGAGCGGGCTTCTGCTGGTGTATCGAACTGCGGGTCGACGACGAGCACGTCTACGGGTTGCCGGCGGATGATGGCGTCTGCGTGCGCCCAGTCGAGTGCCGCATGCACGCGATGCCGGTCTCCCGCCGCGCCTTGCAGGCGGGAGAGTTTGGCAGGCTGGACGCAGGCGGCGACGTGCATTTGGTTGGTGGCTGTAACCTGTCTATAAGGGTGGGCTAAGCGATTGGGGACAAAATGATTACATGTTTGGCACAAAAGCAAGGTTTATTGGCACAAAAGGTACCTATGTGTCCAATAAAGATCACATAGCTTCCGTTCTTCAGTTATTCACCCGCCAACCAAACTACTGAGGCATTTCAAATGACGATCCGCCGCTCGATCGCCCTGCTGGTCTCCGCCGCCGCCGTCATTGCCGCCGCCGCTTGCTCCTCGCCGACCGCGCCCAAGGGCTGCGATGTTGTTGTCAGCAGCAGCAGCACTTGCTAACGAACTGATTTGAAAAACTGGTCGTCTCTTCGATTACGAGACGGCCAGCGCCATCTTTCGGAGTTCCAGCTCGACGCCTGCGGCGGCTTCCCAATTTTCCGGGATCCCGCTGCTCGTCGCTTCGACTTCGACCTCGCGCGCTTCGAGCATCGCTTCCGCCTCAAAAATTGAGCGGCTGAATCCGTGCGCTACCGCCAACTCGCGAGCTTCGACCAGCATCGGACGAGCGCTTTCCGACTCGCCGAAACGACGCAGGCCGCGAGCGCTTTCGATCAAGAAGTTGACGCGCGTCTCGGGCATCAGCGCCGCGCTCTCGATTCGCGCGCGCGATTCCACGAAGCACTTTTGGTCGCCTGCGCGCGCCGCAATTACCATCAAGTTCACTCGCGCGTTGATACGAACAATCTGCGTAGCGGCCGTCGCATCAAGAATCATGAGCGCGTCGCGCGCCGCGTCGAAGCGCTGCAGCACGATGAAATACGCGCCGATGTCGCCGAGGATTCTGTCTCGCTCGCTTGGCGACGGGCAAATTTTCATGGCGTCGTACGCGAGACAGACCGCACGGTGGAGCTCGCCGCGACGCTGCGCGACCGCCGACCGGGTGTGAAGCGCGGTTGATTGCACATCAACACATGCAGCGACTTCACTGTCCGCCGTGACGCCGGCGAGAATCTCATCCGCCTTCGGAAGATTGCCCCGCATCATCACGACGTTCGCCAAGCCGATCTGCGAACGCAGACC
>JANYIJ010000106.1 GCA_025362095.1 Gemmatimonadota bacterium | reverse complement strand
AGACCGAAACGGCAAAAGAACGGGGGGCGGCAGAGTATCTGCCGCCCCCCGTCCTGCTGTTTCGGACTTCGGTCTTCGGTCTTCGGTCTAGAAGCTGTACTTCATCGTCAGCTGCATCGAGTAGAAGTTCGATGCCGACGTCTGCGATGCGAAGAACGCTCCGTTGTAACGCGCCGTCGGCTGCACGTTCGCCATGATCGACGAACTGAAGTTGACGATCGGGACCGAGGTATTGATCGGGCCCGCGCTGCGGCCCACCGACTGCAGGATGCCCTGCTGCGGGAAGCCGCTCAGCGTGGCGCCGTTGATCTGGCCCCACTGGTTGTTGATCATGTTCGCGACGTTGAAAATGTCGAGTTGCGCGGTGAGACGCTGACCGGCCCAGCCCGGGAAACGCTGCTGGATCGAGACGTCGGCGCGGTCCTGCCACGGCGTCGTGCACGACTGCTTCGCCATGATCTGCCCGCGCTGCTTGTTGAGGCAGGGATTCGCTGTGATGAAGGCGTCGAACGCCGTCGCCTGCGCCGCGCCCGTGACGAGCGACGCGCCGCTCCCGCGGTTCGCGAACTGCCAGCCCTTCGGATCGGTTAAACCCGTCGGGACATAAATCGCGTCGTTCGTCGTGATGCCGTCGCCGTTCAGGTCGGCGTTGCTCACCGTGTAGTACATGGCGAAGCCCGACATCGCCTCGTAGTACCACGAGAAATCAGTCGATTTCCAGGGCAACGTGTAGGTGCCGAAGAACATGAAGCGATTCGGGCGCTCGAACGCGGAGGTGCCCGGCGTCATGTCGGTCTGTTGCCCCGTGTAGCTGCGGCCGTTCTGGAAGTTCGACACGGCGCGATCCGATGTGAGGCTCTGGACGTCCATCGCCTTCATGCGCGTGTACGACACGTTCATTTCGAGCGCGTCGGAGAACTTTTTCTTCAGCTGGCCGGTGAGCGTGTAGTTGTAATCCGTGTTCTCGTTGGTGACGTAGTAGGCGCCCTGGCTGAAGGCGACGGCCGGGCCACCGAGGAAGTTGATCACCTTCTGTCCCGCGCTTTGCGCAACGCCGCTCGCGAGAATCGTGTCGGCATAGAGCACGCGACCGTTGATGTCCGTATACGTAGCGCCGCCGACGGTGCGCGGACCCTTGAGGTTCTTGTCGATGATCATCACGCCGTTATACGCGTGGCGATAGAGAGCGTCGAACGTGAAGACGGTTCCCCAGGGCAGCTGGCGATCAAAGCCGGCCGAGATCACCCACGACTGCGGGTACTTGAAGTTCGGGTCGTTCGCGTTGAGCACCGTCGTGCCCGCATTGCCCGGCGTCGGCGCGGCCTGTCCGGCGCACGACTTGGGCAGATTGGTCACGTCGGTGGTGAAAGCCGGCGCCGTGGCTGCAGTGGTGCAGGCGAGCGAGACGTAGCCGAGACCGGTGCCCTGGAACGCGTTGCCGAGCAGAATCCACGGCGCGACTGCGGTGTAGAGACCGATCGTGCCGCGCACTTGGTTCATGCGATCGCCCGTGGGATCCCAGTTGAAGCCGATGCGGGGCGACCAGAGTATCTGCGTCTTCGGATTCGCGTCCGTGTATAACGGATCGAGCCCGGCCTTCACGTACTGCGCAACCACCGAGTCGTTGCGAACCGGGTGATCAAGCAGGCTCGGCAGATCAATGCGAAGGCCGTAGGTGAGCCGGAAACGGCTCGTCACGTCCCACTGATCCTGCGCGTAGAGCGACATTTGCTGCGCGTTGAACTTGGCGTAGCCCACGCCGCCGTTCGCATAGCCGACCGCGTACGACAGCGGCGTGCCGGCTTCGAGCGCCGCGATGTTCGCGAACTTGTACACGCCGTCAGACTGCTGCGGGAAGTTGTCGTAGATGTTCGTGTGCTCGTAGCGCGCGCCGAAGAGCAGGTTATGGTTGCCGATCGGCACCGAGAGATTGTCGGCGATCTCAATGATCTTCTGGTTGAGCGCGTTGCCCGGCGAGAACTGCTCCGAGCCGAACGTCACGGCGATAGGCGTGCCGCCGGAGAGCGGGACCACAGCGAGGCTCATTTCCGGCAGGGCCTGTGCGCCGCCGAGAATGCGGATGTCGTCGATCGTGTTGTAGCCGGCAAACAACTCGTTCGTCTTGCCGCCCGAAAGCTGCGTGTAGAGCGACGCCGTCTGCGAGGCGTTGGTGTTCTGTCCCGTAAAGCCGTTCGACGTGAGCCGGAATCCCGAGCTCTGCACCGTCGGCGACGCGTTGAACGTCGAGTTGCTGCGCGAGAAGCTCGTGCTCTGCGCGGTGTTGTACAGCGTGCGGAAGACAAAACGATTGTTGTCGTTCACCAGGTAGTCGACGCGACCCATGAGGTTCTTCAGCGGGTTCTGCACCTGAACCTGGTTGCCGTTGCCGACGTCGATGCCTTTCGCGTTGAAGAAATTGACGATGCGGTTGACCGAGTCGACGCTGATGAGGCCGGGATCGGTGAGCGCGGCGCCGATGTAGGTGCCGCCAGCCGGGCTGTTTCGCGTCTGGAACTCAGGCGCGATGAAGATGTGGAGCTTGTCCTTGATGATCGGCCCGCCAACGAAGAAGCCAAACTGCGAAACTTTCAGGTTGGCGGTCTTGATGAACGACTGGTTCGACGCGAAGTTCGGGTCGCGGTAGGAGTATCCCGCGCCGCCGGTCCATTTGTTGGTGCCGTTCTTCGTGACCATGTTCACGGCCATGCCCGTAAAGTTGCCCTGGCGCACGTCGGCCGGGGCCATGAGCACCTGGAACTCCTTCACCGCGTCCATTGAAATGACGTGCGCGCCCGATGCACCGCCGGGAACGCCGCCACTCGAGGCAAGACCGAACGCGTCGTTCTGGTTGGCGCCGTCGATCGTGAAGTTGTTGTAGCGATTGTACTGTCCGCCCGCCGACGGGCCGCCGCCGGTATTCGAATTCACCTGCGGCGTGTACTTCACGAGACTCGTGATGTCATGGCCGAGCGTGGGCAGATGGCTGATCTGATTGGCGCTGAGCTCGCTCTCCGCGCCGTTTCGAGACGCGGTGAAGACGTTGGACGGGTCGGCCGTCACCGTGATCGCGCCGAGCGCCACGGCCTGCGAGCGCAGCGTGAAATCCTGAGTGGTGGTTTCGCCAAGGGTCACGACGACATTGTCGCGCGTGATCGGCGCGAAGCCAATACGACGAGTTTCCACTGTGTACATGGAGCCGACGTCGAGGTTGGCGACGAGATAGCGGCCATTGCCGCGGGATGTCCCCGTCGATCTGTAGCCAGTCGACGTGTTGGTGACTCGAACCTGCACGTCCGGCATCGGTTTGCCGGCTTCGTCAGAAATCGTGCCACCAATCGCGCCGGTGGTGACCTGGGCCGATGCAGTTGCCGCGAACGCAATGAGCGCGACGAACGCAACGGCGAACGTCTTGTAGACAAATCTTCTCATGTTGCTTGGTCCTGATGAGGAGGTGGGCCGCAGTCAGTGGGCAAAACTTACACGCCGTCGCGCCACTCGGTCAACGATTTTTTTCGTAACCGGCGCGTCACGCTTCTTGACATTTCGATCGTGGAGGCATCCGCAGCCGGCCGTTGCACGGGCGGAATTCAATTCGTCCGCTGTCTTCCGCGGCCCACCGTCAAATAGTAGACGGGAATTCCGGCGGCTAGCACTCCAAGAACGGCAAGCGTGCTCATGCGGCTCGATTCTTGAACTATGGCGTTGCCAAGCAGGTAGAGCACGGAGACGATAAACAACAGCGGCACCACGGGATACAGCGGAACGCGAAAGGTCGGATTGTATCCGGGCGTACCGCGAAGTTTGAATACCGCCGCCACCGCGAGCATGTAAAACGGGAGGAAAGCAGTCACGAACGTGTCGGCGAGCGACTCGAACGGCAGCAGGAGTACGAACACCATGCCGAGCGCCGCGACCACGGTGATCGCCACGTATGGCGTCCCAAATTTGGGATGCACCTTTGCCACGGGCTTGAAAAACAATCCATCGTCGGCCATCGCGAAGAAGACGCGCGGGCTGGTGAAGAGCACGGTGTTGAGCGTTCCAAAGGTCGAGATCATCACGGTGATCGCGACGAACGTCACGCCGCCGGCGCCGATCACGCGCTGCGCGACATCTGCGGCGACCAGTTTTGATGTCCGTATTTCCTCGATCGGCAGCACCGCCATATACGCGAGATTCGCCGCGAGATAGATGCCGAGCACTGCAAGCGTTCCGCCGATCAGCGCACGCGGAAGGTTGCGGCCGGGATCCTTCACTTCGCCCGCGTTATACGCGAGATCGGCCCATCCGTCGAACGCCCACAGCGTCGAGACCAGCGCGAGTCCGAAGGCCGGCAGCGTGAAGCTTCCGGGCGGGACGGCCGGTGTGAAATGCGAAAGTCCGTTCGCGGGAAGCCCGAGCGCGAGCGCCACGATGATGATGAACAGCAGGCCGCCGTACTTCGCGATGACGGTGAAGTTGTTGACGTTCGCCGCGAAACGAACACCCACATAATTGAAACCGCCGGTCAGGGCGATCGCCCCAGCCGCAGTCCAGTGCACGATCGACACGTTCTCCGGCGCGAGCGGATTAAGGCCCAGCACGCGGAAGAAATACTCTGAAAAAGTGATCGCGATTCCGCCCAGCGACGCTGCACGGATCATCGAGATCTGGCCCCACCCAAAGAGAAAGCCGACGAGATCGCCCCACGCGTCTTTGCAAAACACATACAGTCCGCCGGTCCGCGGCAGCGCGCTCGCGACTTCGGCCATCGTCAGGGCGCCGCACATCGCGAAGATTCCGCCGGCGATCCACACGGCCATCATCGGCAGCGGGCCGGGCAGTTTTGCGGCTATGCCGGCGGGAGAGCGGAAGATGCCGGATCCGATCGTCGAGCCGATGACGACGGCGATGGCTGACCAGAGGCCGAGTTTGCGGGCGAGTTCGTTCCGGGCGGGGGCGGGTTCGGTCATTCAACAACCTTATGGCGGACGATGCGGATTGGCGAGAGGGAGTGTGTCTGGCCACTCCTGACTTACGGAGAGACCAGACTCTTCATCCACTTCCCTGCACCTCCGCACTCCGCGAACTTTCATCTCTCAATGCCAACCACTCTAGCCGAATTCCTCTTCGGGGCCGCCGCCGCGGTCATCGCAGTCGCACAGTTCTTCATCCTGCGCTCGACTCGTCGCGGAATGAAGATCGGACCGCCCGGATCGGGATCGCTGCTCGAGTGGACCTTCGCTCTGCTGCCGGCGCTATGCCTCGCGGGCCTGCTCTTCTGGACCTGGCATGCGATGCACGCCGGAACGTTCAACTTCAACGCGAAAATTCCTCCCGCGGGAGTGAGCGCGTGACGACCGACGCCGCGACGATCGCCAGCGCGAAACGCGAGCCAAGTTTCGCAGCCGACCTGCTCTCGCTCACCAAACCGCGCATCATCTCGCTGCTGCTCGTCACGACCGTCGCGCCGATGTACGTCGCCGGAACGCCGTCGTGGTCCGCGGTGCTGTGGGTGACCATCGGCGGTTATCTGATGGCCGGCGGCGCGAACGCCGTGAACATGTATCTCGACGGCGACATCGACGACGTCATGGCGCGCACCAAGCTGCGCCCGATTCCCAGCGGACGAATGTCGCCGCGCTCGGTGATCGCGTTCGGCATTCTCATCGCGACCGCCGCCACCTACCTGCTCGCGCATTTCGTAAACGTGCTCACGGCGGCGCTCGCGCTCGCCGGATTTTATTTCTATGTCTTCATCTACACCCGCTGGCTCAAACGCAGCTCGCCGCAAAACATCGTGATCGGCGGCGCCGCCGGCGCGTTTCCACCGCTCGTCGGCTGGGCGGCGGCGACCGGTCGTGTCGACCTCGCATCCATCTATTTATTCGTCATCGTCTTCTACTGGACGCCGCCGCACTTCTGGGCCCTCGCGCTCAACAAGCAGGGCGACTACGGCAAGGCCGGCGTTCCCATGGCGCCGCTTGTCTGGGGCGTGCGCGAGACGATCGATCAGATGATGTACTACAGCTTTCTGCTCGTTGCGCTGACCGTCCTCCCAGTCTGCTTCGGGGTGTTCGGTCTCGTCTATCTGATCTCAGCGCTCGTGCTCGGCGCGCTGCTGCTCGGCGGCGTGTGGAAGGTGAGGCAGCTTCGCGACGGCGGATGGGAGAAGCCGTCGTGGTGGGTCTTCAAATACTCCCTGCTCTACCTCGCGCTGCTGTTCGTGGCGATGGCCGTCGACCGCCATTTGTAGAGCGCTACGCCGGCTGCGAGCATCGCCGTTCCCACGAGCGACATTTTCAGCGCCGACACGTACGCGCTGATGATTCCCACCACGGCAGACAGAACAAAAAACGCCGGCAGCCACGGATATCCGAGCACGCGATACGGCCGGTGCAAATCGGGACGCGTGCGGCGCAGGACGAACACGCTCGCCGCGCCGAGGCCGAAGAAAATCCAGTCGGCGAACACCACGCCGCTCAGCAGCGTGCCGATCGTCCCGCGCGTCGCGAGCAGAAGGACGAGCGACCATCCGCCGAGCATCATCAGGGCGATGTGCGGCGAGCCGAAGCGTGGATGGACTTTTCCCGCGCTCGGCAGAAACGCGCCGTCCTGCCCGAGCGCGTAGAGGACGCGCGCGTTGGTGAGCAGCGCGACGTTCACGAATCCGAAAATCGAGAGCATCGCTGCGACGGTGATCGCGGTCGCGCCCGCCGGACCGATCAGCCGGCTCATCGTGTCTGCGGCGACGGCGGTGCTCGCCGCGAGGCCGTCGCGCCCGAGCACTTTCAGGTAGACCACGTTGGCGCCGAGATACACGGCGATGACGATCCCGATTCCCACCGCGAGCGCCTTTGGCAGCGTGCGTTCGGGATCGCGGATTTCACCGGCGACCATGTTCGTCTGCTGCCACCCGCCGATCGTGAACAGCACGGCGACGAACGCGGCGGCGATTCCCTGCGCGAGTGGCGGCGCGGTGGGCGCGACGATGGCCGGCGGCGCGCCCGGACTAACCGCGAGCCCGATGACGATCAGCGCGCTCAGCGCGGCGATCTTCGAAAGTGTGAAGATGTTCGCCGTGACCGTTCCGGGTTTCACACCTAAATAGTTGGTGATGGTGAGCGCGACGATCGTGATCGACGCGACGCCGATGCGTCCGCCCACCGCGTCGATGGAAATGAACCGCTCGAGATAGCCGGCGAATCCCATCGCGACGGCGGCGATCGCGCCGCTCGCTATGAGCAGCAGCGTCATCCACCCGAGCAAAAACGCGGGGAGCCTGCCGAACGCTTCGCGGACGTACACGTATCCGCCGCCAGCTTCCGGCATCATCGCGCCGAGCTCGGCGTAGGTCAGCGCGCCTGCGAGCGCAACAAAGCCGCCGAGTGTCCATATGCCGAGCACCCAGCCGGCGGTCGGGAGCGCGCGCGCGGTTTCCGCCGGAGTGAAGAAGATGCCGCTGCCGATGATCCCGCCCACGACGAGCAGCGCGGCGGAAAACAATCCGAGCTCGCGGCGGAGCTCCGTCATACGATGATCAGTTCTCGCTGAATCTCGTGGGGCGTGACGACGATTTCGCGCTCGCCCATATAGACATTCACTTCGCTGCGCACGCCGAACTCACCCTTGAGATAGACGCCGGGTTCGATCGAAAATCCGACGCCGGGAATCAGCACGCGTTCTTCGCGCGTCTCGAGATTGTCGAGATTCGGGCCGGCGCCGTGAATGGCGCGCGCGTCTATCGAATGCCCGGTGCGATGCGTGAACGCCTCACCGAATCCGGCGCGCTCGATCACGGCGCGAGCCGCATCGTCGACTTCCGCTCCGCGCACCGGTATTCCCGCGGCGACGCGCTGGCGCAGCAGCGCGATCGCGGCGTCGCGCGCGTCGCGAACGGTCTTCCATACGAGATCGAATTTCGGCGACGGCGCGCCGATCGACGCCATCCACGTTTGATCGGCATACGGCGAATTCGGCTCCATCGCCCAGAGATCGATGAGAATCGTGTCGCCCGCGCGCAGCACGCGCGGCGCAGCCGCCGACGGTTCGTAGTGCGGGTTTGCGGCGTTCTCGGTGGCGGAGACGTTTGGGCCGTGATCGGTGAAGAGCGCGTTCGTCTTGAACTCACCCTGCATCCACTGCATCAGTTGCCACTCTGCCAGCGGGGCGCCGTTCTTCACGCTGGCGCCGGCCCGCGCGAAGGCTTCCTTCGCGATGCGCGCGATGATCTCGGCCGCGCGCTTGTGCGACGCGAGCTGCGCGTCCGTCCACACCGCGAAGAATTTCGAGACGAGATTCGCGGAGGTCACGACGGTCGCGCCAGCCGCGCGCACCATCTCGATGACGCCCGCGGGAACGCGATCGATCACCGGCACGGCGTCGCCGGGCGAATATTCCATCGCCGCCTTCTTGCCGCGCACCAGGCTCGCGATTTCCGACTCGAGCGATTTCCACGACGAGTACACGCGGCGTTCCCACGCGGCAGGCCAGTGCGACCACGAGTCGGGCTCGATCGCATGCGTGATCGCGACCGGCGTTCCCTTGCGCGGCACCCACGCGACCATGCGGCGCGACGCGATTCCTTCCGCGTGAAACATTTCTCGCGCGATTGGATTCACGCCGCGAAAATCGTAGAGGAGCCATCCGTCGACGTCCGCTTCGGCCAAGGCGGCCTGGACCGCGGGGAGAATCTCCGGCGTCAGCATTGCGAAATGTCTCCGTTATGAGCCCCTACCTCGTTCCCTTTCCAATGGGACGCCACTCCGCGCGCCATTCACAAACGCCTTCGCCGCGGCTGGTGCAGCGCACGTGCTCCACCGCGCCCACGCCGCCGACGAGCAACTGCATCAGTTCGCGCAGCGCGGACTCATAGTAGGTGCAGCCGGCGAGCTTGGGCGCGGAGTCGACGGTGACCGAGTTGCGGACTTCGAGCAGAATCGTGGAGCCGACGCGACGAATCACTCCGTCGGTGTAGCGCCCGGTGATGCGCCGCGCATGACGGAGCGCGATCGGGCGCGAGAGCAGCGACGGAAACGTGAGCATGAGCTTTCGCGTGACCGGCGAGATAGTGCGGTACGACTGCCGGGCGAGAATGCGGCCGCCTTCTCGAAACACCGGTTCAGCGTCGGGTCGCCGGCCGACGAGTTTTGCGAGCGCGACGGCCTCGTCGAACGGCGGTCGCTGCTTGCGGCGCACGGCCTCGGTGTAGCGCTTGATTTGCGCAAAGACGGTGTCGCTGAGCCCGAGCCGCTTGTTGCGCAGTTCATGCACGAATTCCGCCTCGTGTTCTCCGCTCGGGGTGTCAACCGCGCGCACCGCTTCGAGCAGGCTGAGCGGCAGGAGTGGGTCGACGGTTGGGGCCATGTGTGCGGACAAACCTAAGGGATGGCCGCTGTCGCGGACAGCGCGACCTCAGCCGTTAGAGCGAGTATCTTTATCGGTCGTTTCCCCCGATCCGGAGCTGCATCATCGAAGAGGGAGTCGTCATTCGTGCACTCGCCGGCGCGGTGGCCGCTGGAGCCATCACGGCCGGCGCGCGGAAAACGCGCACGCTCTCCGAGTCCGGGCAGTGGGCGGCGTTCGGTTGCGGCATTCTCGCGACGGCGGCGGGATGGTGGTGGGCGGCGACGCTGATCGCGTTCTTCGTTTCATCCTCGCTGCTGACACGGTGGCGTCAGCCCGAGAAGATGGCGAAAACCGAGGGAACGCTCCCGCGCACGACCGATCGCAACGCGCGACAGGTGCTCGCTAACGGCGGATTTTTCGTGCTGTTCGCGTCCGCCTCGACCTCCCTGCGCAGCGAGCTTCTGGCGTTCGCCGCGCTCGGCGCGCTGGCCGCGGCGTCGTCGGACACGTGGTCCACGGAAATCGGCACGCTGTTCGGCGGGACGCCTCGCATGATCACCACTCGAGCGGAAGTGGAACCCGGCATGTCGGGCGGCGTCTCGCTGGCGGGCTTCGGCGCCGCGGCGGCAGGCGCGGTGTTCATTGCCCTGCTCGGATCGCTCTCGGTACCACAACACCACACACGACTCGCCATTGCGGCTGCGATCGGCGGGTTCGGCGGTGGGCTCGCCGATTCGCTGATCGGCGCGACGGTCCAATCGAGGCGCTTCTGCGACCGCTGCCGTCACTGGACGGAGCGCCGCGTCCACGCGTGCGGATTTCGCACCCGGCACGCGCGCGGCATCAATTGGCTGTCGAACGATCTGGTGAACGCGTGCGGCACGTTCACCGGCGCGGTGATTGCTGTGGTGGCCGGCTGGGTACTGGCGCGCGGATGAACAGCGACGCAGGCGTCGTGGTGGTTGGGGGCGGCCCGTCCGGAGCGGCCACAGCGTGGTCGCTCGCGCGCAACGGCGCCGACGTGCTCGTGCTCGATCGCGCGCGTTTTCCGCGCAGCAAGCCGTGTGCGGAATATCTGAGCCCGCAGGCGCGGCGCATCCTCGCCGAGATGGGCGCGCTAGATGCGATCTTCGCGTCGGGCGCCACAAATCTGACCGGCATGGAAATTCACGCTGTGAGCGGCGACTCGATGCAAGGCTGGTTCGACGCGACGCGCGCATGCGGCGGCCAGCGCAACGCCGGCATCGGAGTGCGCCGAGAGGTGCTCGACACCATCCTGCTCGATCGCGCTCGCGCTGCTGGGGCGCGGGTGGCGGAAGGTGTCGCGGTGACCGATGTGCGGCGCGATACAACGGGGCGTGTGAACGGCGTGCTCGTGCGCGAGGGAAACGAGACGCGAGAAATTTCCGCGGCGATAGTCGTAGGTGCGGACGGTCTGCGGTCAGTCGTTGGGCGCCGGCTCGGACTTGTCCGCTCGGCACGATGGCCGCGCCGCATGGGGTTCATCACCCACTTCACCGGCGTTGAGGGGATCGGTGATTCCGGTGAGATGCATGTTTTTCGTGACGGATACTGCGGTTTCGCGAACGTTGGCGGCGGCGTGACGAATCTCGGGATGGCGATGCCGGTGCGCACGGCCGCTGCCGCGAGCGGCGACGTTGGCGCGTTCGTGGACCGGTGGATCCGCGCGCACCCGACCATCGCGCGGAGATTTGTACACGCCGAACGCTGTTCGCCGACGCTGGCGACGGGTCCGTTCGCCGTTCATGCAAAGAAAGCGTGGGTGCCCGGCGCGGCGCTCGTCGGCGATGCGGCGGATTTCTTCGACCCCTTCACCGGCGAAGGAATGTTCGAGGCGCTGCGCGGCGGAGAGATACTCGGCCCTTATCTTTTCGAGGCGCTTCGCGCGCCGTCGGCGCGCGTCGCGGACGAGGCGCTCGCGGCGTACGATCGAGCGCGCCGTCATGCGTTTAGCGAGACCTGGCGCGTACAGAAGGTGGTGGCGCTTGCCGTCGCGTATCCTGCGCTCCTCAACGGCACGGTGCGCGCGGTGGCCAATCGTCGCGAGCTTTCCGATCTGATGGTGAATGTCGGCAGTGGATTCTCTTCTCCGAGCGAACTGATGCGATTCTCCGTTCTTCGTGACCTCGTTTTAGCGTCGAGGCAGCGCGCGTGAGCCACGTCGATGCGGCCACGTTCCGCCACGCGCTTGGGCGATTTCCGTCCGGCGTCACCGTCGTGACCGTGCGCGGCGACGACGGCCTCGACTACGGGATGACGGTCAGCGCGTTCGCATCGCTCAGTCTCGAGCCGCCGCTCGTGCTGGTGTGCATCGGCGACGACGCGACGATTGCAGGCGCCGTCGCCGCGGCGGGACACTTCGCGGTGAGCGTGCTCTCCGAAGATCAAACGGCGATCGCGCAACGATTCGCCGAACCCGGCGCGGACCGCTTCGCCGGAGCGAAGTTCTCGCGCGGCGCGGACGGGCTCGCGCTGATCGATGGCGCGGCGGCGCATCTCGAGTGCACCATCGTCGCGCGACACCGCGGTGGCGATCACACGATCGTCGTCGGCGAAGTCACCGCGGCGAGCGCGGTCGAAGCCGGATGTCCACTCGTCTATCAGCGCGGCGAGTACAAGAGAGTGCAGTGAGCATCGCCGATGCGCTCGCGCCCGGCCGCCGACGCGGCGTCGAACTGCTCGACGATCCCTCGACCGACGCCGCGCTCGCCGCGAGGGCGCTCCGCGACGTTGCGCGCTCCAATTTCTGGTTCGGTGGCGCGAGCGCGGTGATCGCAGAACTCACTCCGGTGCTCGCGGTGGCGCGCGCACGCGGCGAGTCACTCACACTGCTCGACGTCGGCACGGGCGCCGGTGACATCCCCGAGCGCGCGCGGCGAACCGCGGAAAAGATGGGCGCGCCGCTGCGCACGATGGGACTCGAGGTCATTCCAGCCCTCGCTGCGGCGAGCCGCCCGCGCAGCGGAGACGCCGTCGCGGGCAACGCACTCGCGCTTCCGTTTGCCGACCGCTCCATCGACATCGTGACCTGCTCGCAGGTGCTGCATCACTTCGAAGCGGCCGATGGCGCGCGATTGCTAGCGGAAATGAACCGCGTGGCGCGCGTGCGCGTGATCGTGGCCGATCTGCGGCGCGCATGGGCGGCAGCCGCTGGCTTTTGGATCGCGAGCTTCGCACTGGGTTTTCATCCGGTCACGCGGCACGACGGCGTGGTCTCGGTGCTGCGCGGATTTCGGGCGCACGAACTCGCAGGCGCCGTGCTCAGCGCGACCGGATGCCGCGCGGCGGTCCGCAATCGCCGAGGCTTTCGCGTGACCGCCAATTGGACACCGGCATGAGCGGCGTAACGGTGCGCGCGCGCTACGATCTCGGCGCGATGCCGCTCGGCCGCGCGATGCGCACGGTGGATGACGGATTTGTGCGCGCGCCGATGCAGTCGGTGTTCGAGATCGTGCGCGACGTGGAGCATTGGCCGGCTCACCTCGCGCACTATCGATTCGTCCGGTTTCGCGAGCGTTCGAGCGACGGCGGCGGAATAGTCGAGATGTCGGCGAATCGCCCGTTCGGCCTGTTCAATTGGCCCACGTGGTGGCTCTCCGAGATGCAGGTCATTGGCGGGGCGACACCAGCCGTGCGCTTTCGTCACATCGGCGGCGTCACGAAGGGTATGGATGTTGAGTGGCGGTTCGAATCGCGGGACGGAGGAACTCGAGTGGAGCTCGTGCATGCATGGGACGGTCCGCACTGGCCGTTGATCGGCGTATTTGCAGCGACCGTTGTGATCGGACCGGTGTTCGTGCACGGCATCGCGACGCGAACGCTCGCGGGGCTCGCGCGCGTGGCAGAGCGGCCGTGACCGCGCGCCGCGTTGCGATCACCGGCATCGGCGCCATCACGCCGGTCGGCACAGGGCGCGAGGCGTTTTGGAATGGAATCCGCGCGCAGCGTTCGGCGGTGCGATCGATGACGCGCTTCGACCCGTCGATCTTCCGCTCGCACAACGCCGCTGAGGTCGACGATTTCCGGCCCGACGATCACATCGAGGCGAAGCGGGCCAAACGTCTCGATCGATTCGGGCAGTTCTCCGTCGCCGCGGCGCGGATGGCGCTCCTGGACTCGGGAATTCAGCTCGAGCGCGAAGATCGTGAGCGCATCGGCGCGATGATGGGCACCGCGCTCGGCGGAATCGGATACGCGGAGGAGCAGCTCGGCCGTTTTCTCACCGCAGGACTGCGCGCGGTGGACGCAACGCTCGCGCTCGCCGTATTTGGCGGCGCGGCGAGTTGCAACATCGCGATCGAGTTCGGCGTGAGCGGACCGAACTCCACCAACGCCATGAGCTGCGCGAGCGGCACGATGGCGATCGGCGAGGCGTTTCGGCAGATCCGTCATGGCTATGCCGACGTCATGCTCGCGGGCGGTGCCGAGGCACCGCTGGCGCCGCTGTGCTTCGGCGCGTTCGCGCTGATTCGCGCGATGAGCACGCGAAACGATGATCCCGCGCGCGCGTCGCGTCCGTTCGACAAGGACCGCGACGGGTTCGTGATGGGCGAGGGATCGGTGGTGCTCACGCTCGAGGAATGGGGACGCGCAGAATCGCGCGGCGCCAAGATCTACGCCGAGCTATGCGGATACGGCACCACGAACGACGCGCATCACATGACCGCACCGCTCCCGACCGGCGCGCAGGCCGCGCGATCGATGCGTCTCGCGCTGAATGATGCGCATCTCGAGCCCCACGAGATCGGATACATCAACGCGCATGGCAGCTCGACACCGCTCAACGATCCGAGCGAAACGCTCGCGATCAAGCAGGTGTTCGGCGCGCGTGCGGCGAAGATTCCGGTGAGCGGCACAAAGGGCTACTATGGTCACGCACTGGGCGCGAGCGGCGCGTTCGAGGCGGCGATCTGTTCGCTCTCGCTCTGCGACGAATGGATTCCACCGACGGTGAACCTCGACGCGCCCGATCCCGCCTGCGATCTCGACTACGTGCCGCGAGAGGGACGCTCGGCGCGCGTGGAGCATGTGATGTCGAACTCGTTTGGTTTCGGCGGCATCAACGCCGCATTGGTCCTTCGGAGAGCATCCTGATGTCCGAGCTCGAACTCGATCGTGAACGCGTGATCCAGACGCTGTGCACGCACTTCGCGCACGACAATCTCGACACCGAGGAGCTCGAGCGGCGGTGCGAGCACGCGTACAAAGCGGAATCGAGCGCGGAGCTTCGCGCGCTGGTCGCCGGGCTGCCCGCGCTTCTGCCGGACGAGACGGGCGCGACGCCGCTGTATGGAGTGGCGCCGATTGGACGGCCGGAGGTGGAAGACAAGCGCCATCTCGTGGTGATGTCGAACGTGCGCAAGAAAGGTCAGTGGACTCCCGCACGGCACAACAAGGTGATCTGCGTGATGGGCGCGGCGAAATTCGACCTGCGCGAGGCGATGATGCTCCATGGTGAGACGCACTTCCAGGTGAATATCGTGATGGGAGAGCTGGAACTGATCGTTCCGCCCGGACTGCGTGTGGAATGCGACGGCACAGCGTTCATGGGCGAGTTCGACGATTCGCACTCCGAGGGGCTCGCAGGGCCCGATGCACCGGTGATTCGTGTGACGGGATCGGTCCTGATGGGAGCGGTGCGGATCAAGACGCGGCTGCCGGGGGAGTCGGCGCTCGCGGCGTGGCGGCGGAAAATAATTGAGGAATGAGAGAGGCGACTGGCAACTGGTGAGGGGCGACATGGCGACTTGCGACGGGAAACACTCCTTGGTCGCAAGTCGCCATTCGCCAAATTACCCGCCACCAGTTGCCAGTCGCCGTCGTTAGTCCTCTAGTTCGAACAAATACTCCAGTTTCGTCAGAGCAATCATCTGCTTCACGGCCGCCGGAGCGTGCAACAGCTTCGTCGCTATCATCCGCTCGCGGGCCCGCTTCTGCACCAGCACCAACACACCGAGGCCACTGGCATCGATGTCGGTCGTGTGCTGGAGGTCGATCACTACCCGCGTATCGTTGCGCTGAGCAACGCGTTCGAGATGTTCGAGCGCAGCGCGCCGAAAGTCGAGCCGAGATCCGGCGTCGAGGTGCGGTGGAGCAATCAGAACTTCGTTGTAGCTCTCTGCGATCAGCATGGTATGCCGTCCTCCGCGCATGGCGGTGATTGAGCAAGCCTCCATTTCCTGCCTTTGAGTTAGGCGAGAAGCGTGCCAAACCGGACGACCTTGTAACTCATTTACTAGCAATCGCTTACACGACTATCACAGTGTGACGAACATTTCTGCATCGCTTTTGCGCGACGCGAAACGCAGTCTGCATTCGGTGTCAATTTTTCGCAGTATTTCAGCGCGTGACTCAACTATCACAACGCGTGGCTTTGTGTTTTTTTACCGAGTATGAGCGACATCGACGTTCTTCTTACCGAAACACGATCGTTTCCGCCGTCGCCGGAATTCAGCGCGGCGGCGTTCATCAAAAGCCCGAACGTTGCGGCCGATGCCGAGCGCGATCCCGAGGCGTACTGGGCGAAAATGGCCGGCACGCTCGACTGGATCGCGCCCTGGAAGAAAGTTCTCGACTGGAAGCCGCCGCATTGCGAGTGGTTCATCGGCGGCAAGCTCAACGTCGCGGCGAACTGCGTCGATCGTCACGCACTCGGCGGCGCGCGAAACAAGGCCGCAATCATATGGGAAGGCGAGCCCGGCGACCG
>JANYIJ010000087.1 GCA_025362095.1 Gemmatimonadota bacterium | reverse complement strand
CACGGGCGTCGGCGCGAAATCGTCGAGAAAGAAGCGCAACCGCAGTATTTTCTCCCGCTGCGCGCGGTCGTCGACAGCCAGTCCACCGCACCGCGCGCACTCGTGATTCGCATGCAGGGCGGCGGATCGCGCGCGGTGGAGGACGTTTCGCGCGCCGAGCTGCGCCGGCTCGTGCCGAACGCGTCGAGCGTCAACTACATGACGATGACGCAATCGCTCGCCCCGGAACTTCGCCCGTGGAAGCTGGGCGCATATCTGTTCACTGGGTTCGGGCTTCTCGCACTGCTGGTAGCGACGGTCGGGATCTATGGCGTGATCGCGTATTCGTTCAGTCAGCGCACGCATGAGCTCGGGATTCGCATGGCGCTCGGCGCGAGCGCGCGCGACACATACCAACTGGTGCTGCGTGATGCGATAGCGTTGACCGCAATCGGGGTCGCGAGCGGAATCGTGCTGTCACTGGTGCTCGGGAAGTTCATCGCGTCGCTGCTCTACGCGACGTCGGCGCGAGATCCGGTCGTGATTTCGATCGCCGCGCTCGTGCTGATCGTTGCAGGCGTTGGCGCGAGCATTGTGCCCGCCTGGCGGGCGGCACAGACCGATCCTATGACGGTGCTGCGGTCGGAGTGAGGGAGTGAGGGATCGCCGCATCTGCGCTTGCAGTAGCGCCGGCTTCATTTCATTGCACGGCAGCTTCTCTCAAGGCTTGACTAGCGCCCGCACGGGCTCTGGCAACTGAAACGCACTGTCGGGGAGCGCGTCCCACTGAATGTCATCGATAGTCACTGAGTGTTCGAACTCTGTGGCACCTGTTCGGCTGAACATCGTCAGGCTCGTCGCAACAAGCAGTCCACCAAAATCCTTGTAGTTCCGAAGTGTTATGCGGATGAAATACGACTGGCGTTCGCCGCCCAATGTCATGCCCAAATAGAGGCCAGTCGCCTTCGAGAAATACATGACCGGCAGCCCGGCATCTAGGGCGGCAGCTAAGGTCGGTAACAGCGAAACAGCAAACGTCGCTTCGCCTGCAAACTGAGTTTCACCGACCGTGTGTTCGCCTGGCGCCAACTTCCTCGGCTGCGTTTGCTCTCCGAGAACTCCAGAATGGTAGAAGGTTGCCATACTCCGAAGCGCATCCGCCTCCGTGCCTGTCAGAATCCGTGCTACCCCATCGTGGTACTTCCACGCAAGGCTTCCGTTATAGCCACATAGCCCTCCCGGTCCCTCAGTGGTACTTATGCGCTGCACGAGTTCGTTCGGCCGGCGCTGAAACAGCTCGACGCTGACGATCATTCCCGGCAACTGTTCGGTGTGCTGCCGCGTGTACTGCGTCCGATGCGCGGCCGAGTCAAAGCGGCCGAGCGCGAGCCTCGAGTGCTTCGCGACGAGCTCGGCCGCCTCTGGTAGTGGAGAGGGTTGACTCACAGCGATTCCGTGGAAGGCGAGTAGCCCGATCGACACGCCGACCACGGGCAGGGCGAGCGAACCCCCAGGCGCCGAACGAGAGCGTGCACGTGGAATTTCATTGGGATCACGGTCCTGAGTCAGTTCGACTACGTGACGCTGTAGTCGGTCGATGAGTCGATTGTCCACCACACTCCATCCTGATCACAGAAGCCGGGGTTGCAGCCGGCGTTCGGGGCGAAGTAGCGAGCGCGGCTCCGCTCGCTCCTACGGCTTCCTGCTCCCCGTCCAGATCGCAATCACCCCGCAGCCGGCATCTGCGACCTGCAAACTCGTCGGCATGTTGCCGCCGCGGCCGTAGACTTCGATCCCGGCCACCGAGTTTGCGTCGACCATCATGTCGATCGGCACGACGATCGAAAGCGAATCCGAGATTCTCGCCTGATTGCCGGCGGCAGCTCTGGTGCCGAGGCTTGGCATGTTTCCACCGCACTGATCGCATTTGCATCCCATCGCCGGACACAGGCGTTGACCATCGACGACGATGGCGATTTCACATTGGCCGCTAAGGCCGACGGCGATCTGCTGCCCCATCACGCGCCGGAATGAAATTCCGTTCAGGCCGCTGAGCACGCTGGTGATCTTCGACGGGTGTCTGAACTCGAGCTCCTCGGGTCCAATAAAAACTGCGCTCAGCACGCCTTTCTGCCGCATGAGCCACCGATCATAGAATCCCTGCAGACTCGGCGGAGGAGCTGCGCGCCCGGCAACGCGAATTTCGCCGAGGGATTGTGCCACTCGTTGAAGGGTCACGATGAGAGTCGCGGCGGTATCGGGCAACTCGAGCTTGCCGAACCACTGCTGATAACCCAGCCGACGCACATTCACGGTGACGATCTGCTTCTTCCCCGCGCCGAGCATGATCTCACCGTGTTCGTCGCTGATTTGTCCCGTGCCGCCTTCGATCGTCGCGTAGGCGTACACGATCGGCGCCGAGTCATTCGATACGATGCGCAGCTTGCGCATCTGCGCTTGCAGCAGCGCCGGCGCGCCGGCAATGCACAGTGCGAAAAGAAAAATTCTCCTCACGGTTGTTCCTCCCGCGAACTCCATTGAGCGGCCCAGGTTTCCAGCCCTTCCTCACTCATCGGCCGCGCGATGTAAAACCCCTGCACCACATCGCACCCCAGCTCCAGCAGAAAGTCCCAGTCCGCCTGAGTCTGCACGCCTTCGGCCACACTTACCAGCTTCAGGCTCCGCGCGAGCGCGAGGCTCGCTTCGACCACGGAGCGCTTTACCTTCGACGCCGAGCAGCCGTCGACAAAACGCCGGTCGATCTTCATTTCATTGAACGGCAGTTCCTGAAGCTGCTGGAGTCCCGAGTGCCCGGTTCCAAAATCGTCCACGGAGAGGCGGAAGCGCTTCAGCCGTAAGCGCGTGGCGACATCGAGCATACGCACCGCATCGCGCGCGACCTGCGTCTCCGTCACCTCGATGGTGATCATCTCGTTCGGCACCTTGTGCTTGAACGCGATGGCCGAAATGCGCTCGGGGAGATCGAGCCGGTCGAACGCGCGCGCTGAGAGGTTCACGGCCACGCGCAGCTCCTGTGTGCGCTTGAGCCAGCGGGCGGCGCAGGCGATCGATTCATCGAGCGAGAACTCGACGAGCATTTCGCTGTACGCGTCGGATCCTTCGATGAGCGGGACGAACGCGCTCGGTTGGAACATGCCGAGCTTCGGATGTTTCCAGCGCACGAGCGATTCCACGCCTACGAAGCGCCGCGTTTTGAGTTCCACCTTCGGCTGGTATGCGAGGCGCATTTCGCGCTGGACGAACGCTTGCGCGATGTCCAGTTCTGGCGCGAGCACGTTGTCGGGCGCATTTGGTGTACGAACGGCGCGCATGCGCGCGCGGACCACATCGATCTTGTCAGCGGTGAGCGGCTTGATGATTGCGCCGACGAGATTCAATCCTTGCGCATCCACGAGCTTGCTGGCCATCTCGACGAGCCGCTCCTCCTCCATGCTGAGAATCGCGACCGCCGAATCGATACCGAGCGCCGCGAGCGAGCGGATGGTTTCGATTCCGTCGCGATCGGGCATGCCGAGATCGCAGAAGATGAGATCGAAGTGAACGCCGGGCTGCGTGACTTTTGCGAGCGCGTCGCGGCCGTCGGTGGCTTCGGTGACGTTGGTGATGCCGACGCCGCCGAGCACGCCGCAGGTCCAGTCGCGGACGTGGGACTGGTCGTCGACGATGAGGACGGTGAGGTCGGAGTTATCGACGGTCGGCCTCAGGCCGATTTCTGGAAACGTGCGTCCATGATTTGGAATATGCACAGTTCAAGCGCTCGGTGACGCGCGTCGTGCGAGCGAATGCAGAACCGCACTTTTAGGCCAGATGCGCGAAAACGTGGGACTACCGGCTCACGCTTCCGAGCGCGCGAACGGAAAGCGCGAATGCAGCGGTAGTCACGCCTCCGGCGACGAGCAGCAGAACGGCCGCAAGGATGAGTGGAGCTGACGGTCCGGATAGGAACCTGAGCAGCAATTCTGCCGTCACTTGCGGCAAGAGAGCGCGCGCGATCCGGGGTATGAGCACGACCGCGATAATGAGTCCTACCACAGGCGCGCCAAGCAAAGTTTCGAGATCGAAGCAGATGAACAGTGCCGTGGCGATCGATCCGAGCGAGAGCATGGTGAGCCACGCTAACACGACCACGCCTGCGGGACTGAGCGCCGCACTCTGAGGCACTCGAGTTGCCAGCGCGCCAACAGCGACAGCCCACGGAATCGTCAGCACAGCCAGCGCCGCAAATCGAGATGCCGCGATGTCGCGCGCCTCTACGGGAAGTCCACAAATGAAATCGAGAGTGCCTTCCATCTTGTCACGCGAAATGCCCATGGGGATGATGAGCACCACTCCAATGCAGCAGCCGAGCAGGGACGCGAGCAGGTTGTCTGGCGACCGCTTCCCTGCGGCGAAGAACACGGCTTCGACGACTACGGTGAGCATGACCATCCGCAGAACAGCGGCTCGCTGCCGCCGCAGTTCCAAGAGCAACAGAGGACGAATCATGCAGTGTCGCGCGGCAGCGCCAACGCGGCATATAGGATCTTCGAAAGGCTCGCACCACCGTGCGCATCGCGAAGATCCGCGACGGAGGAATCGAGTCGCAGATGACCGTCGACCAGCATCAATATGCGATCAGCGATGTGCTCCACATCCTCCAGGAGATGCGTGGAGAAGAGAATTGTTCGACCGCTCTCCCGATCCGCCGCTTCGAGGATGGAATCGATGAGCTCAATCCGCACCTGCGGATCCAGTCCGGATGTCGGCTCGTCCAAGATTAAGACCGGTGGCCGATAGGACTCTGCTGCTATAAACGAGACCTTTACACGTGAACCCTTGGAGAGCGCGCCGATCGACTGGTCGAGAGGCACGTGCAAGCGCTCGGCCAGCTGCATCGCGTACTCGGTGTCCCACTCGGGGTAGAACTGTCGCAGCAAATCCAGATGATCTCGCACGCTCATCCAACCATATCCCGCGAGTGCTTCGGGCAGCAGGCCAATCTTGCGGCGTCCAAGCGGCAACAGCGTGCGGAGGTCGACACCGTCGAGCAATATCGTGCCGTTATATGAGTGGAGTCGACCGGCAATGGCGCGCAGAGTTGTGGTCTTGCCAGAGCCGTTCGGCCCGATGACGGCGATACGCTCGCCCGGCACCACCTCGATCGAAAGCGGCGCGAGCGTAAACGACGTATAGGAAACCGAAAACCGACGCAACGCGAGTCGTGGTTCCATGGGATGAATGAGCGGTTGAGGTGAGCGGGCGAGAACAGCTAGAGGCGATACAGCTGACTCGCCGCAGCGAAGAGAGTTCGAACCGCGAAAGCCATCAGCGCGAGAAATGTTGTCGATCGAACGTCCGTCTTGAAGCACGCGCGAATCATCCATGCACTCGCGACGGCCCAGACCACGGTGAATGCGTCCCAGCTCTCGAGTCCGATTCGCACCAGCGACGATTTTGCGTGGACGAACGCGTTGAGTCCGAATCCCACCATCAGATCCGACGTACCTCGCACATTGGCGAGACCGCGCGCGGCGAGCACCGTCAGGAGGGCGACATCACGGAGGGAAAAGACCAACTCTGCGATGCAGAAAATCGAAACGACTTTCCCCAGCGACAATCGCTCGCCGAGGAAGACGGCGCAGGCCCAGCAGACGAGCGCAACTCCCAGAGCCTTCGCCAGTGCGCTTACAGGCGAAAGCACGCCTGATAACCAGAGCGCTGCCTGCACCGCTCCTTGCGCTGCAGTTCCCTGCTGTGCGAGCGCCTGCGCTACGTACGGTTGGATCGCCCAAGATGTGACGAGTGAAAGAATGGCGATGATGGCAAGTGGTTCGAATACAAGTGAGCGATTTTCGAGCACTCGGTTGAAGCCTGATTTGGCATGGTCAGTCATTCGGGGGATCTCCTTGGGTAGGTCCGGACACTCGGCGGAGCTCACCAAGTCGCCGCGCGGTCTCCTCGTTCGAGGCCTCTCCGACAGTCTTCGATATCACAAGGCCGTTGCCGGTGACGAACACCGCGAGCGGAACCAGTCGTACTTCCAGCGTCTTCGCTATGTCGTGGTCGTGGTCCCAGACGAGAGCAGATTCGAAGTCGCCGGGCAGCCAGGCTCTCGATGCGTTTGCTCGATTCGGAGCGGCGACGATCGTGATTCCAATGCATCCGAGCGGTGCGGCTTGTGTTCGAATCAGCGTCGACCATCGTTGCAGTTCTGCGATGCAATGCGGACACGATGCGCTGACGTACAGAACCACCAACGGGCCTGATGCCGGGCATGCTCGATCGGCCGTAACTGCAGCGGTGAGCACAGATCGCCAAGCCCGCTCGGCGATCCTGAACGGAATGGGCACGGGCCCGCTGGGATCGACGCGATGACGCCACGCGAACGAGCCTAGCGATCCGAGCAGGGCGACGCCGACGAGAAGGGCGCCCACGGCTCGAGAGCGGGTCGAGACTCGTGAAGCTGGCCGCGCCGGCGGCGGCGCGGCAGCTCCTCGAGATTGGAAGTCGTTTTGTTCGATGTTCGGCAGCATCAGACTACGAGAGAGCACGTCGAAACGCAGAGAACCGCGAGTTCGGGGTGCGCCGCGAGGAATACCGCGAGACCAGCGAGCGTCGTTCCGGCCCCGACGAGGAAACCCGCGATGCAGCCGATGCAGCCGAGCGTTTCCCAGAACCCCAACCCGGTGACCGCAGCCGTCGCGTGCGCAGGCAGCACGAGGGCTGCGAGCGAAGATGCCGGAGCGAAAAAGACGGCAAGAGCGATTACTCCGACGAGAACTGCACGCTGCACTGCGCGGGTGTTATTGAAATATTTCATGATGATCTCCGTGAATCGTGTTTGCGGTTGTTACCGGAATGCTTCGTAGCACACGGCCGTGCAGGCGATCGCCGCGATGGCAGATCCCGGCATGTTTGCCGCGATGATGATCGCGGCGGGTCCGCCCGCGACAACCGCGGCAGCTCCGGCGAGGCATCCGGCGCAAGCGATCATCGTTCCCCAGCCCTGTCCCGTCTGCGATGCACGGTTCGCGGTCCCGACGGCAGCTTGAGCGGACATGTGGGTCGAGGCGATAGTGACAGCAGGGGCGGAAGCTTGTGGCGTCGCCCCGAGTTGCGGCGACGACGCTAGTGCGAGGGCAAGCACCGCGCCGATAGTCGCGAGCCTGCGCAGAATTGCATTCTTCATTTCATCCCTTCTCCTCTGAAATGGCGTTGCCCGCGTACCCCGCGGGCGATGGGCTCGACGGGCGGTCAGCCGCCTGACTTCAGTCGAGGTGAAAAACTCTCGAGAGGAACGAGAGCAGCGCCGGACCACAGTCTCGTAAATCGTTCGACCGACATGACGTAGTGTCCCACTGCAGGATCGTGAATCTCGAGCGAGTCACCTCGAGTTCGTCGTGCGATCACGACGAAGTGACGACGCTCGACCCACACCAGAGACGGAAGAGGGAGCACAGCGAGGTCGGCGCGATCCCATTGAACTGTGAAGACTGGGAGGCCTAGTGCGTTTGACGCCGCATCCAAGTCTGCCAGCGTGGTTCCGGCGACTGTCGTGACAGTGAGGCGACGTAAATGTTCTTGCGACGGAACCACGAGTCCGGCGAGTTCGAGAAGGTCTGCCAATGCCGTCGCGCTGCA
>JANYIJ010000077.1 GCA_025362095.1 Gemmatimonadota bacterium | reverse complement strand
TTGTAGATGAACGAGAAGACAAGCTGCTCGCCGTTCTTCGCGGTGACATATCCGCCGAGCGACGCGACGTCGTTGGTGGTGCCGGTCTTCGCATGGAGATTTCCCATGGCAGGCGTGTAGCGCATGCGATGCCGGAGCGTTTCCGTCTCGCCTGCGATCGGCAGCGAACTTTCGAGCACGGCGCCCCACGGCGCCTTCTTCACGTAGCCGAGCAGCTGCACCATCGCGCGCGGCGTCACGCGGTCGAGAGTGGAGAGCCCGCTGCCGTCGGCGGCGAACACCGAGATCGGCGCGACCGACGCTTTTTCATAGAGGAACCGGCGCAGCAGAATGTTCGCGTTCTCAGCCGAGCCTGGCGAACCCGCGCTGCTCGCTGCGTCGCGGAATAAAAGCTCGGCGAAATGGTTGTTGCTCTCGCCGTTCATCTGCGTGATGATCTTCTGCAGTGGCGGTGAATCGAAGGAGGCGAGCGCGACTGCGTCTGACGGCGCCGGCCCGACACGCACCGCGCCGTCGACCGCGATCCCCTGCGCGACGAGCGCCGCGCGAAGCGCAGCGGCCGCGAGAAGCTCCGGACCCTCGACCATCACCTGATAATCGCGCTGCGCGGACTGCGCGCCGATCCAGCCGCTCACCACGAGCCGGCCCGTGCTGTCCTGACGTACGCCGATGCGCGCTCCTTTGCTCGATGCCGTGACCTTCACATCGTTCGAAACGGGGAGCCCGCTCATCGCCGGCTGGAACGTCAGCTCGGCGTGGCCGCCGCTCGGACGAATCAGCAGCGTGATCTTGTTTTCGTTGAACGAGAGCGCCGAAACACGCGCGGCGTATGACGCCTGCAGATATCGTGTGCGCCAGCCATCTGGAACGTGACCGTCCAGAAACGCCGTCGCGTCTCCGACCACACTGCCGCTGACGCGCTTCACGCCCGCGGCTGCGATCTGTCTCGCGAGTGCCTCCATCGCGGGTTCGGCGCCCGGTTCGAATCCCTTGCCGGAGAGCGTGGGATCGCCCGCGCCGCGCAGAACGAGATCGCCGCGCAACGCGCCATCCGAGCTGATCGACCCGGTGCGAAGCACCACAGTTTCAAATTTTCCGTTCGCGCCAAACCGATCGAGCGCCAGCGAACTGGTAAAAAGCTTCATCGTAGACGCGGGCAGCATCTGTGCGTCGGCGTTTCGCTCGAAGAGCGTATCGCCGTTGGTGATCGAGTAGACGATCACGCCGAACTTGCCAGACTTCACGCGCATGAGCATAGACGCGAGGTCACCGGCGAGATCGTTGCCGCTTTTGGGTTCCGTCCAGTGAATCGCCCCCGCAGTCGCGGTTGTTTTTGCGGGCGCCAGCCTCGAGCTCTTGGGCGTTTTTCCGCGAGACTGCGGCAGAAACGCTGGCAAGCCGTGGAGCGGCATCGCGGCGGCGAGCAGGAGCGGCAGGATCACTGAGTTACACCTTGAAAATGATGTTCTTGCGGGCCAGCGCCCACAAAATCAGATACCAAAAGAGCACGAAGCTGAGAGCAAACGCCAGCGACGCATTTCGCGGCGCGAGCCACGGTCTGAATACCTCTTGATACACCACAGCCTGAACTGCAATCGGCGCGCCGTGATAGTCGACTTTCCAGACCGTGTAGATCATTCTGGCCATCATCCCCGATCCCACAAATGCGATGATCGGGTTAATACCATATATGACGATTGGACGGGTCCACCACGTCACGCCTTTTACGTCGATAATCCAACTGATTGTTGCGATCGAGACACACGCCATTCCGGCGGTGAAAACAACATAAGAGCTCGTCCACAAACTCTTGTTGATGGGGAACGACCAATTCCACATCAATCCCACCATCATTCCGAGCGCGCCAGCGGCAAAGAGGCCGTTCAGCCGCTCTTCCAGCGGACGTTTTTCGCCGAGCCAGCGACCCGCGAAAATCCCAAGCATGGCCGTACCGATTGCCGGTATTGTCGAGAGCGGACCCTCGGGATCCCACGTGACCGAATTGATCCAAAGGTGGCCGCTGAGCAAG
The DNA here is from genome assembly GCA_025362095.1 of Gemmatimonadota bacterium. GTDB lineage: Bacteria > Gemmatimonadota > Gemmatimonadetes > Gemmatimonadales > Gemmatimonadaceae > Fen-1231. The sequence continues at coordinate 1,391 of JANYIJ010000077.1, read as the reverse complement.
AAACGGTCGGTCCACGCCGCGAGCGTGCGTGAGGGAATCGTGTTGAGGTTGGCTCCGATTCCGCCCATTGCTCCCGGCACCGGAACGAGCGTCATGATGAACCAGTAGCCGAGCAGCAGTGACGCGACGATCACAGCCTGCTGCTTCAGTGTGGTGCGCAGCGAAATCAGCGCCGCGATCGTGTAGCACACGCCGATTCGCTGGAGGACACCCGGAATGCGAATGTGCGCGAAGCGATCCCATGAGTTGAACGGGAACACGGCCATGAGCAGCCCGAACCCGATGATCAGCGCCCCGCGCCGGATGATCTGCCGCGCGAGCGCGCTGTCATCCGCTCCCGCCGCGCGCCGGGCGGCCATCGAGAGGTGCGTGGTCACGCCCGCAATAAAAAGAAAGAATGGAAAAATCACGTCGGTCGGCGTCCACCCGTTCCACTCCGCATGCTCGAGCGGCGGATAAATCGCACTCCACGTGCCGGGATCGTTCACGAGGAGCATGCCGGCCACGGTAAGGCCGCGGAAAACATCGAGCGCCAGCATGCGCTGGCGTTTGGGTTCTGTCGGCAGAGCGCCTGCTGGCGCGGTCAACCCTTCACCTGCGCCGGATTCCATTTCACCTGCGCGCCCTCGACGTGGTCCGAATCCGACTCGGCCCAGCGCTTGAACACGAACGAGATCACGACTCCGAAGAAGAGCGAGCCGGGCACCCACATGATCAGCCCGCCGAGCCCTTGATCCTTCATGGGCGTGATGCCCCAGATGCGCGGCGCGGCACCGTACGCCGGATAGAGGAGATGATCGGCGAGCGCGATGCAGAACGCGACGATCGACATCGGAATGGTCATCAGGAAGCAGTACAGCATCTGGCCGGGATACGCGAGGCGCGGAAGCTCGGGCATGCGGCTCGTGATCGGCCACCACATGAGTGTCGCGCTCACGAGGAACATCAGATGCTCGACGACGTGCACGTTGTGGTTCGCCATCGCGATGTTGTACAGCGGCGGAACATGCCAGCCCGCGAGCACGACATTGAAGATCACGAATGTCGTGCGCGGACTGGTGATGCGGCCGGCCACCGAGGCGACCCACGGATAGACGAGGGCGGGACGCAGCATCCATCCGGGCGTTCCGAGGATCAGCAGCGGCGGCACCGCCAGTGTCAGCAGGAGATGCTGCACCATGTGCGCGCTGAACAGGTAGTAGTCGCTGAGATCGTGGAGCGGGCCGTTGAGCGAGAGAAAGAGAATGAGAAGGCCGCTGATGAACAGCGCTCGCTGGCCGGACGTCGGGCCGGCGGCTTCCTCCGGCGTGGACTTCGCGGCGCGATGCACGCGGGCTCGCCATTCGTAGAGGGCGACGAGCGCGGCGATCCCGGCCACGGTGCTCCAGTGC
>JANYIJ010000076.1 GCA_025362095.1 Gemmatimonadota bacterium | reverse complement strand
AACGGGCTGAGCACCCGGGTGCCGACGATCGTCGCAATCGCGTTTGCGGAATCGTGGAACCCGTTTATGAAGTCGAACGCGAAAGCGATGAGGACGATCGCGAGAACGTAAGTCACTGCGCGAGGCCGCTCAGCTGTTCTTGAGGGAAACGCTCTCGAGCACGTTCAGCACATCTTCGCACTCGTCGATCGCGTGCTCGATGTTGTCGTAGAGCTCCTTCCATTTGATCACGTCGATCGCGTCGGGCGTGCCCTCGAACAGCGCCCCGACAGCCTTCGAGTAGATCGCGTCGGCCGCTTCTTCGAGCAGCTTCACCTCGCGTCCGATTCGCGCGACCTCGTGCGAATCCTTGAGCGACGAGGCGGCCTGCGCGATCGCCTCCGTCGCCTTCACGAGGAGCTGCGTCATTTCCTTCGCGTGCGGGCGGCGGTCGCTCAGGTGAAACATCTGCGCGCGGCGAGCGGTGCCGTCCATGAGATCGACGACGTTATCCAGCCGCGTCGCGAGCCGGTGAATATCCTCGCGGTCGAGCGGTGTGACGAAGCTCTTATCGATTCGGTTCATGATGTCGTGCGTGATCACGTCGGCCTCGTGCTCGAGAGTCTTGATCTGCGCCGCGAACACATCGAGCCGGTTGGGCTCGTTGAACAGCTCGTCGAGCACCTTCGCCGACCTGACCATGATCGACGCCAGCGCGTCGAACATCTCGAAGAATCCTTCGTCTTTCGGAATGAGCCGCACGGCCGCGTTGCCTTTGGTGGGGAGGAGGAAAGTTACGGGGCGGTACTCTATTGTTGCAAACGAGTAGTTAGAAGTCTGTGTCTGGAGTCGTCTGTCTGGAGTCTTTTTACCCGCTGTTCGCCGTTCACAGCTCTGAACTGCTAACAGCGTGTTAACAGACTCCAGACAAAAGACTCCAGACACAGAAAAAAACCAGTGCTACCCAGCCAGCTCGCCGTACTCACCGAACGCAACTCTCCGCCTCGCAACGAGATCCGCACGCTCGAAGAATTTCACGAGCAGAAACCCCGTGAGGAATCCTCCTACATGGGCCCAAACCGCCACGCCACCGGTCGGTTCCCCTCCCGATGCATGCAGCTCGGGAAGGCCGGAGAGAACCTGCAAGCCAAACCAGTACAGCAGCACGATCCAGGCCGGGATCCGGAAGATCTTGAAGAAGATGATGAAAAAGAAAAACTCGTGAACCTTCACGCGCGGAAATAGGAGCAGATACGCGCCCATCACGCCGGAGATCGCTCCTGACGCACCGACGGTGGGAATCGGCGACGACGGATTGACCACGATCTGCGCGGCCGAGGCCGCAAGTCCGCACAGGAGATAGAAGCCGAGAAAGCGCATCGGCCCCATCACATCCTCAATCGCGCGTCCGAAAATCCAGAGGAAGAGCGCATTGCCGAGAATGTGCATCCAGCTGCCGTGCAAAAAGAGCGACAGCAGCGGGGTGAGATAGTTCAGCCGCTCGTTGTCCACCACGCAGTCGAGGCCGGGACCCATCGGCACCGCCGTTCCGAGCGTGGCGAGATGTGTGATTTCGCCGGGGACCATGCCGAAGTTGCACACGGTCGTCGCGAGCAGCCTTTCATCTGTAGGAAATCCCCCGCCCTGCACCAGGATCCAGACGGCGAACATGGCGACGAGGATGAACACGGTCATCCACGGCGCGCGCACGTTTCGGTTTTCGACGCTGACTGGAATCATCTCGTGACGTCACCGGCGTCAAGCAGCGTTTCAAAGGCCTTCGCTGCCGGACTTGCGCGCCGCCTCTTGAGTGAGAGCCGATAGAACGGTCGCGTAATCTTGAGCTTGGGAATGTCGAGCACAATCAGCCGGCGGAGCGCGAGCTGCTCGACCACGGTATGGCGCGACACCACCGCGATTCCGCGCCCGGCCGCCGCGATCTGCTTGATCGCCTCCGGCCCGTCGATCTCCATCGTGCGTCCCGGCCGCACGCCGGCGGCGGCGAGTCCCTCAAGCACGATCGCGCGAGTTCCCGACTCTCGTTCGCGCAGCAAGAGCAGCTCGATCGCGAGCGCCGATGGAGGGATCCGCCGTCGTGAGGCGAGCGGGTGCTGCGGCGAGGCGACCGCAACCAGGTGATCGGTTCGCCAGCGCCGCGCGTGGATCCGCTCGTCGTGCACTGGCGCCTCGGTCAGCGCGATGTCGAGATGGTAGTCCAGCAGCATCTGCGCGATTGCGCGGGTGTGCGCGCTATCGAGGCGCACATCCACGCCGGGATGCGCCTGAAGAAAGCGTCCAATGAAGGCGGGCAGCACGTACGTCGCGATCGTCGTGCTGGCGCCGATGTGCAGTCGTCCGTGGCCGAGCCCGCCGAGCGCCGCAACGGCTTCCTCCGCCGAACGCATCGCGCCGAGGACATCGCGTGCACTTAGAAGAAACGACTCGCCCGCCCGGGTGAGCCGGATCCCCTTTGGCGCGCGCTCGAGCAATTCAAAGCCGCAATTCCGCTCCAACTCGCGCACCGCTCGCGAGACCGCCGGCTGGCTCACGCCGATCGCGCGGGCGGCCGCCGTGAAGCCGCTGTGTTCAGCGACCGCCACGAATGCACGGAGTAGCGCAGGGTTCATGTTCAAATGCTTCATAACATTTTGTTATTGGTGTGATAATATTCATACGCTTGCGGTATGGCCACAAGCCCTCCAGCTTATGTGCGTGTGGCTCGTCCGACTCGCCCTGCGCCAACCCTACACCGTCGCCGTTCTCGCGGCGGTGATGATGCTCATGGGCGTCCTGTCGATGCGCAGCATGCAGGTCGACATCTTTCCCGCCATCGACATTCCTGTCGTCGCCGTGGTGTGGACGTATCCCGGCCTCTCCGCCGAAGACATGGAAAAACGCGTCGTACTCCTGAGCGAGCGCGGCCTCTCGTCGGTCGTCAACGGAATTCAGCGCATCGAATCGACGTCGATCCCCGGCATTGGTCTCCTCCGCGTCTACTTCCAGCCCGGCACTGACATCGGTAATGCGATCGCGCAGATCGTGTCCTCGTCCATGACATCGCTTCGCCGCATGCCGCGCGGCCTCCAGCCGCCTTACGTGCTGCAATCGAACGCGTCGAGCGTGCAGGTCGCGCAGCTCACACTCGCAAGCGCGACGATGCCCGAAGCCGAGATCGCCGACTACGGCCAGAACTTTCTCCGCCTGCAACTCTTTACAATTCCTGGGCTGTCCACTCCGGCGCCGTACGGCGGCAAAACGCGCGAGATCACGATCGACGTCAACCCTGGCCTCCTCGCCGCCAAGGGCCTCTCGGCATCAGACGTCGTCACGGCCGTGCAGAACTCGAACGTGTTCGTGCCCGCCGGCATCGCGCGCATCGGCGACCGCGAATACAACGTCGCGCTGAACTCGAGCCCGTCGGCCGTGGCCGAGTTCGCGGCGATTCCCATCAAGGTCGTGAATGGCGCGCCGATCACCGTGGGCGACGTTGGGCACGTCGCCGATGGATTCGCGGACCAGACGAACATCGTCCGCGTGAACGGGCACCGGTCGGCCTACATGTCCATCCTCACGAAGGCCGACGCATCCACACTTGAAGTCGTTCAAGCGACTCGCGACATGCTGCCGGCCATTCGCGCCGTCGCGCCGGAAGGGCTCGAGGTCAACCTCGACTTCGATCAATCCGTGTTCGTTCGATTCGCCGTGCGAAGCGTAGTGACCGAAGGGCTCACGGCCGCGCTCCTCGTCTCATTGATGATTCTCGTGTTTCTCGGGAGCTGGCGCAGTGTGGTCGTCGCCTGCGCATCCATTCCGCTCGCGATCGCCTGCGCGATCGTCGGACTCAAGCTCACAGGAAACAGCTTCAACATCATGACGCTCGGCGGGCTCAGTCTCTCGATCGGACTGCTCGTCGACGTCGCGACGATCACGGTCGAGAACATCCATCGAAACCGGTCGATGGGGAAACCGCTCACCGTGAGCATTCTCGACGGCGCCGCGCAGATCTCGCTCCCGGTCATCATGGCGACCCTCGCGATTTGTGTCGTCTTCTTTCCGATCGTGCTGCTCGAAGGCCCCGCGCGATTCCTATTCGTGCCGATGGCCCTGTCCGTGGTGGTCGCGATGCTCGCCGCGTATTTCCTGTCGCGCACGCTCGTGAAGACGCTCTCGCGGATGCTGCTCGCGGGTGAAATCGCGCACGGGCACGGGCACGATGTCGTCCAGCATGCCGGACCGCCCCCGTCGGCGCTCTCGCGATTTTCATTTCAGTTCAACTCCGCGCGCGATCGGGTGTTCGGCCGGTTCCAAGAGCGCTATGCGCGCCTCCTCGCCACGCTCGTCGCGCACCCGCGGTTCACGCTGATCACGGCCGCCGTGCTCATGCTCGCGTCGCTCGCGCTCGTGCCGAGCATCGGGACGGATTTCTTCCCATCCACCGACACAGGGCTCATGAAGCTGCACTTCCGCTCGCCAAGCGGAACGCGCATCGAGCACACCGAACAGCTCGTGGCGCAGGTCGAGGATCGTGTGCGCGCGATCGTCCCGGCAGCGGAACTCGGAACGATCAACTCGATGATCGGGGTTCCAGCGTCGCTCAGCCTCGCGTTCACGCCCACGGATAATGCGAGCGGAATGGATGCGGAAATCCTGATCTCGCTCAAACCCGGCCACCATCCCACCCCGGGATACATGAGCCGCATTCGCACCGATCTCACCGCCGCATTTCCGGGATCGTCCGTCTATTTCCAGCCGGCCGACGTCGTCAGCCAGGTGCTCAACTTCGGGTTGTCCGCTCCGATCGATGTGCAGGTGCAGTATTCGAACCTTCGAGAATCGTTTCGCGTAGCCACGCTCCTGCGCGATCGCATCCGCACGGTTCCCGGCACCGCGGACGTGCATATCAAACAGGTGCTCGATTATCCCACGCTGCGCCTGACCGTCGACCGCCAGCGTGCGTCGAGCCTCGGGCTCAGCCAGAGCGACGTCGCAAACACGATGCTCGTATCGCTTTCGTCGAGCGCGTTGGTCTCGCCTTCGTTCTATATCAATCCGACGAACGACGTGAACTATCTCGTCGCCGTGAAGGAGCCGCTCGACCAGCTGCAGTCGGTCGCACGATTGCTCGACTCACCGATCACGCCGCCATCGGCCGCACAGCTGCTGCAGCGCGATGCGGGAACGGGTCCGGCCGAGGTTGCGCATGCACCGGCGCAAACGCTCGGCAACATCACGACCGTCAGCAACGAAGTGGTGCCGAACGAGATCGATCACTACACCGTGCAGCGCGTCGTGGATGTGAACGCGAATGTCGAGGGAAGTGATCTCGGATCGGTTGTCGCTGGTATTCGCCACGTGGTCGACGGCCTGGAGAAACTGCCGCCGGGAATGACGATCACGGTGCGCGGACAGGGAGAAGTCATGGCCCAAACGTTCCAGCGCCTCGGTCTCGGCCTCGTCGTTGCGGTGCTGCTGGTCTATATGCTGATGGTCGTGATGTTCCAGTCATGGCTTGACCCATTCATCATCATGGTCGCGGTGCCCGGCGCGCTCGTGGGAATTCTCTGGATACTCGCGCTGACGGGCACGACGATCAACGTCGTCTCGCTGATGGGGACGATCATGGCGGTGGGCATTGCTGTCTCGAACGCGATTCTGCTCGTGAGTTTCGCGAACGACCTCCGCATCGAGCGCGGAATGGATCCGTATAGCGCGGCCGTGGAAGCCGGACGCGTGCGTTTGCGCCCGGTGCTCATGACCGCGCTCGCGATGATTCTCGGAATGATCCCGATGGCGCTCGGCACCGGCGAGGGCGGCGAACAGAACGCGCCGCTCGGACGCGCGGTGATCGGCGGACTGATGATCGCGACCGTCGTCACGCTGCTCGTGATCCCGGTCGTGTACGCAAAGCTGCGGCAGGCGGTCCCCACGAAGCACCTGCTCGAGCAGCGCTTCGCCGCAGAATCACAGGGACTCACATTCGAAGAACAAGGCATCTGAAATGTCTGCTCCGTCCCTCGATTCGATTCCGCCGCGCCCCACCGCACCACCACCGCTCTCCGGCGGCCTGCGCGCGGTTGCGCTGATACTTATTCTCGCGGCGCTCGCCACGGCGGGCGTTCTGGCGTGGCGGCGCTCGCACGCGTCCACGGATGAAACCGCGCGTCGCGTCGGAGATGCCTCGGGCGGGCCCGTCGTGCGAGTTGCGGCCGCGGCGCCGTCTGCGGCCACGCACCATCTCGTGCTGCTCGCGGAGGCGCGGCCCTATGCGTCGGTGACGCTGTATGCAAAAGTGAGCGGCTACCTGAAGTGGATCGGTGTCGACAAGGGCGATCACGTCAAAGCCGGCGAGGTGGTCGCGATCATCGAGTCACCGGAGACCGACGCGGCGTGGAGCGCAGCGACGGCCGACCACACGCAAAAAGCGCTGACGGCATCGCGACTGAAGCAACTCCTCGACCGGAAGTTCGCGTCGCAGGAGGAAACCGATCTCGCCGCGGCCGACGAAGCCGTCGCGCGCGAGCGACTCGGATCGCTGACCCAACAGAAGGAATTCGAAAAGTTGAAAGTGCCATTCAACGGCACCGTAACCGCGCGCTTCGCCGATCCCGGCGCGCTCGTGCAGAACGCCGCGTCATCGCAAACGTCGGCGCTGCCGGTGGTCACGGTCGAGAACGCGGACAGCCTGCGTGTCGTGGCATATCTCGATCAGGCCGACGCCGCCAGCGTGCACGCAGGGCTCGAAGCGGTGATCACGATGGAAGAGCGCGCCGGCCTGCGAATCGCCGCGAAGGTCGCCCGCACCAGCGGCGAACTCGACGCGAGGACGCGAAAACTCCTCGTCGAATTCGATCTCGACAACCGCAGCGGCCGGATTATTCCGGGAAGTTTCGTGCACGTCGAACTCGACGCGCCCGCGCCCGTGCTGCCAGAGCTCCCGGCGGAGGCGCTCATCGTCCGGCAGAATCGCACGTTCGTCGCGCTGCTCACCGCGGACAGCACGGTGCATTTTCACGACGTGACAGTCGCCAGCAACGACGGCCGCCGCATGCGCATCCTCAGCGGAGTGACGGCCGGAGATCGCGTGGTGCTCAACGCCGGCGATGCGCTCACCGATGGCGCACGCGTGCGGCCGGCGCCCGAAAAACCCGCAGCCGCCGCACGGCGCTGATGCTCGGCGGGATGCGGAGAACGGCGGGGCGCGCCATCGCGATTAGCACAATCGCATCGAGCGCACTGTTCTCGCAGACGCCGAGGCCCGGCGTCGATACCACGCGCCTGAGCCTCGCATCGAGTCTGGCCCGCGCGCGCGAGCTATCCACGGAAGTTCTCGTGGCGACCGACAGCCTCCACCTGAGCGGCGAACGCGTGCTCCAGGCATACGGCGCATTTCTTCCGGCCGCGTACACCGGTGCGTACGCGCTCTCCGCGCAGGGAAATACGCTCCTCTCCAGCACCTCGATCCAGGCCACGCAGGCCGGCTGGTATTCCGGCGCATATCAGGTTTCCACCGCGCTGAACGTTTTCAACGGATTTCGCGACCGCGCGAATTTGAACGCCGCGAACTTTCTGCGCGACGCCGCTGGTTTCTCGCTCGAACAGGCGCGTCAGCGGATCTCGTTCGACGTGATGCAGGCGTATTTTCAAATCGTCCTCGATCACGAACTCGCTGCGGTCGCCTCCTCGAATCTCGAGCTGTCGCGCTCGCGGCAGGCCCGGCTGGAAGGTCAGGTGCAGGTTGGGACGCGTTCCCCGCCCGATCTCTTCCGCCAGCGCGCGCAAACCGCGACGGACGAAGCAGCCGTCATCGACATCGACGCGCGCGCGCAGTCGGATCTCGTTGGACTGCTCAGACGACTTCGGCTCGACGCCACTCGCGATTACACGGTCGCAACACCTCCGCTCGATACCGCCGCGCTGCCACAGGATTCGCTCAATCGCAATACGCTGACTGCGCGCGCGCTCGCAAATCGTCCCGATCTGCGCGCCGCCGAGTCGCGCGCGGGCGCGGCCGACGCAGCGATCGCGCGTGCGACGGGCGGCTACCTGCCGCAGGTCGTGCTCGGGGCGAGTTTCGGCGTGCTCGCTCGCACGTACGAATGGGAGCGCCAAAATGGAAACAGCCTCCTCACGCAGCCCCAGCGCCCGTTCGGATCGCAGCTCGACAGTCAGGGCTTGGGCGTCTTCACGCTCGGCGTCGTCTGGCCACTGTTCGATCAATTCCAGACGCGATTCGACGTGGAGCGAGCGCGTGCGAGCGCGCGGCTGAGCACGATCGCCGCTCAGGATTCACGCCTCCAAGTGCTCGGCGACGTGCGGCAGGCAACCGACGATTATCGGGCCGCGGTCGAGAAACTTCGCGCGAGTGAGGCCGGACTCGCATCCGCCACGGAGGCGTTCGACGCCGTCTCAGCGAGATTCGACGTCGGCCTCGGGATCTTCCTGGATGTCCAAGCCGCGCAGGCGTCGCTGGCCCAGGCCCAGGCGCAACGAGCGGCGGCTGCCGTGAACCTCGAACTCCGCAGGCAGGTTCTCCGCTACGTGACCGGCACCCCCCTGAC
>JANYIJ010000072.1 GCA_025362095.1 Gemmatimonadota bacterium | reverse complement strand
CCGCCGAACGCACGACGCTCTGCGTCTCCGGCAGCACGGCCGGGAGCGAATATGTGCTCATTCCGTTCAAGGCCGATACGAACTCGACACCCGTCTCCGTCGCAATCACGTCGGCTGGGACGAATCTCACCGTTGGCCCACCAACCGCGGCATCTGCTTCTGCGGCTGCTTCGTTGACGCTGTTGCCCGCGAATTCGAATTCGCGCCTGCTGAGCACCGCCGTGCATGGCGAGTTCGGTGCCGCATTCGAGCATCGGCTCAGGAAAATGGAACGCGAGCAGCTGACGCCGATTGTGAACGCATCGCAGCGCAGCTCGCTGAAGGCAAGCTTTCAGCGTTCGGCGATTCTGAATCTGACGAACCCCCCGGCACTCGGCACGTATTTCAAGCTCAACGCAAACGCGAACGACGCGTGCACCAACCGTCAGGACCACACGGCGCGCATCGCGGCAGTCTCCAACGCCGCCATCATCGCCGTTGACTCGCTCGCACCGGCGAACGGCTTCACGGACGCCGAATATGCGAGCTTCGCCGCGACGTTCGACACGCTGATCTTCGCGCTCGACACAGCCGCCTACGGCGCTCCCGCCGATATGGACGGCAACAACAAGGTCCTGATCTTCTTCACGCAGGCGGTGAACGCGCTCACCCCCGCAGGATCGGTCGGCTTTATTGGCGGGTTCTTCTATGCCCGAGATCTGTTCCCGACCACGAACCAGGGCTCGTTGCTGCAGGCCTGCCCGGCGAGCAACACCGGCGAGATGTTCTACGTGCCCGTCGTGGACCCCACGAAGATCTTCAACGAATTCTTCACCGATAAAGCGGCGCTGCGAATCGAACTGATCGGCACGCTCGCGCACGAATTCCAGCACCTGATCAACGCATCGCGCCGCCTCTACGTGACGCAGACGCAGAACTGGGACGAAGACGTGTGGCTCAATGAAGGCATGAGCCACATCGCCGAAGAGCTGGTCTATTTCCACGTCTCGGGGTTCGCGGCGAAACAAGCGCTCGCGCTTTCGACGGTCGCTGGCAACCAGGCGGCGCTCGATGCGATCAACAACTATCAAGTGCAGAACCTCGCGCGCCTCGAGGACTATCTCAAGGCGCCGGGAATCAATTCACCGTACGCCCAGAGCGACAGTCTCGCGACCCGCGGCGCGACATACCAGCTGCTTCGCTACGCACTCGACCAGTCGTCGGGGACGAACAGCTCGTACCTGCACGCACTCATCAGCACGCAACAGACCGGTGTGGCAAACTTCAACAACGTGTTCGGCGCCACGTTCGGGAACAACATCTTCACAGCGGTGCAGCAGCAGGTGATCGCGAACTACTTCAGCGGCAGCACAATTCCGGTCGCTGCGCAGTACACGTTCCCGAGCTGGAACTATCGCGACGTAATCGGAAACGGGTTGAACAAGAAGGTCAATCCGCTCGCGCAGAAGGCACTTGTGGGCGCGGGGCCGGTGACCTTTACGCTGACCGGCGGCGGCGCAGGCTACGGCCGGTTCGGCATCACGGCAAACGGCACGGCTACGATCACTTCGCTCGCGGGCGCCGGCGCCGTTCCTGCAAGCGTCGTCATGATTCTCATCCGCACGCAGTAAGCAAAGCGGCGAACAACTAGTTGTCGTGCGCGGCTATGCCTTCTGAAAATCGAGGGCGTCGCCGCGCACGACTGCTTTAATTCGGTCGCCATCTTTGAACTTCCCCTCGAGCACCGCCATCGCGAGCGGGTTCTGCACCAGCCGCTGGATCGCGCGCTTCAGCGGACGCGCGCCGAACGCGGGATCGTACCCGTCGCGCGCCAGCAGCTGCTTCGCCTCCGGCGCGAGTTCCAGCGTGATCTTCTTCTCGGCCAGCAGCTTGTCCATTCGCGTGAGCTGCAGCTCGACGATATGCTCGATGTCCGCCTCGCCGAGCTGATGGAACACGATGATGTCGTCCACGCGATTCAGGAACTCCGGCTTGAAATGCGCCCGCAGCGCCTGCGTTACCTGTGCCTCCACGAGCGCCCAGTCTTCGGCGCCGTGTTCGAGAATCGCCCCGCCGCCGATGTTCGACGTCATGATGACGACGGTATTCCTGAAGTCCACCGTGCGGCCCTGTGAATCGGTGAGCCGTCCGTCATCGAGAATCTGCAGGAGAATATTGAACACATCTGCGTGGGCCTTTTCGATTTCGTCGAACAGCAGCACCGCGTACGGCCTGCGACGGATCGCCTCCGTCAGCTGCCCACCCTCTTCGAATCCCACATAGCCCGGCGGCGCACCGATCAGCCGCGCGACGGCGTGCTTCTCCATGTACTCGCTCATATCGATGCGCACCATCGCCTGCTCGTCGTCGAACAGGAACTCGGCAAGCGCGCGAGCGGTCTCCGTCTTTCCCACGCCCGTGGGCCCAAGGAAAATGAACGAGCCGATTGGACGATTGGGATCCTGCAATCCAGCGCGCGAGCGCCGCACCGCGTTCGCCACGGCGTGCACGGCCTCTGGCTGACCCACCACCCTGCGCGCGAGCTCGGCGTCCAATTTGGTCAGACGTTCTTTTTCGCTCTCCATCATGCGCGTCACCGGGATGCCGGTCCACTGTGCGACGATGTCGGCAATGTCATCCGCGCCAACTTCTTCTTTCAGGAATCGCGACCCGCCGGACTGCTGCGACGCGAGTTTCGATTCTGTATCGCGCAGCTGTTCTTCGAGCTTCGGCACCGTGCCATACTGAATCTCTGCCGCCTTTCCGAGGTCGCCCTCACGCGTCGCGCGCTCGGCTTCGCTGCGCGCTTCTTCTATCTGCTGTTTGAGCTTGCCGACTTCGCCGAGCGCATTTTTTTCGTTCTGCCACGTGGCGCGCATCGATGACGCTCTCTCCTTAAGCTCGGCGAGCTGGCGCTCGATGATCGACCGGCGCTCCTTCGACGCAGCGTCCTTCTCCTTCTGCAGCGCCTGGCGCTCGATCTCGAGCTGCACCACGCGCCGCTCAACCTCGTCGATTTCTTGCGGGAGCGAATCAATTTCAATTCGGAGACGGCTCGCCGCTTCGTCGACGAGATCGATCGCTTTATCCGGCAGGAAGCGGTCGCCGATGTACCGGTTGGAGAGCGTGGCCGCGGCGACGATCGCGCCGTCGGTGATGCGCACGCCGTGATGCGATTCGTACCGTTCCTTCAGGCCGCGCAAGATCGCGATCGTGTTCTCGACCGTGGGCTCTCCCACGTACACGGGCTGAAAGCGGCGTTCGAGCGCCGGATCCTTCTCGATATTCTTGCGGTACTCGTCGAGCGTCGTCGCGCCCACCACGCGCAGTTCTCCGCGAGCGAGCATCGGCTTCAGCATGTTGCCGGCGTCCATCGATCCCTCTGCCTTTCCAGCGCCGACGAGCGTGTGCATTTCGTCGATGAACATCACGAACTGTCCTTCGGCGCTCGTGATCTCCTTGAGCACCGATTTCAGGCGCTCTTCAAACTCACCGCGGAACTTCGCGCCGGCGATGAGCGCGCCGAGGTCGAGCGAGACGAGCCGCTTGTTCTTAAGCGACTCCGGAACGTCACCGTTCACAATTCGCTGCGCGAGCCCTTCGGCGATCGCCGTCTTGCCGACGCCGGGCTCGCCGATCAGCACCGGATTGTTTTTTGTGCGGCGCGACAGCACCTGAATGACGCGGCGGATTTCTTCGTCGCGGCCGATGACCGGATCGAGCTTTCCCTTTCGCGCCATCTCGGTGAGATCGCGCGTGAACTTCTGCAGCGCCTGATACTGGTTCTCGGGATTTTGATCGGTGACTTTGTGCGCGCCGCGAACGGATTTCACCGCATCGGCGAGTCCCTTCGGAGTTACGCCCGAATCGCGAAGCAAGGCGACGCTCTCCGCGCCCTTCGTTCCCGCGAGCGCGAGGAGCAGATGCTCAGTGGAGACGAACTCGTCGCCGAATGCCTTGGCATGCTTCTCGGCCTGGTCGACAACGTTCGAGAGCTCTCGCGAGAGCGTGGGGTTCGCATCGCTCTGTTTTGGATAGCGCGCGATCTCACGGTCGATCGCCTCGGTGAGCGCAGGAATCGCGACGCCAAGTTTCTGGAGGATTGGCGCGACGATCCCTTCATCCTGGTCGAGAAGAACGCGCAGGAGGTGCGCATCGTGCACGAGCGGGTTCCCGTCGCGGCGCGCGAGGGAGAGCGAGTCATTGAGGGCGTCCGAACTCTTGACTGTGAGGCGATCTGGATTGAGCATCTTGAATTATGGCGGGAAGGCGGCGAAACAAAAACGCCCGGACAAAGTCCGGGCGTTTTTGCGAGCTACTTCATCACGATCATCTTGATGATGAATCTCTGTCCATCGACATCGAGCGCCGCAAGATAGACGCCCGAGGCTGCTTCCTTCGACGTGTTTAGGTAGTTCCCGTTCCAGTAAGCCACATACTGGCCGCAGGGCACCAACACGTTTTGCAGCGGCTGACCCCCTGCCACGTTGCCCGCTCCGCCTTGAATCACCGGAACTGCGACGAGTTGCATCAATGCATTGTAGATGCGCAGCGTCACCTTGTACTGATGACTCGGATCCGTGCAGGCCGGAGATCCTCCGACCGAGAACGGAATCCGTGTCTCCGGATTGAACGGATTCGGGTAGTTCTGACCAAGCTTGGCCGCCGGAGGTTTCGTTCCGGCTGCCGTTTGCGAAACACCAACTCGTGGCATGAGAATGAGAGTCAGCACCACAATCAGTGCCGACCAACGATACCTCATGTTTTTCTCCGTTTAACTAGATAGGGGCTATCGAGCGAGCTCCTGAAAAAGTGGATGGGACATTCTGCGAATTTGAGTATGCTAGCCCGTTCGAACTAGCTACCCTATCTCTACAGTACTGATGGGCTAACCAAGTGTCAAGCAACGCGCTGACAAGCAGTTGCGCACTGTCGGCTTGGGTGTCACGCCTTCCAGTGAAAGGAGCGGACATCTCCCTTCCGCCTGCTCACCGCGATTCGGTCGCAATACTCCAGAAACGGGATTAGATACTTGCGGCTAAGACCAACAAACTCACGCACTTGCGAGACTGTCAATTCGGCCCCTCCTGCCGTCGCCTCACGAAGCGACGCCATCAGCGACTCCACGGCCTTCACGCTGTAGTATCGGTCTGGTGCGACCGCCACCAGCCGCCCCTCTCTCTCGAGAGCCCTCAGCAGCGCGGGCGTTTCCTTGCCGAACTGGTCGGCGAGTTCGTCGACGCTCATGGGCGAAACACCACCCGCCTCGACCGCCACCGCGAGTTCGCCGAGCTTCGCGGCGTCGGCTCCCGACGCGGCCCTCCAGCCCGCTTTGGTCAAGACGGCACCGCGAAGCTCGATCTTCCTGCGCGCCGACATGTCGCGCAGGAGATCGTCGAACAGTTCATCGCTCGCGCGAAGTTTCGATCGCGCATGCTGCAGCGGAAGCCCGGCCTCGAGCGGATTCGCCTTGTGCCACGCGCGCACATCCGAGGCAAGACGGTCGCGCAGCTTCGCGCGGAGCGCGGCGTCGTACACGCGATCGCCGAGTCGCGTGACCGCACGCGCGCGTTCGACAAGCGCGAGAGTTTCCTCTGGCGGGATTCCCACTCGAACAGGAATGTCTCCGATCGCGAGACCCAACGCTCCGCACTCTGCCGCGATCCACCCGAGGCGCTCGGTCGCGGCCGCGCCCGCCGACGGCCACGGCTTCGCGCGCCTTGAAGGCGGCTGCGGATCCGTGATGATCCCGCCGCCGACGGTCATAGCCGGGCTCGCCGAACGGAGCACGAAGCGATCGCCCGCCCGCGCAACGATCGGCGCGTCGAGCGCGATGCGAACCGCGCGAATCGCTCCCGCCTCCACCCGCCCACCGGCCGAAATCAGGCGGGCGCCCACCTCCGACGTTCCGAGGTGAAAGCGCACTCGGGTGCGGACGCCCAACGATGCGGCGTCATCGAGCAGCGCGACGTCGGCCCGAAGCACATCGGTCTCCCGCCACGCGCCGTCAAACGCGACGAGCACGCCACCGTGCGAAACTTCCTCACGATCCACGCCGGCGAGCGCGACCGCCACACGCGTGCCCGGCAGCGCGCGCTCGACCGCGGCGCCATGCGACTCGAGTGAGCGCACGCGCGCGGCGCGGCCGCCGGGAAAAATCCGCACGCTCGACTCACGATCGAGCGAGCCGCTCCAGAGTGTGCCCGTCACCACTGTCCCCGTGCCCTTCACCGTGAAGGCGCGATCGAGCGGCAACCGCACGAGATCGCCGCCGTTTCGCGCCGGAACGCGCGCCGCGGCGGCGCCGAGCGCGCGGCGGAGCTCGACGAGACCGGCTCCGGTGGTCGCGGAGCATGGCACGATCGCGGCGCCCTCGAGCGCTGAATCCTCGAGAAGCTTGCGCACGTCATCTGTCACGAGCGAGAGCCATTCGCCCTCTGCGAGATCGCTTTTCGTGAGCGCCACCACGCCGCCGCTGACACCGAGCAGCGTGAGGATCGCGAGGTGCTCGCGCGTCTGCGGCATCACTCCTTCATCCGCGGCAATCACCAGCAGCGCGAGATCGACCCCGGTGGCGCCCGCGAGCATCGTGCGCACGAACGCGTCGTGGCCCGGAACATCGACGACTCCGAGCGTACCCGTGAAGGATTCCTCAGCGAGCGCGAGCGGCGCGAATCCGAGTTCGATGGTGATGCCGCGCCGTTTTTCCTCTGGAAGCCGGTCGGTATCGACGCCGGTCAGCGCGCGCACCAGTGTCGTCTTGCCGTGATCGATGTGGCCTGCCGTGCCGAGAATCACGCGTGATCGGCCGCGAGGCGCGGAGCGGAGGCCTGCGCTTCCCACGTCACGAACGCGCGCAGCGGACGGCCGTCGCCGAGGTGTTCCTCGAGAAACTCGCGCAACAGCCGCTGATGCGCGCGACGAGCGGCGGGATCGGCGAGCATCGACTCTTCACCAGCGAGCCAGGCACGCAACGTTTCACGGGCTTCGGCGGGAAGCTGACGGCCGCGCTTCCCGAGCCGCGCGCAGCGCGCGCAGAGCGCGCCACCCGCGCGATGATCGAACGTGACCGCATCATTTGGCGCGAGATCGGCGTGGCAGCTCGCGCACTGGTCGAGCGAGGGCGCGAAGCCAAGCTCGGCCACCACGCGCCAGGCGCCGGCCAGCGCGATCGCGGGAACGGCGCCGGGCGTCGCGGTGCCGATCGAGTCGAGCACGGCGGTCGCGGCGTCGTGCACGCGGCCGGAGTCGTCTTCGCGCGCGAAGCGAAGGCAGAGTTCCGAGATCGCGGACGCGGCGGTGAAACGCGCGAGCGAACCGGCGAGTTCGCTGCGTGTGCGCGTCGCGTCGAATCCGGTGAGCGAGTGCAGATCGCCCGAGGGATGCACACGCACATGCGCGACGCCGCTCGTGAACAGATCGATCGCGCTGCCGAACGGACTCTTCGGCCGTCGCGCCCCGCGCGCGATCACCGAGAGAACCCCCGCATCGCGCGTGGCGATGCGCACGATGCGCGAGGTCTCGCGGTAGTCGAACGAATGGAGGACGAGCGAATCAGACTCCAACAATCTCATGCAGTAAAACTACTCTATTTCCCGATCCGCACTCCCACGAAGATGGTCCGGCCGGGCGCTGCGAAGTGCGTGACCTCCTGATAGCTCGCGCCGAACACGTTGTCGATCCGCCCTTCGATCGCGAGCCCGCCCTTGATGCGTGACGAAACCGGCTGCACGAACGAGAAGTCGACTTTCGTGTACCCGGGGAGCGTCGAGGGCACCGCCGGATACGGGACGTAGTCGCGGTCGGCCCGCTCGCCGACGAACACGGCGACGAGCGTCAGACGCGCGCCGTTCGAATAGCTCTGAAGCGCCGAGAAATTCCACGCGTTCTTCGGCCGGCGCAGCAGCGGCTGGCCGGGCACGTACGACGCGCCGGACGTCGAATCGAATCCGATCTGCGTCGTGCGAGTGGCCGTGTAGGTGTACCCGCCGCTGAACGTCACGCCGCCCGCCGCTTTGTACTCTGCCCCGAGTTCAAATCCGTTGGCGTCCGCACCCGCCACGTTGAAATAGCTCGGTGTGCCGAACGGCGCGTTGCCCGAGTAGTCGATGATATCGTGGAACTGCTGAAAGAATCCCGTAGCTTTGAGCGTCAGCCTGCCATCGACCAGAAAGGCATCCACTCCGGCTTCCGCGCTGCGCGAATGCTCGGGCACGAGCTTCGGATTCCCGGTCACGTATCCGGTCGCGAAGTTCTGATAGAAACTCGGCGCCGTGAACGCGCTGCCAATCGAAGCGCGCACGCGCGCCGCGGCCGAGAGGACGTACGCAATGCTCGCGCGCATCGTCTGGAACGTGCCGAACGCGCTGCTCTTGTCGAGGCGGCCGCCGATCACGTACGAGAGGCCCTCGGTGGCATCGCCGATCGCCTGCACGAAGGTCGCAGAGTTGTGGCGCGACGCCTCGAATGTGCCCGGTGAATTGCCGTACTGACTGAGCGAGAGGGATGTCTGACTCTCACGGTCACTCGCGATCTCTTCGCCAACAGTGAATACGCCGCGCGCCCCGTAGCGGATGTTGAGCCGCGCGTCGCCGCTGCGGCGCGTCTCCACCGCGCGCGAGAAGTACCCGAAGAATCCGAGCGTGTCGGATTTCGAATCGGGACCGTCATTGGAGCGCGGGAGATACTCGTTCGAGGCAAACGAAACTCTGAGATCCACGCGGTTGCCCACCCTGCGCCCCGCGTCGAGCGACATCACAAGACGATGATCGGTCTGCTCGGCGTTGTGATCGACCACCGATCCGTCGAACTGCGTGGGATAGTGATAGATCTGCGACGACCACCGCGTGGTGAGCCGGAGATCCGTGCTCGCATCCGGAGCAAGGCGCACCGAGGCGCTCAGCACGTCGTCTAAGAAACCGTTGTTGAATGCCAGGATCCCGTCGGTGTACTGATGCGATCCGCTGAGGGTGAAGCCGGCGTTCAGTCCGCCGCCCGACCAACCGAGCTCGTCGCGGCGCCCACCGTGGCTGCCCGCGCCCGCGAACGCGCGCATGCTCAGCGGGCCGCGTCCGTCGCGCGTGAAGATCTGCACCACGCCGGTGACGGCATCTGAACCGTAGAGCACGCTCGTGGGACCCTGCACCACTTCGATCCGGTCCACGTTGTCGATGGTGAGCGACGCAAAGTCGAATGCGCCACCGGCCTCGTTGAGGGGAACGCCGTCGACGAGAACGCGGACATAGTTGCTATTGCCGCCGCGCATGAAGAGCGACGTCTGCGATCCCACTGCTCCGCCCGATACGACCTGCGCGCCCGTGACTAGGCGGAGCGCGTCTTCCACGCGCGTGATTCCCTGCGCGCGGAGATCATCACCCTTGAGAATCGTTGCTGTCGAGAGCGGCGCCGCCGTCGCAATCGGCACACGCGTGGCAGTGACGATCACCGCCGCAAGTGAATCCTTTGGCGGTTGCGCAAGTCCCTGCGCGGCGAGCGTGCCCGTGGAAACGAGGGCGGCGAACAGAAAAACGGCGGGTGCGGCGAAACGACGAATCATCCTTCGGTCTCCAGCAGCGTTGGGGTTGGGAAATCGGAAATGTGATCAGCGCGACGCGCGGTTCCGCAGGGGCACGAGCACGGGCGCGCCCACGGCGGGATCGCGCGTGACGACAAGGGGCCATTCGTAGACGCGCTCGAGCAGGTCGCCGCGCATGACGTCGTCGGGCGCGCCAAACGCGGCGAGCGCGCCAGCGTGGAGCAGCGCGATGCGCGTCGCAAATCTCGCGACCAGATTGAGCTGATGGCTCACGAGCAGCACCGCGCGTCCTTCGCGGGCGAGCGCGTCGAGCAGTTCGAACACGGCCATCTCATGCGCGACATCCAGAAATGCCGTAGGCTCGTCGAGCACGAGCGCATCTCCACCTTGGGCGAGCGCGCGCGCGATCCGCACGCGCTGCCACTCGCCGCCGGAGAGTTCCGGAGTGCGACGCTCGAGAAACTCGCCGACCCCCGCGCGCTGCGCCGCGTTTGCGATCGCAGCGCGATCGACAGCCGTTTCCCCGCTCCACACGCCACCGTGCGCGTAGCGGCCGAGCGCGATGAAATCGCGAACCATGAGCGGGAACGCCGGTTCTTCGCGCTGCGGGACGAGCGAGATCCGGCGAGCAGCGTCGAGCCGCGTGAGCGCGGCGATGTTGTCGCCGTCGACGGTGATGCTGCCTCGCTCCGGCGCGAGCCGCCCAAGCAAGGCACGCACGAGCGTGCTCTTGCCGCTCCCGTTCGGGCCGACGATCGCAGTGATCGCACCGCGCGGCGCGTCGAGCGTCACGCCGTCCACCGCGGGCCTCGGCGCGCGCGGGTATCGCAGCACGACGCCGTCAAACCGGATCACGTGATCCTCCGCAGACGCGAGAGGAAGAACGGCACCCCGATCAGCGCCGTTACGGCGCCCAGCGGCAGCTCCGCGGGCGCGCGCACCGTTCGCGCGAGCACGTCGGCCGCCACGACCAGTGCGCCACCTGCGATCGCGGCGCCCAGCATCACACTGCGCACCGATCTCGCGCCCATCGCGCGCACGATTGCCGGCACCACAAGCCCCACGAATCCCACGAGTCCCGCTCCGGCCACGGTGACCGCCGCGAGCAGGCTGGCGGCGAGGTAGACGCGGCGCGTTGCGCGCTCCACATCCACGCCGAGCGCTGCAGCGGGATCCTCACCAAGCGCGAGCAGTTCGATCTCTCTTCCGAGCGCGATCAGCAGCACGCCGCCCACCAGCACATACGCGGCGATCCAGCGCGTGCCCTGCCAAGTGGCGTCGCTAAGGGAACCCATCATCCACCATAGAGCACCTCTCACTGTCTCACTGGGCGCCCCGGCCAGCAGCACCATCACCGCCGCGTTGGCGAACGCGCCCACCACCACACCGCCCATGAGCAGCACGCGCGGATCTCCGCGCGCGCCAGCAGCGCGCGCTACGAACAGCACGAGCGTGACCGCGAGCGCCGCGCCGATGAACGCGGCAATCGGCAGCACAGCGAGCGAAGTGAAGTGCAGCGCCACCGCCGTCACCGCGCCGACCGCCGCGCCGCCCGACACGCCGAGGAGATACGGCTCGGCCAACGGATTGCGCAGCGTGGCCTGCAGCGCCGCGCCGCTCACGCCGAGCCCCGCGCCGATTACCACGCCGAGGGCGATGCGCGGCAGGCGCAGCGTCTGCACGATCGCGATCGCGTTGGCGTCGCCGTTGCCGAACAGCGCACCCCACACCGCTCCCGGAGAGAGCGAGACTGGGCCGAGCGCGAGCCCCGCGAGCGCGGCGACGACGAGCGCGAGAAACAGGAGAAGCCAGGTGCGCGGCCGCATCGGTGCTAACGAACCGTGTCTTTCAGGATGAGCGCGCGAAGAGATCGCGCCGCTTCGCCGAGACGGATGCCAGGCCTGCCGACGAGCAGCGTGTCGACGACAAGCAGCCTGCCCTCGCGCACCGCGGGCACCGATCGCCAGAGCGGACTCGCGCGGAGTTTCTTGTTGCTCTCGGCGCCGACCAGAATGAAATCCGGATTTCGCCGGACGATCTCTTCGAGTGTCACCTGCGGCGATGGCTCAGGGAGATCGCCGAACACGTTCTTGGCGCCGGCGATCGTCACGAGCTCGTCGAGATAGCTGCCGCGGCCGATGGTCAGAATCGGCGAATCCCAGACATGCCAAAAAACAGTCACCGGTTTGGCGGGACGTGGTCGAGCGCTCACAGACGCGAGCGAGCGCTCGACGGAATCGGCGATTGCTTTTCCCGCGATCGTATCGCCGGTCGCGCGGGCGATCAGTTCCACCGTGCGGCGAAAATCGCTGATGTGATCATCGCGGATCGAGAGCGTATTGATGCCGGTTTTGCGCAGTTGCATGGCGGCCGCGCGATTCGACTGTCCCGCGTAGATGATGACGAGATCGGGATGGACGCCGACGATCGCCTCGACGTTCGGCTGCATCCCGTTGCCGAGGTCGGGCACGGCGAGCGCGGCGTCAGGGTAGCGATCGAAGTGGGTTCGGCCGACGACGCGCGTTCCGGCGCCGAGCGCGAAAAGGAGTTCGGTGGTGACCGGGCTCAGGGACACGATGCGCTGCGCGGGCGCGGCGATGCGAATCGTGTCGCCAAAATCGTCCAGTTGGAACGCCGCGGCGAGCGGCTTCCGCTCCGCTTTCGGTTCGCCGCAGGCGAGCGCGCCCGCCGCTGCGGCGAGTGAAACGATCGCGATCAATCTGCGCGGCCTGAAAAACAAAACGGACTCCTTCCCAATGGAAGAAGCCCGCAACGCAGATGAAGAGTGCCGAGGAACCGGCGCCAGCATCGTACGCCACCAGCCCTCCCCCGAGGACGTGTTTACGTGGCGCGAACGTGGGTCGTCTCCTGGCTTCGGGCCGCCTCTCTCGCCTTCCCGACTCTGC
Source organism: Gemmatimonadota bacterium (assembly GCA_025362095.1). Taxonomy (GTDB): domain Bacteria; phylum Gemmatimonadota; class Gemmatimonadetes; order Gemmatimonadales; family Gemmatimonadaceae; genus Fen-1231. Next base: position 7,915 of record JANYIJ010000072.1, on the reverse strand, counting down.
AGTCAGTGGCGCATTGAGGAGGCGTGTGCTTCTTGCACTTGCCCGTTACAGTGGCGGGGCCGCGCCGGATTCAAACCGGCTTCCGTGTCCCGCGTTCGCAATCAATTGTGAACAGAACGTATCAGAGGCCATCACGCCGCGCAATGGCCGCGGTCAGACGCGACTTCAATCGCGCGCGCGATTCGTAGTGATCGGCGCGCTCGTCGTTGGACGGCGAATCCTTGCTCTCGAACGCGACGTCGAGCGCCGCGATCTTTCGCGCGATGTCATCTGGATCGGTTCCGTCGAGTTCATGCGCGCGCGCGACGAGCGGGCCTTTGCGCATCAGGCTCGCGCCGAGTCCGGCGAGCATCGCGGCGCCGATGCCGAGGATCACAATCGCCATGCGCGTCGACAGCGCGCGGTTGACGTTCGTTGGAGCCAGCACCGTAACGACAGAGTTTCCGGGAACGTCCTGCGCGAGAAAGCGCTTGAACGGCCGGCCCTCGAGGTTGACGGACGCCATCTTTTTCAGCTTCGCGCCGCTGGCGTTGCCCTCCACGTCCTCGACGAGAACCTCGAGCACCGCGGCCGGTGCGAGAATCGGAATCGCGATCGGCGCCTTGCTGAACGGAATCCGATAGTGGATCGAGAGCTGCTTGATGCCCGGCGCGATCGGCGCGAATACCTGCACGCGGCCGTTCGAAAACTTCACCGCTTCTGCGGCGATGTCACCGTCGGACGCAACCTGACTGGTTGCGCCGTCGGGAAGCGGTGCCTCGAACGTCGGCTTCTCTGGTGTGCCGGCAACGCGCGTGATGGACGTGTCGTTCGAGAGTTCGAAGACTTCGAGAACGATGCGGCCCTTCCCCGTGTCCGGCGCCGTCACGATCACATGGCGGCCACGCACGTTGATCGGCAGCGGCGCGCTCGTCGTGTCGTACACGAGCAGATCCGCGTCGCCGCCGCCTACAACCGCTTTTTTCAGCGGCGGTGTGAAGTACGCGATGCCGGCGTAACTCGAAGAAATGAAATAGAGCGCGGTGGAATCGCCGCTCGCGCGATAGTGAAAGGCGAATTGACCGCTCGCGTCGGAGCGCATGGAGTCGATGGGCGCAGCGCGATCCTTGCCGACGCGATGCAAGACGACCCAGACGCCGGGAAGCGGGCGGTCGCCTTTGGCGGTGATGCGGACGACGGCGCCGCGGGCTTCACGCGCCACGGCCTGCGGAACGACGGTCAAGTGAGTCGCCTGCGCATGCGCGACTGCTATCGACGACAGAAGGCAGCTGACGGTTGCGATTACCACGTTCACGCGCGCTTTCACGTTACAGCGTGAACTTTCCAAAGTCCTCGGGGCGCAGTCGTTCCAGGTGACGCTTCAGCTGCTCGGCGCCGCGGAGGTGCGCCTCGAGCGATGACGCGCTGAGATCCGAAACGCTGTCGCTCTCCGATTCGGGCGGCCCTTCGTCGGCCTCGCCCGACGGGGCTTCGTGCTCGGCAAGCAATTCTTCGGCCGCGAAAATCGGCGCGTCGAATCGCACCGCGATCGCGATGCTGTCCGACGGCCGCGAATCGACCACCAGGGTCGCGCCGTCGCGTTCGAGATGCATCTCGGCGAAGAACGTTCCATCCTGCACGCGCGTGATGTATACGCTGCGCAGCTCGCCGCCGAGCGCCGTCACGAGGGATCGAACGAGATCGTGCGTCATCGGACGCTCGCGCTGCACGCCGTCGAGGTGTGCGGCGATCGACTCGGCCTCCGCGCGGCCGATCCAGATCGGGAGAATGCGATCGCCGCCTTTCTCCTGCAGGATCACGACGAACGAGTTCGACCCGCTGTCGAGTCCGAGACGCGAAACGATGACCTCGACCACGAGCCCCCCTCCTCTCCGCCTTGGCAGACGCTCTCCCCCACACGCCTCACCCCTCACCGCATCTCCCCCACGCTCCTCACCCCTACCTGCGTCTATGCGCGCACGGCCTTTTTCAATTCCGCGATGCGGTCGGTGCGTTCCCACGTGAAGAGCGTGACCTTCTTGCCGTGACGCACGGCGCGTTCGCTCACGCGTCCGAAGTGACCGTATGCCGCCGTATCGCTGTAGATCGGCTTGCGCAGGTCGAGCGCGTCGATGATGCCGCGCGGCGTCAGGTCGAACACCTGCCCGACGGCATTGATGATCTTTGCTTCGTCGACCGTCGCCGTTCCAAACGTGTCGACCATCACCGAGACCGGCTTCACGACGCCGATCGCGTACGCTACCTGCACTTCGCACTTCGTCGCGAGCTTCGCCGCAACGATGTTCTTGGCGACCCACCGTGCCGCATACGACGCGGAGCGATCGACTTTCGACGGATCCTTGCCGCTGAACGCGCCGCCGCCGTGGCGCCCCATGCCGCCGTAGGTATCGACGATAATTTTTCTGCCGGTCAGGCCCGCATCGCCCTGTGGGCCGCCGATCACGAAACGGCCCGTGGGGTTGATGTGGCGCGTCATGTCTTTCGGGCGCAGTTCCTTCGGGATCACCACGTCTATGATCTCGCGCGTGACCGCATCTTTGATCGTCTTGTTGTTGACGGAATCGCTGTGCTGCGTGGAGATGACGACGGTGTCGACCATCACGGGGCGTCCGTTCTCGTACACGACAGAGACCTGCGATTTTCCGTCGGGACGCAGCCACGGAAGCGTGCCGTCTTTTCGACGGTCGGCGAGCGCGCGCGTGAGCCGATGCGCAAGCACGATCGGCAGCGGCATGAGCTCCTCGGTTTCGTCGCACGCAAAGCCGAACATCATCCCCTGATCGCCTGCGCCGCCTGTATCGACACCCATCGCGATGTCTTTCGACTGCTGGTCGATGGTGGACATCACGGCGCAGGTATTCGCGTCGAATCCGTAGCCTGCCTCGGTGTAGCCAATGCGACCGATCGTCTCGCGCACGAGCGCCGGAAGATGCACGTAGGCTTCCGTCGTGATCTCGCCGAAGATCGTCGCGAGTCCAGTGGTGACCATCGTCTCGCACGCGACGCGGGATGCGGGATCTTTCGCGAGCAGCGCGTCGACAACAGCGTCGGAGATTTGATCGGCGACTTTGTCGGGATGGCCTTCGGTGACGGATTCGGAAGTGAAGAGGTGGCGACGGAGCACTCGGGAACTCGGCTGGTTTGGGTGGGGTGGGTTGGGCGGCTCAATCAATGTTAAAGCTTAGTCGGGAGGAAAGACAGAGTAGTGGCGAGTGCGAGTACAAGTCGGCGGGATGAGTTGGAGAAAGAAGATTGGAGTTTGAGAGGGAGTGGGAGTTCAAGTCGGAGTGGGAGTCCTAGTGGGAGTGGGAGTGGGAGTGGGAGTGGGAGTGGGAGTGGGAGTGGGAGTGGGAGTGGGAGTGGGAGTTCGAGAGATGCGGAGCGCAATAATTCGGTGACATCTTTGCGCGCCCATAGTACGAGTTTGGACGCATGCCAATCATCGACGACGCCGAGTTCCTCGAGTGGGAGTCCCATGCGACTTCGGGCCAGCGTGGTGACCCGGTCTGGCGTTTCAACGCCTATCGAGTCGCGCTGTTCATGCTCGATCGGGCGGGAACCGATATACGAACGCTGAGAAAGCGTCGCGCTCCCGCATTCCAGACGGACCAGTTGATTCGCGCGATCGCATCGGTAAGCGCAAACATCGCCGAGGGTCTCGGCCGTCAATCCGCTGCGGAGCGCTTAAGATTTTTCGGAATAGCGCTCGGATCGCTGCGCGAGGGCGAGACCTGGTATCACGCGGTTGCCTCCGACCTCCCTCGCGAACTCGTCGAACTTCGTCTCGAACAACTCACCGAACTTCGCAGAATCCTGATCGGAGCCCAAAAATGGCTCAACTCAAAACCACAGCGCTCTCAGCTGCTGTAAGCTGCCGTCGGTTGCCGTCGGTTGCCGTCGGTTGCTGTCGGTTGTTGTCCGTTGCTGTAACTCCCACTCCCTCTTGTACTCCGACTCCCTCTCAAACTCCGCACTACTTTCTCGTACTCATCCCTCCGACTTACACTCCCTCTCCCAACTCAAGAGAATTCGGAGTTCAATCTCTCCCGCAACACCTTCTCCGCCGCCGGCGCCGTCCCCGCCTCCAACGCCTCAGCCGCGGCCGACTCCGCCACACTCACATGTATCCCCCTCACAATCTGCTTCACCCTCGCCACTGACCTCGGCGCCACACTCAACGTCCGCAGCCCCAGCCCGATCAGCGCGAACGCCATCAACGGCTCCGATGCCATCTCGCCGCACACGCTCACATTGAGCCCGTGCTCATGGCCGACCTGCAGCGTCCGATGAATCAATCGCAGCACGGCCGGGTGCAGCGGCGTAAACCGCGTGGCGAGCCGCGCGTTCCCGCGGTCGACCGCCAGCGTGTACTGCACGAGATCGTTCGTGCCAATACTGAAGAACGCGACTTCCTTGGCGAGCGTGTCGGCCGTGATCACCGCTGCCGGCGTCTCGATCATCACGCCGAGCGGCACGTCGGACCGATGCGCGACGCCGCGCTCCGCGAGCTCGCGCGCCGCTTCGGCTAGTATCGATCGCGCTTCGCGCACTTCATCGACCGTGACGATCAGCGGCAGCATGATGCGCACGTCGCCGTGCACCGCGGCGCGGAGCAGCGCGCGCAGCTGCGTGCGGAAAATTTCGGGCTCGTCGAGGCACATGCGAATCGCGCGCCAGCCGAGGAATGGATTTGGCTCGTGCGGATATCCGCCCACCGGCAGCTTGTCGCCCCCGACGTCGAATGTCCGGATCACCACCGGTTTTCCCTCGAACGCCTTGATGACGTTCGTGTACGCGTGATACTGCTCGTCTTCGTCGGGCATCGTCGCGCGGCCCACCACGAGAAACTCGGTGCGCATCAGACCTACGCCCTCGCCACCGCTCGTCGCGGCGCCTGCGGCTTCGTCCGGAAGATCGACGTTCACCAGAAGCTGGATCCGCACGCCGTCCGCGGTGATCGCCTCCTCGCCGATGAGCTGCGCGAGCACCTCGCTTTCCCTGCGCTCCACGTGCGCACGCGCGGCAGCGTCTTTGAGCTCCGCCGCCGTCGGACGCACCACGAGCACACCTGCTGTGGCGTCGAGAATGACCTTCTCACCGCTCGTGAGCCGCGACGTCGCGTCGAGCAGGCCGACCACCGCCGGAAGCCCGAGTGAGCGCGCGAGAATCGCGACGTGCGACGTGCGCGTGCCCGCGTCGGTCGCAATGCCGGCGATCGCCTCGCGATCGAGCTGCAGCGTGAGGCTCGGCGTGAGATCGTGGGTCACGAGGATCGCGTGCGATCCCTTGGGCAGATCGACGGGATCGTAGTCGGGCAGATCGAGCAGTACGGAGAGCACGCGAATGTGCACGTCCATGAGATCGCCCACACGCTCGCGCATCATCGCGTGCGTGGAGCGCGCGAAATGCTCACGCCACTCGAGCATCACCACGTCGAACGCGCGCTCAGCCGAAAAGTTCTGCCGGATTACATCTTCCACGCGACGCCGAAGCTCGGCGTCTTCGATCACGGAAACCTGTACGTCGAATATCGCCGCCTCGGCTGGACCGGCGTTCTTCTCGGCGCGCTCGCGCACCGCGCGCAGACGCTCGACGGATTTCTCGCACGCCGCGCGGAATCGCGCGAGCTCGCGCGGCACCGCGGATTCGTCAATGGCGCGCTGAGGAACCTCGGGCACCTCCCAGCGCAGCAGGTGCACGGGGCCCACAACGATTCCCGGCGAAGCCGAGATTCCGGTGAGCATCGAAGGCGTCATCGGCGGTTTAGCTCTCACCGAATTTTGAGGCGATCAGCTCCGCGAGCGCGTCGAGCGCGGCCTCGGCGTCCGCGCCGTCGGCGCGAATGATCACTTCGGAGCCGCACTCGGCCGCGAGCATCATCACTCCCATGATGCTCTTGCCGTTCACCTCGAGGCCGTCCTTCTCGAGCATGATGGTGCACGTGAACCGCGCAGCCGTTTTCACGATCTCCGCCGCAGGCCTCGCGTGAATTCCGTGCGCGTTCACCACCGTTACCCGGCGTTCTGCCATCAGCGCACCACGGAGAGGAGTGTGAACAGGACGAGACCAGCCACGGCGAGGCGCCATCCCTCCACGCGGCCATGGAAGCGCGCGAGGGCCACCGCGCCGACGACGGCGGCGGCGAACACGATTTCAAGAGCCCCGCGCGCAGGCCCGATCACTCCGCGCACCGCGAGCGGAATTGCGATTCCGGCGAGCAGCGCCGAGGCGCGCGCCACCTGTGCAGGTCCCTTCCGGAGCAGCGGCGCCCCAAGCGCCGACGCGACGCGAAGTCCTTCCCTGTATCCCGCATGCAGACCCCAATAGCGGAGGGCCAGCGTGCCGGCGTTGAATGATCCCAGAAAGAGCAGCACGACGCCAGCGGGCCCCATGCCGAGTCCGAAACCCGCGAGCGCCAGCAGCGAGCACGCCGGAAGCCATCCCGCCCACACGAGCCGGTCGCCCACGCTCCCCAGCGGACCGCAGCATGCGGTGTGAAAACGCTCGATCCGCTCCCTGGGTTCGCCGGCAAGCTCCGCGCTCGCGAGCGCTCCAACGGCGAGTCCGGCCAGATACGGATTCGCGTTGAAGTAACTGTTCTGCCGCGCAATCGCCGCGCGGTATTTCTCGCCGCCGCGGCCGCCCGGCATGAGGCGCAGCGCCGGCTCGACCGCGAACGCAATGCCGTTCCCCATCAGCGTCTCGTAGTTCCACGCGCCTTGCACGGCGAGCAGCCGGAGAAACATCGCCGCGCGCGTGCGCAGTGGCAGGCGCGGAGCAGTCACACTCACGTCACGAGCAGCAAGAGTGAACCAATCGCGACGCCGCCGAGGAGGAACCAGTTGGTCCCCTTCGTGTTGTGAACGATTTTCCAGATCGCGCCACCGGCGACCGCCCCCGCGAGAATCACCACTGCCGCGCGCGAGTCTGATGCGCTGAACGTCCAGTGCGCGAGGATCGCGCCCTCGAGTGGCGCGAGAGCCAGCAGCGCAATCCACGTGAGCAAACCGCCGCGCGCGAAATCAGAGGTCAGCCCGCGCAACTGCAACGACGTGACCGCGTCACATGATCCCGAGGTGAGCGCATCGCGCAAACCCGCAGCCCACCGCGCAATCAGGCGGCGGTTCCAAATCATGGTCCAGCTTCCCACGTAACCGGTGATCAGCGCCGCGCACACGGCAACGGTCAGCGCGCCCGCAGTTCCATCCGGCTGCATCGCGTACAGCGCGCCGCCCACGACGCTCGCCGATCCCCACTCTGGATATCGGCTCGCGCCGAATGGCAGCGTCTCAAGCGCGAAAAGTTCCAGCACTACGCCGGCAATGAGTCCGTGCCCCGCCCGGCCAACGAGCGCGCCCGCGAGCGTCGCAGCCGCAAGCGGGCGCGAGATCATCGCTTGGGGAAAACTCACGACGTCGAGCCCCAGCACTGCGCCGAGCAATGCGAGCGGAAGGAGTCCGAGCGCGATCGTGATCACTCGCCTGCCCCAGCGAGAAGTTGGTCGAGCGGCACCGGCGCAGCCGCCGGCACATCCTGCGCGGTGATCGCGATTCCCATCGCGGCAAGCTCGCGCAGTGCGTTTTCTTCTTCGGGCGCAAGAAACACATACCGCAGCCGCGCAGTGCGGCCGGCGCGGTGGTGGATTCCGCCGATGTTCACCTGGTGGACGGTGCCCGCGCGCTCCACGAGCCGGCACATGGTATCGACGTCTCCTGCGAGCAGGATGCCCCGCTCGAGCCGCGCCTGATACTCGGCCAGGTGGTCGATCGCGCTGTCGACCGATTCAAATGTCACGGTCATCTCGGGCGGCGCGCCCATGCGATACAACTCCTGTTCCCAGTCGCTTGCGGCGATCACGTCATCTACCAGAATCACGAACTTCAGGTTGAGCGGCTGTCCCCAGCCCACCACGACC
>JANYIJ010000066.1 GCA_025362095.1 Gemmatimonadota bacterium | reverse complement strand
GCCGCCATCAGCGATTGCCGGAAGTGCCCCTAACTGTGCGGGATATCACACGTCTAACGGTGTGCACCCATTAGATACCAATACAGGAGATCGATACCGGTATTCGCGTTGCTTGCGGTGACGCTCTCCGCCTGCAGCGGTGGCGACAAAGCCACCACGCAGCCAGGCGGAAACACACCCGTGCTCACGACTCTCGGCATCAGCGCGCCGCACAATACGCTCGCGGTGGCCGGCACGATGCAGCTCTCGGCAAGTCCAAAGGACCAGAACGGAGCGGCCATCTCGACGTCGGTGACTTGGACCTCAGGAAGCAATTTTGTTGCGACCGTCACCACCGCTGGATTCGTCACCGGCGTCGCCGGTGGTCAGGCGTACATGTACGCGCACGGCGGCGCGCTGACGGACAGCACGCTGGTCACCGTCATCACGGGCGCATATCCGTCATCGCAAGACATCTACATGCTGCCGCTGTCGTACACGCCGAACACCGCCGACATCGCGGTGGGAGCCACGGTACTGTTTCACTTTCCGGTGACCGCGCACAACGTGTTCTTCAATGCCGTGGCCGGCGCACCGGCGGACATTCCCGGCGAAGTCTCAAATCAGAACGTCGCGCGCACGTTCAACACGAAGGGCACGTTCGGTTATCGCTGCACGCTGCACCCGGAGATGATCGCGACGATCGTCGTTCACTAAACTCGTCGCGAGTCGCCAAGCGCCCCTCACCAGTCGCCCGTCGCCTACGGTCTGGCGATTGCTCCCCAAATCAACGGCTGCGTTGCCATCGACTGCCCGCGATACTGCGGCCGGAATCCGTAGAGCACGGCGTGCCCCTTGCCGAGCGTGACATCGACCATCGCGGCCTTGCCGTTGAGTTTCGCGCCACCGAGCAGCCAGCCTGAGAGCAGCGGGTCGCCCGCGGCTTGATACGTGGCGACGGCCGTCGCTCGCGCAGGATCGGTGATTTCGAACGCCGGCCCATTTTCGAACCAGATCGCCGGAACCGGCGCCGTCATTCTCGACCCGAGCGGGTGATCGCGTTTGATCTCCACGGAGAGAATCGATCCGGGCGCGTAAAAATCCGTGTTGCGCACGCCCGCAAGCACGTTCTTCACCGGCAGTTTCAAATTCTCGATCGCATAGTTGCTCGCCTCGTTGAACGCGAGCAGCGTGCCGCCGTTCTCCACAAACGCAGCGAGCGCCACCGCGCCCAGCGTGCCGAGTCCGCCCTGCAGCGAGTCCGGATAATTCTGTCCGAGCCCGCGTGTCATCTGCCCCGCGTTCTGATCGGTGAGAATGATCACGTCGAATCGCGCGTTGAGATTTCCGGCGCGCACATCACGGTCGACGATCGACGTGAACGGGATCCGGTTCACGTCGAACAGCCAGCGTGTCCATCCCTCGTCCATCGCGTTCCCGCTGTACGGACGGTAAATCGCGATGCGGCGCGCCGTTCGATCGCTGAGTCCGGCCACCGTATACGTCGGCTCGTCCATCGGCACGATCGGCGCCGCGCTCGCCACCGGCGCAGCCACCAGCGTCGCGACGTCCACGCCGAAGAGCAGCGGCAGTGTCTGCGCGGTCACGTCGTACGGACGGATCGGCGGACCGCCGGGATATTCATGCAGGTTCGGATATTTCTGCCGTTCGAGCACCGACTTGGCGTAGCCGCCCATGGGCTGTGAGGTGAGCACAACGAAAGATCCAGCCGGATACGTCGTGCCGTTCACGTTTACCGGCGCGGTGCTCGACCGCACTTCCACCTGGCCGTGCTGCAGCGTCCAGATCAACCGCTGCACAGCCTGTGTGTCGCGCTGCGCGCGCGGAATCACGAATGCCGCCGGCACGCTGTCGTGCGTCCACGGGTGATCGGCCGCGAGCGCGCGATCGCCGAGCGCGGCGTAGCTCTCGAGCCAGGTGCGGCGGTCGCGCGCAGCCTGCGCGAGCATCGCCCAGCTCGCGCTCACCTGATAGGCGACGATGTCGCCGTAGCTCCAGTGTCCGCCTGGCCAGAGCGCGGGGAAATTCCACGTCACGGTTTTCGCTTCGTAGCCGCGTGCCGCGCCAAGCGAGCTGAATGGAATCTCGATCGGCGACGCGAGCAAGGCGCTCGCGGTCTCGGTGAGAATTCGGACGCCGCGGTGATACAGCGAATACTGCCGCGCCGGCGACCACTGGTCATACGCGGCGTTGTACGCGATTCCCGTCTTCCCTTCGCCGATCATGCGCCAGCCGATCGCCATGCCCATCGAGTTCGTTCCCGCGGTGAGAATTGGATCGATGTTGGGATCGAGCGGGTCCATGTAGGGCGGCAGGAAAATTCGCCCCGCGCCGGACCCCTGCTGGTGAATGTCGTTTACGATCTGCGGATCCCACGGCGTATAAAGTGAGTCAACCGTGTAGCGCGTCTCCTTCTGCGTGAACGCGTACCAGTCGCGGTTATCGTCGTGCCCGACATACTTGTGGTACAGCTCGGGCGGCGCGGTCCCTTCGGCTTTCGTGCCGAGCGTCGCGCGATACCAGTCGCCCACGATGTCCACACCGTCCGGATTCTGCGACGGCACGAGCATGATGATCGTGTTCGCGAGAATTGCGCGCGCCTCAGGTGTGTCGCCGCGCGCCAGACGATCCGTCAGCACGAGCGGCGTGGTGAATCCGCCCGACTCTGTCGAGTGAATTGCCGACGTGATCAGAATGATGTTCTTGCCGGCCGCGAGCAGGTTTTCGAGCTCGTCTTTCCCGCGGAGCCGCGGGTTCATGAGCTTGCGCTGAATCATCTGATAGCGATCGAGATGTTTCAGGGTTGCGGAATCGGAGATGAACACGGCGAGGAACGGGCGGCCGAGCGTCGTCTTTCCGAGTTCGTGCACCTGCACGCGCGGGCTCGTCTTCTCGACGGCGCGAAAGTAATCCGTGATCTGTTTCCAGCTCGGCAGATGCCGGTCGGCGCCGGGTTCGTAGCCGAGGATGCTGGCGGGGGTTGGAACCGGGGATTTCTGCGCGGCGAGAGGCGCCGCCGCGAAGAGCGCGGCAGCGACGGCGATCAGCTGGGGGCGTGTCATGCCCCCAATCTAGATCACTTCGTGACGCCTTGGAAAGTTGGAGTGTAGCCGGGCCAAATCTGCACCGGATTCGCCAGCCGGTTCGCGACGATCTCGGCGAGCACATCGCGGTGATCGATCGTCACCTTCACATCCTGCCCGTCCTGGAGATTCGGCTGCGCGAGCGGCTGGAAGTTTTTCGTGAGCACCCGGCCGCCCGCGATGTTGTGGCCCATGGTGAACATGACGCCGCCGCGGCCGTGATCGGTTCCTTGATTGCCGTTCTCGCGCACGTTGCGGCCGAACTCGCTCATCGCGACGAGCGTCACGTTGTAGTTGCCATTGCCCTGCAGCACGTCGGCCCAGAACGCGCCGATCGAGTTCGAGAAATCGGTCATCGTGTTGAACAGCGATCCGTTCAGCGGATTTTCCGCGACGTGCGTGTCCCAGCCGCCGATGTCGATCTGAATCGCCTCGACGCCGATCGACGCCTTGATCAGCGCCGCCGTCGATTTAAGTCCGTTGCCGAACGAACTGTTCGGATACACCGCGGCGTTGGACGGCTGGTACGCGGCGAAGTTGATCGCCTTGAGCAGGGAGAGCGTGCTCGTGACGTCGAGCGCCGCAGATCGCGCGGGATCCTGATCCATGAAGTACTCGTTGGACAGGAACGCGGCGCGGTTCGTCGCCGTGGCGGCGCTGCCGCCGATCGCGAACGTCGGCGGATTTGGCATCGGTATCGTGAGCGGCGCGCCGCCGAGCGTCAGCGGAAGCCCGTTCGCAATGGCAATGGCGCGCAGTGGCGCTGCCGCGTTCGTCGGCCACGACGTGGCCAGGTGGCGGCCCAGCCAGCCGGTAGAAATCGTGTTGTCAGTCGCCGAGCCAACTTCGATGAAATGCTGCGCGTCGAAATGCGAGCGCGAGCTGAACGAGAGGCCGGCGCCGTGAATGACCAACAGTTCGCCGCCCTGGAATGCAGGGAGCAGACCGGTCATCGCTTTCGGAAACATCCAATAGTTGTCGAGCGCCGTGCCCTTGTTCACGTTGCCGCTGTCGGGCCGCGGAATCGCGAGCGTCGGACGTGCCGTGTAATAATTGGCGTCGGCGAACGGCGCGCAGAGCGAGAGCCCGTCGGCGCCGCCGCGCATGAAAATATTGACGATCACGTCGCGCGAACTGTTCGCGCTGTCGGCCATCACCACGCGTGGCAGCCATTCGGGCGCGATGCCGGCGAACACCGCCGCACCCGCCGCCTTCACGATGAAGTTGCGGCGCGAGAGATCGTTGTATTCCTGGCACCCGCAGTCCGCGTGCTCGTCGTATCCGCTCATGTGACGCTCCTTCTAGTAGTACTGAAAGGCGGAACTGGAGAGCGCGAGGCCGATCGTTTCGCGCACGAGCGCGGCGTTGGCCGGATTCGCGGAGACGTACGTCGTCAGCTCGGTCGCCAGCCGGCTCGGCATCTCACCCGCGAACAATGCGTTGTTGATGGCATTCACGATCGCGGCCGGCGTGGCGGGATTCATGAACGGCGCAACGTTGAACTGAATCGAAGCCGCGAGGTTTGAGTTCGAGAGGAACGTCGCGTAGTTCCAGCGCGTGAGCATGTTGCCCGACCAGTACGCCGCCGAATCAGGAAAACCGTCGGGCGTGAGCCATGTGAACGGCTGCTGGCCCACGGTGGTGACCTGTCCCGAAAGCGCGGTCACGCCCGCAGCAGTGACCGACGGCGCGAGCGCGCGCAATCCGGCGGCGACGAGATGGTACGGACGTTTGAACTTCGCCGGAGCGGTCGTGACGTTGTCGTACGAGAGCACCTCGCGCAGCATCGCTTTGATGTCGCCGCCGGTGCTCGAGTACACGGCTGCCACGGCCGCGATTTGCTGCTGCGACGGATCGTAGCGCAGGAAGTACTGCAGCATCTTCGTGGAGATGTACGCCGCCGTAGCTGGATGCACCGTCAGCACGTTCAGCATCCCCTCGCCCTCGGCCTGCGCAGCCGCGCCAGTTGCGGCCGACGCCGCCGGAACGGTCACGCCGAGCACGGTCTTCGCTCCGTAATCGTGCAGTGCGGAAGTGAAATTGAACGTCCCTCTTCCCGCGATCGTCCAGCCGGTCAGCACGCGCGCGAGCTCGGCGACGTCTGTCTGCGTGTAGCCGCCGTTCACGCCCAGCGTGTGCAGTTCCATAATTTCGCGCGCGTAATTCTGGTTCGGCGCGTTTTTCTGGCTCGTCGTCTGGTCCAGGTACAGCAGCATCGCGGCACTGTGCGCGCTCGCCTTGAGCAGCTGTGGAAACGTCGTCATCGCATACTGCCGGATCACGGCGCTGTCGTCCACGACTTTCAGATATCCGACCTTCTGCATCGAGATATTGAAGTGATCGCTCCAGAACTCGACGAGCCGCTCGAACAGCTGGCGCTGCGAGAACGCGCTGCGATAGATCGTCGCATACGTGATCTGGTTCTGGACCGTCGCCGCGTTGGCGGCGAACAGCGTGTTCAAATCCGCGGCAAGCAGCGGAAAATTCGTCGCCACGAATGCATCGGTCGCGCTGTCGTCGATCAGTTCGGGAGCGAGCTGATATTCGAGATACTGCGCGTAGCCAAGCGCTTTCGCCCGAGCGGCCTCCGCGGGAGTAAGTCCGAACGAAACCCTGCGCGCGAGTCGAAGTTCGGGCGATGCGTACGATGCCGCGGGATCGATGCTGGTCGGGTGCAGAAGTGGCGGCGGCGAGAACGGTCGCCGCGGCGCAGGTCCCGTGGGCACCCCTCGAACGCCCTGCGCACGCGCGAGGGCCGGCAATGCGGCGCCCGCAAGCAGCGCGGCGCCGGCTTTCAAAAGAGATCTGCGATTCGGAGCGTTCATATTCGGTGCGACTCCCGGTTAACGCGGTTTGTTAACCCTGTACTGTGAACACTCCGCAGATGGCGCGAAAACGTCAAGGACCAATACAGCACCAATACACCGATGTTGCACTGCGGGAGTCACATGCTGTGTGACACATGTCACTAAGTGTGCATTTCTGCCGTGGCTGTAACGGCAACGGGACCGATCGGAGAATAGATCGGTCCCGTTACAAACTTCCGACAAGGTCGAGCGGCCAGCGCTATTCCTCTTCGGTCAGCTCGAGCTGTGCCCCCGGCTCCAGATCATCGCCTTCATCACCGCCTTCGACTCCATCGGATTCATCGGGCACGACCCGGGCCACGGCCGTAACCAGGTCTCCGAGATCCAGATTCATCAGTTTCACTCCCTGCGTATTGCGGCCGGCGACCCGCACGTCTTTCACTGGCGAGCGGATGATCTGTCCGCCGCGCGTGATCAGCATGATCTCGTCCTCGGGCAGCACTTCCATCAGCGCGACAACATCGCCGGTCTTCTCCGTGCGATTCACCGTCTTGATGCCCTTGCCGCCTCGCTTCTGCACACGGTAGTCGTCGATCTGCGAGCATTTCCCGAGCGCGCGCTCGGTCACCACCATCAGCGTCGCCTCGCGCTTGATCACCACCATGCCGATCACCGCGTCGTTTTCGCCGAGCTCGATGCCCTTCACGCCGGTGGTGTCGCGCCCCATCGGACGCGCATCCTGCTCGTGGAATCGCACCGAGAGACCGTGACGCGATGCGATGACGATGTCGTTCGTGCCGCTCGTCACCTGCACGTTGATCAGCGCATCGCCCTCTTCGATCTTGATGCCCTTCACTCCGGTCACACGCACGTTGGAATACTCCGAGAGCGCCGTCTTCTTGACGGTGCCGTTGCGCGTGCAGAAGAGCAGGAATTCGTCGTCGGTAAACTTCTTGACCGGAACCATCGCGGCGATCGTCGTGTCTGGAGACACGTTGATCAGGTTCACGATCGGTTTGCCCTTGGTCGCGCGTCCGAGCAGCGGGACCTCGTGGACCTTGAGCCAGAAGCAGCGGCCATCCTGTGTGAACACGAGGATGTAGTCGTGCGTGGAGGCGACGAACAGGTGCTCGATGAAATCCTCAGCCTTGAGGTCCGAGCCCTGCAGTCCCTTGCCGCCGCGCCGCTGCTTGCGGTACGTGGTGATCGAGGTGCGCTTGATGTAGCCCGAGTGCGAGATGGTGACGACCATCTCTTCATCGGCAATCAAATCCTCGACCGTGAACTCGCCTTCATCGGCGGTGATCGTCGTGCGGCGATCGTCGCCGAACGTGTCCACCACTGCGGCGAGCTCTTCCTTCATGATCTTCATCCGCCTCGGCTTGGAAGCGAGAATCGAATTCAGTTCCTTGATCAGCGCCTGCACTTCTTTCAGCTCCTCTTCCAGCTTCTCAATCTCGAGGCCGGTGAGCTTCGCGAGGCGCATGTTGAGGATCGCCTCGGCCTGGATCTCGCTGAGCTTGAACCGCGATTGCAGCTCGAGACTCGCTTTTTCGGAATCCTCCGACGCGCGAATGACCTTGATGACCGCGTCGATGTTGTCGACCGCGATCTTCAGTCCCTCGAGGATATGCTCCCGTTCTTTCGCCTTGCCGAGATCGAACTCGGTACGGCGGACGATGACTTCGTGGCGGTGCGCGATGAAGTGCTGGAGCACTTCCTGAATCGCCATGACCTTCGGCACGAGACGCTTGGAGATCGGATCGGGCACGAGCGCGAGCATGATCACGCCGAACGTGCTCTGCATCGTCGTGTGCTTGTACAGCTGGTTCAGCACCACGCGCGGAATCGCGTCACGCTTGAGCTCGATCACCACACGCATGCCGTCGCGATCGGATTCGTCGCGCAGATCGGAGATCCCTTCGAGCTTCTTGTCGCGCACGAGGTCGGCGATTTGTTCGACGAGCCGCGCCTTGTTCACCTGATACGGCAGCTCCGTGACGACGATCTGCGACTTGTTTCCCTTCTCGTTCTCTTCGATAGCGGCACGCGCGCGCATGACGATCTTGCCGCGGCCCGTCTCGATGTAATCCTTGATCCCAGCCTTGCCGTAGATGTAGGCTCCGGTCGGGAAGTCAGGGCCGGTGACAAGCGCGCGGATCGCCTCGACGGAGAGTGCAGGATCGTCGATCATCGCCGTGATGGCCGCGGCGATTTCGCGCAGGTTGTGCGGCGGGATGTTTGTCGCCATGCCGACCGCGATGCCGCTCGAGCCATTGACCAGCAGGTTCGGCATTCCGCTCGGCAGAACCGTGGGCTCTTCGAGACGATCGTCGAAGTTCGGCGCGTAATCGACGGTGTTCTTGTCGATGTCGCCGAGCATCTCCATCGCGATCCGCGTGAGGCGGCACTCGGTGTAGCGGTACGCAGCAGCAGGATCGCCGTCTACCGAGCCGAAGTTTCCCTGGCCGTCAACGAGCGGATAGCGCAGCGAGAAATCCTGCACCATGCGCACCAGCGCGTCGTACACGCTCTGGTCGCCGTGAGGATGGTATTTGCCGAGCACGTCGCCGACCACGGTCGCGGACTTCTTGTACGCGCGGGTCGGGATGAGTCCCGCCTCGTTCATCGCGAACAGCACACGCCGGTGAACCGGCTTGAGTCCGTCGCGCACATCGGGGAGCGCGCGGCTGACGATCACGCTCATCGAGTAGTTGATGAACGATTCCCTGATCTCGTCGTCGATGAGCCGGGGGAGGATCCGTTCGCGATTATTCGGAGCGGTCATCTGTTTTTGCTAGGGGTTCAGTGGGTGTTCGCTGGATCGTTCGCGCGTACGGTCACAGGCGTGTGCACGGGCACGCGCGGCGTGTTGGGCTCGTCGTCCTGAAGCCCTTCCGCCGTCAATTCTTCCTTCACTTCTTTGTCGATCGCGTCGCGCTCCGCCTTGTAGCGATTGTACCAATTGCGCGTGATTTCTCCCGCGAGCTCGCGATTTCCGAGCCCGAATGAGAGCGCCACCGCGAGCGCGACTGCGCCGAAGATGATCGCGAACGCCGTGGTGACGATGTCCGTCGCGACGCCGAGCTGCTGCAGCGACATGAACACCGCGAGGAGAATCACACCGCCCTTTCCGACTCGCGCGAGCGTCGGGCCGCCGTGCAGCGATCCCGTGCCGGCAAGAATCAGCCCGGCGACGACGTCGCCAAGCACGATGCCGAGAATCACGATGACGATCGCAGCCACCACACTCGGGACGTAGCTCACCAGCTCCGAGAACACCTGCGCAAGCGAATCGAGCCCGAGCGCATTGGCGGCCAGCAGCATCGCCGTAAACATCACGAGCCAGAACAGCAATCCGGCGACGATTCGCGTCGGGTTGAAATGCGTGCCGGTGCGGTCCACCGCCTGCATGACGCCGCCCTTTCGGAGGACGTCGTTGAGATGCATGCGGCGGAGCACGCGCTGCGCGCCCTTCTGCACCGCTTTCGCGAGCAGATATCCGAGAATCAGGACGACGGCGGCGCCGAACAGCCCGGGGATGAAATCCCAGAGCTGCGAGATGCTGGATTGAAGCCGGTCGACGAAGTTCAAAAATTCACTCTGGAGGAGTCAATTGAATCTAATCAATTTCTCGTGCCGCGCTTCACATCAAACAGGGCGCTGCGATGGCATTTGGGACAAATCAGCCACTCCCGTTTGCGGGCGTAGCCGAGCCCGAAACTCCCTCCGCCGATCGCGCGGACCGTCATCGCGACGTGGCAGCGGGGACACGCCGGCACCTCGCCTCGAGCGAACGCCTCGCGCATGAGCTTCTGCTCGGCAGGGTCGAACTGCGCGTGCTGTTGAGTACCTCCGGGCTGTTCGGTCACGGAATTGAGAGTACGATTTTTCCGAACTGCGCCCCTTCTTTCATCCGTTCGAACGCCCGCCGTCCCTCGGCAAGCGGGAACACCGTGTCCACCGGCGGCGCCAGACGCCCGGCCGTAAACTCGGCGACGATCGCGTCGAATTCCGCCTCGTTTCCCATGGTGGAGCCCATGAGCGACCACTGGTTCCAGAACATCCGCCGCATATCGGTTTCGACCATAGGACCAGTGGTGGCGCCGCACGACACGAGGCGTCCGCGTTTGCCGAGCGCGCCGAGCGATTGCGTCCACGACGCAGCACCGACGCTGTCGATCACGACGTCCACGCCGCGTTTCCCGGTGCGCGACCGAATCTCCCGCGCGACGTCTACGCTCCGGTAGTTCAGTGTTTCATCCGCCCCGAGGGCTTTTGCTTTCTCGAGTTTGTCGTCGCTGCCCGAAGTGACCCACACTCGGGCGCCTCTCAGTTTCGCAATTTGCAAAGCGGCGAGCGCGACACCGCCGCCGATGCCCTGAATCAGCACCTGTTCGCCGGCCTGCAGTTGAGCACGTGACACGAGCATGCGCCACGCGGTGAGCGTCGCAAGCGTGAACGCAGCGGCGCTCTCATTGGAAATGGCCGGCGGAATGCGCCTCACATTTCGCGCGGGCACCACGATAAACTCGGCGAACGTGCCAGGCCGGTGCTCGCCGAGCACGGCGAACTTCACGCAGAGCGAATGCTCGCCTGCCCTGCAGTAGTCGCACTCGTGGCAGGAGACGCCGGAGTTGATCACCACGCGGTCGCCGGCTTGAACGGCGAAGACGGCACTGCCGACGCTCTCGACGACTCCGGCGCCGTCGCAGCCGAGGATCCACGGTGGCGTGATCGTGACGCCGGGGAGTCCCTCGACAACGAACAGGTCGAGGTGATTCAGCGCTCCGGCCATGAGGCGGATGCGGACATCGCCCGGTCCCTTGAGATTCGGCATCGCGAGGTCATCGCGGCAGGTGATCTGCTCGAGTCCGCCGTGAGCGGAAATAGTGAGGGCTTTCACGTATATTTGGCCATGCTCTCGATCAAGGTTCCGCCACTAGGCGAGTCAATCACCGAAGCCACAGTTTCGCGCTGGCTCAAGAACGAAGGCGACGCCGTCGCTGCGGGCGAAACGCTCGTCGAACTGGAGACAGATAAGATTACGGTCGAGGTCCCCGCTCTCAAAGGTGGGGTGCTCTCAAGGCGCGCTCACGCTGAAGGCGATGTCGTGAAGGTGGATGACATTCTCGGCGAATTGGACGAGACTGCCGCCGGAAGCCGGAAGCCGGAAACGCCTCCGGCAAGCCCCGCCCCGCGCGCAATGCCGGCGGCCGAGCGCCTTGGCGCCGAATCGGGCATCAGTTTGGCGAACGTCACCGGCACCGGCCGCGGTGGTGTGGTGAGCAAGCCTGATGTGATCGCGGCGATGTCCGCGCCTGCCACAGCCGCTCCGCCCGCCGCAAATCCGCCGTCCGCCGTCCCAGCCGCCGTCCGCCGTTCGCCGTCTGCCGTCTCGCGCGAGACGCGCGAAAAGATGTCTACGCGCCGAAAGCGGATCGCGGAGAATCTCCTCCAGGCACAGCACCAGACCGCTCACCTAACGACCTTCAACGAAATCGACATGAGCGCGGTCGTCGCGCTCCGCGATCGCATGAAGCAAAAGGTCGAGAAGGAGCACGGCGTGAAGCTCAGCTTCATGCCTTTCTTCGCGAAGGCCGCGATCATGGCGCTGAAGTCGTATCCGGTGGTGAACGCGCAGATCGACGGCGATTCGCTGGTCTACAAGAACTACGTGAATCTCGGCATCGCGGTCGCGAGCGAGGCCGGACTTGTGGTGCCGAATGTGAAGGACGCCGATTCGCTCGGCATTCTCGGCCTGTCGCAGGAAATCGCGGCCGTTGCGAAACGTGCGCGCGACGGCAAGCTCACGATGGATGACCTCACCGCCGGAACGTTCACCATCACGAACGGTGGCGTGTTTGGATCGCTGATCTCAACGCCGATCATCAACTATCCGCAGAGCGGAATTCTCGGCCTGCACAAGATGCAGGACCGTCCGATCGCACTGAATGGACAGGTGGTGATAAGGCCGATGATGTACGTCGCGCTGAGCTACGACCACAGGATCATCGACGGGCAGCAGGCCGTGCTCTTTCTCGTGAGGCTCAAAGAGCTCATGGAAGATCCGGCCGCGATGTTGATCGAGTGAGCGACTCTCCACTCACACCGGACGTCCTCGTGATGGGGGGCGGCCCCGGCGGATACGTCGCCGCGATCCGCGCGGCGCAGCTCGGTCTCTCAACCGTGTGCGTAGAGGGCGACAAGACGCTCGGCGGAACGTGCGTCAATGTCGGATGCATTCCATCGAAAGCGCTGCTGCAATCATCCGAACATCTCGAATTCACGCGGCTGCACGCGGAAGAACACGGCTTCTCCGTTGGCGGGGTGACACTCAACCTCGCGCAGATGATGAAGCGGAAAGACGAAGTCGTCGGCGCGAACACCAAGGGCGTCGAGTTCCTGTTCAAGAAAAACAAAGTGACGTGGGCCAAAGGGTGGGGCGCGCTCGAGTCCGCCAACACCGTCCACGTCACCGCGGCTGACGGAACGGTGACGATCTACAAGCCGAAGAACGTCATAATCGCGACGGGCTCCGTTCCCACGGAACTCTCCTTCCTCAAGTTCGACGAAGAGCGCGTGCTCTCGAACATCGGTGCTCTCAAGATTCCCGAGGTTCCCAGGCATCTGATCGTGATCGGCGGCGGCGTGATCGGACTCGAGCTCGGCTCCGTATGGCGCCGGCTCGGCGCCAAAGTCACGGTGATCGAGTACGCTCCCACGATTCTCCCCGGCAACGACGCAGACATCATCAAGGAAGCGGACAGACTCTTCCGCAAGCAGGGATTCGAGATCCTTACCGGCGCGAAAGTCACCGGCGGCAAGCGTGATGGAAGCAGCGTAGTCGTAAACCTCGAACAGAACGGCGCTCAGCAATCGCTCGTCGGCGACTACGTTCTCGTTTCGATCGGCCGCAAACCGCACGTGGCCGGCATCGACGCCGCCGCCCTCGGACTTCACCTCGGCTCACGCGGTGAGATTCAGGTCAACGACGAAATGCGCACCAACCTTCCGAATGTCTTCGCGATCGGTGACGTGGTCGGCGGCAAGCTGCTCGCCCACAAGGCGGAAGAAGAAGGCGTAATCGCCGCCGAAGTGATCGCGAAGAAGCCGGTGCATATGCACTACCACAACATGCCGGCGATCGTCTACACCTGGCCCGAGATCGCGACGGTGGGGCTCGCCGAGCACGAGGTCAAGGCGAGCGGCCGCGCGTACAAGGTTGGAAAATATCCGTTCTTGGCCAACGGCCGCGCGCGCACGATGGCCGAGACGAGCGGCTTCGTGAAGTTCGTTTGCGACGCGCAGACTGACGAGATCCTCGGCGTGCATATGATCGGCGCGAATGTTTCCGATCTGATCACCGAGGTCGTGCTCGCGATGGAGTTCCGCGGGACGAGCGAGGATATCGGGATGACCGTGCACTCGCATCCGACGCTGAGCGAGGCAGTGAAGGAAGCCGCGCTGGCGGTGTCGGGGAAAGCAATTCACATCTAGGCGTTCCGCACTCCGCATCACGCCGTTAGGTAACGCTCCCGAAAAATCTTCACGTGATGCCGCTCGTGCCCCGCCGCGATGTACGCGAGCGCGCGAACCGAGATCGAGTGGCCGCTCGCTGTTCCCTTTCGCGCCCACGCCTCCGGAGTCAGCGAGTCCGCAAGCGCGATCGTCGACGCGCGAATCGCCGCGAATTCCATGAGGAGATTCGAAAGCGGCCGCGCGTTCGCGCACGAATGCGGAACCCAGTCGTTCTGCTCGAACCCCGGCAGCGGAGTGCCGTCGGCGCGCGAGATCCGCAGCATGCGGTAGCTGAAGACCCGCTCCGCGTCGGACATGTGCAGCAGCGCTTCTTTGAGGGTCCACTTCCCGGCTCCGTACGCTTGCTCCGCTTTCGCGTCGGTCACGCCCGAAAGCAGGGCAACCGTCTCCGATAGCTGCGTCCGCAAATGGTCGCGCACATCGCCATCGGGGACGAGCGTGATGTATTTGCCGTAGTACTCGAAATACTCGTCAGACTGGGGACGGCTCAGCATGAAAGGGCCTCAACAAGCAGGGTGTCGGTGGCGTATCTTGAAAGAATCTTTCACCCTCATCACCCAGGACCGCCAGTGGCCAAGTTCTTGAATTCACGCCGCGAATTCCTGAAGACCAGCGCCGAAGCCGCAGCAATCACGGCCATCGGAGCCCGGATCCTCTCCGGTGGCGATCTGCTCGCCGCCACCGCTCCACGACCGTCTATCGGTGACCCCGCGACGCGCGAGCTCATGCAAGTCGCGCTCGACGTCGCCAAGAGTTCCGGCGCGTCGTACTGCGATGTGCGCGTCTCCGCGCGGCGCCAGCAGAATGTGAACGTGCGCGACAAGATCGTGCAGGGCGTGAGCGACAACGACACGTACGGTATCGGCGTGCGCACGCTCGTCGATGGCGCATGGGGCTTTGCCGCAACGAGCTCGCTGACCAAGGACGACGTCGCGAACATCACGAAGGCCGCAATCGTACAATCGAAGGCGAACCGCGCGAGCCAGCTGAAGCCGGTGGTCCTTGCACCGACGCCAGGCAACCAGGTCGGCGAGTGGAAGAGCCCCATCCAGACCGATCCGTTCACGATCCCGATCGTCGACAAAGTCGCCCTGCTGCTCGCGGCCAACGCCGAGGCGGCGAAGGTGAAGAACGTCCGCAACGTGACGTCCAGCATGTTCTTCCTGCGCGAGGAGAAAACGCTGATGACGAGCGACGGCTCGTACATCGTGCAGACGATCTACCGCACGCAGCCGTCGATGACCGTCACCGCCGTCTCGGACGATCGCACGGACTTCCAGTCGCGCGCTTCGAATGACATCGCGCCGATGGGTCTCGGTTACGAGCACGTGATCAACGCGAAACTCTCGGAAAACGCGGTGAAATGGGCGAATGATGCCGTGGAGAAGCTCTCGGCGAAGCCGGTGCTCCCCGGCAGGTACGATCTCCTGTTGCATCCGTCGAACCTTTGGCTCACGCTGCACGAGACTGTCGCGCACCCGACGGAGCTCGACCGAGCGATGGGATACGAAGCGAATTACGCGGGCACGAGCTTCGTGGCGCCGCCGGAGAAAGTGCTCGGCCAGCTCAAGTTCGGGTCGAGCGTGATGAACATTCAGGGCGACCGCGAGCAGCCCGGCTCGCTCGCCGCGATCGGCTGGGACGATGAAGCCGTGAAGCCGACCCGCTTCGACATCATCAAGGACGGCATCTTCGTCGACTATCAGACCACGCGCGAGCAGGCGACGATGCTCGAGTGGTACTACAAGAAAGTCGGCAAGCCGGTGCGCTCATACGGATGCTCGTACGCGCAGAGCTGGGCCGACGTGCAGTTCGAGCGTATGCCGAACGTTTCGCTCCTCCCCGGCAAGAACGACTACACCTGGGACGACATGGTTTCGCAGATGGACAAGGGAATCGCGATCGTCGGCGACGGTTCGTTCTCGATCGACCAGCAGCGCTACAACGGTCAGTTCGCCGGTCAGTGCTTCTACGAAATCAAAGGTGGAAAAATCACCGGGATGCTAAAGGACGTTGCGTACCAGTTCCGCACGCCGGAGTTCTGGGGCTCGATGAACCACATCGCCGGTCCGCGCTCGTATCACTTGGGCGGCGCATTCGGTGACGCCAAGGGACAGCCGGGGCAGTCGAACGCGATCAGCCATGGCTGCGTGCCCGCTCGTTTCGATCAGGTAAACATCATCAACACCGGGAGGCAGGCATGAGCTCGTACCTGGGTCCGAAATCGCTCATGACGCCCGGCGGGATTCTCACGCGCGCCGAGGCGGAAGAGATTTGCAAGCGCGCGCTCGCGGCGTCCCCTGCGCCCGAGACGCGCGTGTCGATCAACAGCGCCGCGCGTGCCGACACGCGGTTCGCGGTGAATCAGGTGACCACGTCTGGCGAGAACCGCGACACCTCGGTCACGATCACGGCGTACGTGGAAAATCGCGCTTCGAGCGTAACGACCAATCGGCTCGACGAGGCGTCGCTCGCAGCCGCCGCGAAACAGGCAACGGAAATTGCACGGCTCGTGCCGCCGAATCCGGAGCGCATGCCGGAACTCGGGCCGCAGAATTATCCGCCGGCGAAAGATCGCATCATCACGATTCCCGATCCGCTTGCACGGTCGCTCGCGGCGAAGAAGGTGACGGAAGCAGCGCGCGCAGCTGGATTCGTCGCGACGGGCTTCATCGAATGCCGCGTGGGCGCCACCGCGCTCGCGAACTCGAAAGGACTGTTCGCCTACGACCAGAGCTCCGCTGTCACGATGACGGCGACGGTGCGAACGCCGGACGGCACGGGGTCCGGGTGGGCGTGCAGCGACGGCGACACGTTCGACGAGATCGACGCACAGCACGTCGCGGCGACCGCGGTGGAAAAAGCGCGCACATCGAGGACTCCGGTTGCAATCGAGCCGGGCAAGTACGTGACGATCCTCGAAAACACCGCATGCGGAAATCTCGTCACGGCGATCGTCGGTGCGATGCAGGCGCGCTCGGCCGATGAAGGACGTTCATTCTTTTCGAAGTCCGGCGGCGGCAACAAGCTCGGGATGAAGGTCGTGGATGAGCGGGTCACGCTTACGTCGGATCCCGCCGATTCTCCGCGCGCGGCGGGTGGCTACGATGGCGACGGCGCTCCAATCGAGAAGGTCGTGTGGATCGAAAACGGCATCGTGAAGAATCTGAACTACGACCGTTTCTGGGCGCAGAAGATGGGCAAAGAGCCGACGCATTCCGGCGGCGGCGGCGGGCGTGGCGGCGGGTTCGGCGGCGGCGGCACGTTCCGGATGTCCGGCGGCACGTCGACGATCACCGATATGATCAAGAGCACCGAGCGCGGAATTCTCGTCACGCGGTTCTGGTATATCCGCGGCGTTGATCCGCGCTCGCTGATCAGCACCGGCCTCACGCGCGACGGAACTTATTTGATCGAGAACGGGAAGATCTCGCATCCGATCAAGAATTTCCGGTTCAACGAGTCGCCGATTTTCTTCCTGAACAATCTTGAGATGATGGGCCCCGCAATACGGATCAACGCGTCTGAGGCGCTGGGCGCAGGCGGATCGACGATCGTTCCGGCGATCAAGGTGAGGGAGTTTACGTTCTCGTCACTCTCCGACGCGATCTAAACGCGTGCAGGAAAGAAAAAGGGCGGTCCCAATCGGGGCCGCCCTTTTCGCATTCCTCATCCGCACTCCGCATCGGTGCGAAATCCCCGAGTGGAGCTAGTCCTTCTTAATCGCCCGCATAATCTCGCCAGCCAGCGGCGAGGGCGTCTTCATCCTGCGGCGCTTGCCCGTCTCTTCCTCGACGCGGCGCCAGAACTCGTACTCTTTCCCCGCCGCTTGCAGCGCGGATTCATTCACGTTCTCGCCATCGAGCCACGCGTGAATCGCTTCCGGCGTGTGCGCCGACAGCGGGACCTCGCGGTCCGTCATCGCCGGCTCTTGCTCCGTGGGTTTGCGCGGAGCGGCCTCTTCACGGCCTTCTTCGCGCGGATCGAGATTGTCCATCACAGGTATCGCTCCTCCAGCAGTTTCTGCAGTGCCTCGCGTGCGCGATGGACGCGCATCTTGAGGGCACCGACCGATGTTTCCAGCAGTTCAGCCATCTCTTCGTACGACCGACCTTCGACATGCTTCATCACGAACGCTTCTCTGAGAGACGGCGGGAGCGCTCCGAGGGCCTCATCCAGATCCCCGCGCAGCTCGCCACGATCCAGCTCTTCTTCGGGCGTCTCATATCCAGACGGTTGATCGTCCTCTTCGTAACTGAGATGGGTGCGCCGGATGTTCTTCAGCCAGTCCTTGCACCCGTTCGCAACAATCCTGAATACCCACGCATCGAAGCGGCCGCGCACCTCGCCCAGGTGCTGATACGCCTTGATGAACGAATTCTGCAAAATGTCGGCGGCATCGTCGGGACTCCCCGTCATGCCGACCGCATGCCGGTACAGCGGATCGCTGTAACGGCCAATTAGGGTCGCAAAAGATTCACGGTCACCGGCCAGAACTCGGTCGATAATCGCTTGGTCCGCGTCGATCTGGTCTTCTTGCGGTGGCTCTGCCTGCGTTGTCTTCACGACGCTAGTGTAACCTTTCACGCGCGTCACGAACAGACCTCGCCGCCGCCCGAAACCCTGCGGTGCCGGTGCTGTCACGTAGATAAGACGATGCGCCCGATATCGCGTAACGGGATTGACCCGATGGCGTTCCTTCGGGCGCTGCCGGTGCTATGGGCATAGCTTCACGGCGAGCACGCCGGTGGGCGACGTCGGTCCGATGGAGAGTGTGAAACCGTACTTGGTATTGATCGCCGACGCAGCCGCGTACGCGATCAGCTGTTGACCCGCCGCATTCGGAAACACGCCGTCGAGCGAGGTGTACCCGCCGTACGGAAACACGCAGGTCAGCTGATCCGCCGCGACGTAGGCCGGCTTCGCCGGCGCGTACGGAAAAACGCCGCTGAGATCGGCGAACGCCCATCCGTTCGTCTGCGCCACCTGTTGTATCTGCGCGTTCATCTGCGTGACGACAGCGTCGAGTGCCGACACATCAGCCGGCGTGAGGATCGCGTCCGCCGCTCCCGGCACGTCGGTGCACGAGAGATTCTGCGCGGCACCGGTCGACGCAAATTTCGCAGCGAGCGCGGGCACGAGCGCTCCGGTGAAAATGACATTCGCGCTCGTCGCGCAGTCCGCTGTGACGTTGACCCCGTAGGTGGCAAGCTCTGCGCGATCGCTCCACAGCTCTGCGGCGGTTCGCATCGCGTAGAGGCTCGTCACCTTGGGCACCGAAAGCAGCACCACTTTCGCGCCGGTGAGCTTCACGCTGTCTGTGATCGCGCCGAATACGGGCGCGAACAGCGTTGCCGGCACGTACGTGTACGGCGCGGTCTGCGTATACGACGTCGCAGGCACCAGCAGCCCGCTCGTCGCGGCGCCGAGCACCTCGGTGAGGCCGAGTTCCACCGAGACGAACGTTGCGCCTTGGATTCGCAGCGCCGTCACCTGCGACTGCGTCGACGCGAGCACGAGCGGATAACGCGCGCGGTCGCCGGCAGGATACGGCACCGCGGAGTTCACCACGATCTTCGGCGTGAGATTCAGCGCGGCGTACGCGCTCGCGCCGGAAATCGCCAGCGAGTTCACGGGCGGCGTCAGCGTGTCGAGCAATCCCGCGCAACTCGAATCGACAAGCGTCGTGCTTACCCCGGACAGATACACACCCAGCTGCAGCGGCGCGATGCGCGGCGGCTGGCAACCCGGGGCTCGCAACAGCGGAATCCTGAAACTCACAGCGGCGCCGCGCGCGAGCAGCGCCGGCCATGACTCCACCTGCGATTCGTACAGCACGCCGCCGGACTGCACGCCCATCGAGAGGCCGGTGCCGAGCGCGACGAATCTGGCGAACGCGTTCGCGCCCTTCGGCCCGTCGACATGCGACGCACCGCCCTCGCACGAAACGAGCGCGGCGGCGGATAGCGCGAAGAACGTCGCGCGAATTCGAGAGCCGAAAGTCATCACTAACAGTCTAGCGGCGCGAACGCATCCCATCCATGCGCTCGCACGAGTTCGCCGTGCTCATCGAGCAGGGGCGGCGCGCGCCGCACTGCCGCCGGCGCCAATGGAGCAACGCCGGTGAGCGGAGACGCGGAGACATCGCCGAGCGCTTCGAGAACGGTGCGCACCAGCCCGCACGGCACGCCGGACGGCTCGAGGATCGCGATCCATTCCGAAGCCGTTTTCGTGGCGACGCGCGCGCGGATCGCCGCGACGATTTCTGCGCGGTGTGCGAGCCGCCCCGCGTTCGTGACGAAGCGCGCGTCCGCGAGCGAATCGAGTCCGAGCGCGCGCGACATCGCCGCGAATTGCGCGTCGCTCCCGACTGCGATCACAAGCCCGCGATCGCTCGCCTCGAACAGCTCGTACGGCACGAGGTTCGCGTGCGCGTTTCCCCAGCGCCCAGCCGGTCTGCCCGTTACCAGCGCATTCTGGGCGACGTTGATCAGCGCGCTCGTCGCGCTCTGCCGCAGCGAGACGACGAGCCGGCGCTCGGACGGCGTGCCGCGCCGCGCTCCAGCGAGTGCAGCGAGCACCGCAATCGCGGCGTCTTTTCCCGTGATGAGATCGACGAGCGCCACGCCTGTTTTCATCGGCTGCCCATCCGGGGCGCCGGTGATCGACATCCATCCCGATTCCGCCTGCACGACGAAATCGTACCCCGGCCGCGAACTCTCGGCGCCGAATCCCGTGATCGTGCACCAGATCAGCTTCGGATTCGCGGCGAGCAGCTCGGCGTGATCGAGCGATCGTTTCGCGAGAACGTCCGGACGAAAGTTTTCTACGACGACATCGGCGTCGGCGATCAATCGCCGCAGCATTGCCTGATCGTTCGCATCGTCGAGATCTGCAACTGCGCTCAGCTTGTTGCGATTGCAGCACAAGTAGTATGCACTCTCGCCGCGAGAATCGAACGGTGGTCCCCAGCCGCGACTCTCATCTCCAGAGCCCGGCCGCTCGATTTTGAGCACGTCCGCGCCAAGATCGCCGAGAATCATTGTGCAGACCGGCCCAGCGAGTACACGGGAAAGATCCAGAACACGAACGCCAATTAGTGGCAAACTCATATGATAGTGTCTTTATTATGTGTCGTAACTGACGCTATAAATTAGATAATTATTCGTACATGTATGGAGGTTTGTTCGTGAAAAGTGGCGATTTCACTCGAAATTGACCCCAATCCATTGTCCTTTCATCACTTGCCCTGCTCCTCCTTTTCCATATACTTGCCCCCTGTAACTTCGCGCGGTTTCTCGTGATACCGATCTGACGGCCGCATTTTCCAGTTCCTGGCCGATCCGCGCGTCCAATCGATGCCGCCACACGGGCGGCGTCCTGCTCGTGCCCGGAGCGACACCGCATGACCGATAAGAATCCTGCCGCGGCCAAACCCGCTGCAGCAGAAACAGTAACTGCCGGCGTCGCTGTGCCGCCGGTGCGCCGTCACCCGGGACATCGTGGCGCCGATGTGCGCGACACGGTTGCCGAGATGGCCGCCAAGGCGCACGAGATCAGCATGGAGGCCGGAAGCAAGATGGCCGCGGCGATGAAAGAAGTCATCGGTGCCGCCGCTGGTCTCTCGGTCTTCACGCTCGAAAGCGCGCGCGACCTGGTGCAGTACATGGTGCGCCGCAGTCAGATGACGCAGGAAGAAGCGGACAAGCTGATTCGCGACGCTGAAGACGCGTGGTCGAAAAAGCACAAAGGCAAGAAGCCGCCGCCGCGCATCGAGCAGAAGCCGAAACCGGTCATCAAGCCGATTCCGTACTCGCTTCCCAAGGCAGCGCCGCCGGCCGTGCTTCCGCACAAGTCAGGTGCCGCAGTTCTGAAAAAGGTCGCGCCGCACAAGGTTGCCGCCAAGCCGGCCGCAAAGAAAGCGGTCGCGAAGAAGCCTGTGAAAAAGGCCGCGAAGCCGGCTGCCAAGAAGCCGGCTGCCAAAAAGCCGGCTGCCAAAAAGCCGGCGAAGAAGGCCGCAAAGCCGGCGGCAAAGAAGAAGCCCGCGCCGAAGAAATAGCGGGTAGTTTCCCGCTATGACCGCAACTCCCACGCGTGGCGACGCAGTCGCGCTGACGCGCGCACTCGTCGCGATCGATTCGCGAAACCCGTCGCTCGTCAGCGACGGACCCGGCGAGCGCGCGTGTGCGCTCGCGCTCGCGAAGACGCTTGAGCGCTGGGGATTTCGCGTTGAAATCCAGGAGACCATCGCGACCCGGCCCAACGTAATCGCGCGCATCGGCCGCGCGGGCGGACGCGCGCTGCTCTTCAACGGCCATCTTGACACGGTCGGCGTTGAAGGAATGATCCATTCCCCGTGGGACGCCGAGGTGCGCGACGGCCGCATCTACGGGCGCGGCTCGTCCGACATGAAATCGGGCATCGCCGCGATGTGCGCGGCGGCGCTCCGCGTCGCGGACGCGGATCTCGACGGCGAAGTGATCGTCGCCGCAGTCTCCGACGAGGAGTACGAGAGCATCGGCACACGCGCGCTCGTCGAATCCGGCATCCGCGCCGAAGCCGCGATCGTCACCGAGCCCACGCGCCTCGCGATCTGCCCCGCGCATCGCGGCTTCGCATGGCTCGAACTCATCGTGCACGGCCGCGCCGCGCACGGAAGCCGCTATGACATCGGTGTCGACGCGATCACGCTCGCGGGATTGGCGCTCGCCGAACTCGACGACTACCAGCGCACCGCGCTCTCGAAAAAATCGCATCCGCTGCTGGGGCGGCCGTCATTCCACGCGTCGATCGTCGGGGGCGGACTCGGACTCTCCACGTATCCGGACCGCTGCAGCGTGCAACTCGAGCGCCGGACAATTCCGGGAGAGAGTGCCGCAGATTTCACACGTGAAGTGGAAGAGGCATGTGCGCGTGTTCGCGCGCGCGTCCCCGAATTCCGCGCCGATCTCGTTCCCGGATTTGCGCAGGCGCCCAACGAGGTCGCAGCATCGCATCCGCTTGTGCGCGCGCTCTCGACGGCCCTCGCCAAGGCCGGCGAACCCGCGCCGATAGAAGGTCTTCCCTGCTGGACGGACGCCGCGCTGTTCACGGCGGCGGGCATTCCGGCAATCTGTTTTGGGCCCGGCGACATCGGGCTCGCGCATTCGGCAGAGGAGTATGTGGAGATAAGTGAGATCGAGCGCGCCACCGGAGTGCTCTCCAGCGTCGTGAGCGAGTGGTTCGGAGGAAAATCCTGATGGCGCAGCTCACGGTCGCCGGATACGACGCTCTCGAAAATGCGATTCGCGACGGACGGCGCATCACCGTGCGGCGGCGCGGCACCGACTACGTGGTAATTCCGATTCAGCTGCACCTTCGCGGCCGTCGCGAAGCGATCGAGACGCGCCATCCCGGCACCGGCCAGCCGCTGACGATCTGGCTCGATGAAGCCGATTCGATCGAGGTCGTGCGTTGAGCACACCCTGCTTCGTCGCCGTGTTCGCGGATGAATCGTGCATCGGCAACGGACGCGAAGGCGACAATCCCGGCGGCGCGGGCGCGCTGATTGAAGTGCGATCATCGAACGGATCGATCGTGCGCCGCGATCTCTGGATCAGCGAAACATCGACGACCAATAATCGCATGGCGCTCCGATCTGTCATCGAGTCGATGGACGCGCTCGGCGCGAAAGGCGCGCGCTGCCGCGTCACGTTCACCACCGACTCGCGCTACATCGTGGACGGCATGACGCAGTGGGTCCACTCATGGGCACGCAACGGCTGGAAGCGAAAGGGCGGAGCGATCGAAAATCTCGAGCTCTGGCACGAAGCGATCGGCGCCGTCGAGCCGCACGAGGTGAGCTGGAAGTGGGTGCGGGGCCACGACGGGCATGCGCAGAACGAGTACGCGAATCATCTCGCCACGCGTGCCGCCGCAGATCAAACGCATTCGGGCGGACTCGAGGCATCGGGTTTCGACGCGTGGTTCGCGGCGACGCGCGCCAAGGGCGCAAAGCACGCGGATCCGAGTCCGTTTCCGGAACACGATGAGTTCCGCGCGAGTACGCCGCTGCCGTCGCCCGATCGTTAAGATGCAGAAGATGGATCCTCTCGACGTGCTGTTCGAACGATTGGTGCGGGCCGCCCGCGACAACCGGCCCGAACTCCTCACGCGCCCGTTCGAAGTGTCGGAGCTGCTGGAACTCGTGCCCTATCGCGTGGTGCGCGCCGAGGGCGCGCTGGAAACCAACGATGATTACTCGCACGCGCTGACGCGCCTGCTCGCCGGCGAGCGCGGATATCTATTCGCCGACGATCTGCTGCAGGACGATCTGCGCGCGGAACTCGCGTCGCCGAACCCGGACCTCGGCGCGTATCGCGCGTATCTCACATCGCGGGTGACGATCGCGCAGGAACTCGCGCGCATCGCGGGCGATTCGATGCCGGCGCCCGCGCCAGCGGCGGCGCCGGCACTCGCGGAGCCTCAGACGGCGCCGCTGCCGCTCTCCGAGGCGGTCACCTCGCCGAAAACAATCAGGCCGTCCGCGGTGGTGACACAGCGCCCGCTCGATCCGGCGGCGGAGGCCACGCCGCATTCGTCGCGACCGGGTTGCCGCTACTGCGGACAGGCACTGCCGGAAGATCGTCCGATTCATTTCTGCCCGAGCTGCGGGCAGAACCTGCTTCAGCGGCGCTGCGCCGCGTGCAGCGCAGAACTCGAACCGGGATGGAAGTTCTGCGTCGCATGCGGCCGGCTCGCCGCTTCCTGACCGCGCTCGTGCGGAGCCGTGGCTGACGACCGCCCGAATCCGCCCGGCACCGCGCTGACGCGCGCCGCGCTCGAGCGTGTTCTCGCGCGCGCGGCCCAGCTGCAAGGCTCGACTGGCGAGAGCGACGATGCCGGCGCAATGACCGAGGCACAGATCGTCGACCTTGGCAAAGAGGTCGGACTCTCGACCGAAGCGGTGCGACAAGCGCTGGCAGAGGAGCGCAGCCGGACCATCGTTCCAGAAGAATCGGGGCTGCTAGCGTCGCTCGCTGGCCCCTCGGCGATCACCGCCGCACGAACCGTTCCGGGCAGCGCACCGGCGGTGCTCGCCGCACTCGACGCCTGGATGCAGCGAAACGAAGGACTCGAGGTGAAGCGGCGTTTCGCGGATCAGCTCGTGTGGGAGGCGCGGCGTGATTTCTTCTCGACGTTTCGTCGCGCGCTAACGGTCTCCGGCAGCGGGCTGGAACTCGCGGCCGCCGACAATGTGAGCGCGATCGTCGCCGACGTCGCGCCGGGACAATCGCATGCGCGAATCGTCGCGGATTTCAGGTCCACAAGACGAGAGCGCACGATGACAGCGGTCGCGCTGACCCTTCTCTTTGCGATCCTCATCACGGGGCCGTTGCTCGCAATCGGGATCCCGGTTCTTCTGGCGGCGCTGCTCGGCACCGCCGTCCCGGCGATCGGGTTGCTCGTCACGCGGACCAGATACGCGCATGTCGTGGCGCGCGCGCAGATCGCGATGGAACAAGCGCTCGACCGCCTCGAGTTCGGAACCGCAACACCTCCGACCACCGCGCAGGTCCTGCTCGACGCAATCATCGGCCCGCCGCGGAAACCAAAGTGATCGACGCGACCGCCACCGGCGACGACGCCAAGCGATTCCGCTACGCGAATCGCTTCGCACTCGCCGTTCTTCCTGAAGTCTCGCGCACGTTCGCAATCTCGATCCGCTTCCTGCCCGGCGTGCTCGGCCGTGCGGTGCTCACGGCGTACTTGCTCTGCCGCATCGCGGACACGATCGAAGACGACGGCGCCGCGACGCCGGAACGAAAGGCCGAACTGCTCGACGCATTTCTCCGCTGTCTCCCGGATCGCGCAGCGGCCGACGCGTTCCCCGCGCTCGCCGCAGACATTCGCGGCGATCCCGCGCACGTCGATCTCCTCCGCCACACGGATCTCGTCTGCGTGCTGCTGCGCTCGCTCCCCGATCACACGCGCAACCGCGTGATGCATTGGGTGGGCGTGATGGGACATGGCATGCGGAAATTCGTTGAGCTGTATCCGCGCGGCATTCGCATTCAGACCGTCGCCGAGTATCGCGAGTACTGCTACTACGTCGCGGGCACTGTTGGCTGCATGCTCACCGAGCTCTGGCACGAGCACGCGCCGAGCGTCGGCAAGCCGGAGTTCGCAAAGCTCTGGACCAAGTGCCGGCAGTTCGGCGAGGCACTGCAAACCGTGAACATCCTGAAGGACATCGCGTGGGACGCCGAGCACGAGAATGCGATCTACATCCCGGAGACGTCGCTGGCGGAGCACGGGA
The DNA here is from genome assembly GCA_025362095.1 of Gemmatimonadota bacterium. Classification (GTDB taxonomy): domain Bacteria; phylum Gemmatimonadota; class Gemmatimonadetes; order Gemmatimonadales; family Gemmatimonadaceae; genus Fen-1231. The sequence goes on along the minus strand of JANYIJ010000066.1, from coordinate 9,579 downwards.
GCTCGCACCGCACGATCCTCGACGACGCGCACATCGAGGGGAACCACGCCGCCGTCGCGAGTTTCATTCAGCTCGCGTGGACTGATCTCGACGACGCGCTCGAATACATCCTCCTGATTCCGCGCCGCGCCGTGGCGATCCGGGCATTCTGCGTGCTGCCGCTGCTCTTTGCGTACGCCACACTGCGCGATCTCTCGGCGACGCGCGCCATGCTGCATCACGGCGGAAGCGTGAAGATCACGCGCGCCGAGGTCCGGACGCTTACGATCGCAGGACTGCTCGCGCTTTGCAGCAACCGGGCGCTGCGAACATTGGTGGATCGCGTCCGTGTGCGCCGGTTTGTTCCGTTCGCTGCCAACGCCTAACTTTACAGCATGCCGCATTTCTATAAAGCACCGGTGATCTCGATCCTCGCGCGCCCGGCGTTCGCGGAACCCGCGCATCTCCCCGTGCACTGGCTTGGCGAGAGCACCGACGGCGAGCGACTCGCGGAGTTCGCGGGGCGCCTCTGCTACATGAGCCAGAAGAATCCCGCCAATCGCGGAACGCGGGAATACCTCGAGAACATCAAGAAGCAGGGGCACGGCTCCGTTCTCGAGCACGCGAATTATTCGCTGCTGATCGAGGGGGTCTCGCGCTCGCTGACTCACGAACTCGTGCGGCACCGCGCGGGCTTCGCGTACTCGCAGCTCTCGCAGCGATATGTCGACGAATCGCAGGCCGCGTTCGTTGTGCCGCCCGCCATACTCGGCGACGACGCGCTGCTCGCGCAGTGGACCGCGCAGATGGAGACGGCGCAGGCAACGTACATCGCGCTGGTTGAGAAACTGATGGAGCGCTACGGCTGGGTAGCGGACAAAGTTCACCGCCGCAAAATGGCGCGTGAGGCGGCCCGGGGAGTTTTACCGAACTCGACGGAGACGAAGATTGTCGTCACCGCCAATGCGCGGGCCTGGCGGACGATGCTCGAACTCCGATCGAGCGAGGGCGCCGAGTTCGAGATCCGCCGCATGGCGGTTGCAACGCTGAGACTGTTGCAGACCGAGGCGCCGGGGTTCTTCTCGGATTTCGAGACCTACGTCGCGGAAGACAGGGCAGAGGCAGCGAGGATCGGCTACCACAAGGTTTAAAAAACCGCTGTTAGCTAACGACTTACAGTTGTTAGCTGACAGCGGCAGTTCAACTCTCGGCTTCTATGCCTCGCGACTTCGCATACGCCTCGATGATTTTGCTCGAAGCTTCGCCGGGCATGTGTTCATACCCATGAAACCGCTGCGAAAACAGCGCCCGCCCGTGCGTCAGCGATGACAGCTTCGTCGAGTAGAGATGCATATCCCCCTGCGGCACGATCGCGCGAACGCGGGTGAATCTCCCCGCATCCGCCGGTTCGGTCCCGAGAATATGTCCGCGGCGTGAACTGAGGTCGCCCATCACGTCGCCCAAATAGGCATCGGGCGTGGTCACCTCGACCATCTCCAGCGGCTCCAGCAGCGCTGGCCGGCATTTCGGCGCGACGGTTTTGAAGGCCTGGATCCCGGCCATCTTGAACGAGGCTTCGTTGGAATCCACCGAGTGATAGCTGCCGTCGTAGCACTCGACGACGAAATCGACCATCGGATATCCCGCGAGCACCCCGCGTGCCGCCGCCTCCTGAATTCCGCGATCGACTGCTGGAATGAACGAGCGCGGAATGGAACCGCCGACGATCTCGTCCTGAAAGACATAGCCCGAGCCGCGCGGCGAAGGCCGCATCCGGATCCAGCAGTCGCCGAACTGCCCCTTGCCGCCCGACTGCTTTTTGTGCTTGCCCTGCCCTTCTGCCTTCGATGAAATCGTCTCTCGATACGGAATGCGCGGCGGCGAGAGTTCGCCCTTTACGCTGAATTGCCGCGCGACGCGCGCGAGCGCGACCTCGATGTGCCGTTCGCCCATCCCGCCGACTATCGTCTCGTGCGTCTCGCTGTTGAAGTGCGTCTGGAATGTTGGGTCTTCGTCGTGCAGGCGGTGCAGTCCCTGCTGGAATTTTTCTTCATCGGGGCGCGACGCGGCCTTCACGGCGAATGTGACGACAGGATCCGGAAAATGGATCTGCGGCAGGCGCACCGGGTGTGCCTTTGTTGAGAGCGTGTCGTTCGTGTACGTGTTGTGAAGCTTCGCGACGCAGCCGATGTCGCCGGGATACAGCCGCTCAACCTCGATGCGCTCGCGGCCAAGCGGAATTGACAGGTGCATCAACTTCTCGGCGCCGTCGCGCGTCGCGTTGTACACCTCCTGTCCGGCGGCGACGGTTCCGCTAAAGGTGCGGAAGTACGACACGTCGCCGACGTGCGGCTCGGCGGTGGTTTTGAAAACGAGCGCGGTGAACGGCGCGCTGTCGACCGGGTGAATTTCGACCGTGCGCTCGCCCTCCGCGCCTTTGAACGCGTGGAGCTCCTCCATGTCGTACGCGCTCGGCATCAGCGATACGAGAAAGTCGAGCACCGTGCGCACGCCCCACGTGAGCTGGCTCGAGCAGCAGAGCAGCGGAAAAATATCCTGACGCTTCATCGCTTCTTTCATCGCGGACATCGCGAGCTCGCCGGGAAGTTCCTCGCCGCCGAAGAAACGCTCGAGCAGCGCATCGTCGGTCGCGGCGACAGCTTCGACCATCTCCTGATGGTAGCGCTCGAATCGCGCCTGCTCGCTCGCGGGAATATCCGTTTCTTCAAACTCGCCCGCTTTCGTGCCGGCTTTGAAAATGTGCGCGCGTTTCGTGAACAGATTGATCACGCCCTTGAAACCGGATCCTGATCCGATCGGAATTTCGACGGGCACGACTTTATCGGTGAGTCGCTCTTTTATCGACTGATACGCCTTGTCGAAATCCGCGTGCTCACGGTCGCAGGTGGCCACCACGAAGAGCACGGGATCCTTTCGTGCGATGGCCTCGCGGAACATCCGCTCCGTTCCCGCTTCGACGCCGGTGCTCGCGCCCACCGCGACCAGCGCGCCATCAGCGGCAGCAATTCCGGCGACGGCGTCGCCTTGGAAATCCAGAAATCCGGGCGTGTCGAGCAGGTTGAGCTTGGTGTCTTTCCACTCGGCGTAGGCGCAGCCGAGTGAGATCGAGTATTTGCGATCGGTCTCCTCGGGAGAGGTGTCGGTGAGCGTGTTGCCTTCTTTTATGGACCCGTGTCGCTTGCTGGTTCCTGAAACGAAGGCGAGGGCGTCGACCAGTGTCGTTTTGCCACTCGCGCCGTGTCCGACCACTGCGATGTTGCGGATGGCTTCGCTGCGATATTCGCGCATTTATTCCTCGATTGCGGAGCGGGGATAGAGCGTGCTTCGCAGAACGAGCGGCGTCAAGTCAGGAAAAAGCACGAAGGGGCGGCCAACCTTGGCCGCCCCTTCTGCCCGCAAAGCGGGCGATCATCTAACGAGGACAGATTCCTAGTTGTCTTCTCCGTCGATGGTGAGCCCGTCCGCTTCGCGGAGGGAGGCGAGCAGCGACTCGCCTGAAAGTCTCGCGCCGGCGGAAGCCGGGGCGAACGAGAACGTCATTTCCCGACGCTGGCCTTCGGGCCAGTTCGGCACGAGCAAGCCGGCAAGCAGGCGGCGGATTCCCTGACCACAGTCGGCGAGCAGCGTTCCGGCCGTCTCGAGCAGTACGGCGAGTGGAATCTCCACTTCTCGCTTTACGACCTGACCAGTGGAACGGTCGAGCCAGGCGGCATCGCCGATCGCTCCCCGTTCGGGCCAGACACCCACGTTGCGTGTTGCGTCGAGCGGGTCCATTCCGGAGACACTCGACCGTTTCGATTCGAGCGCGGCGGCCAGCGCGAGCGCCAGCGATTCCGCGTTCGGCACGCCGAACAGCGTCACCACGTCCCGGGTCGAGCGCTCGCTGGCGATCGCCGAGGGGACCGAGCTGACCTGCGCGAGCACGGGCGACTGCTCCGGAAGCTCTTCCAACATCACCAACACATCCATTCGCGGTCCTCCAAGTGAAAAGCTGCCTGCAAACACAGCAAGAATTGTTCCTGCTCGGACTCACTCTGTATTACCTCTGTGGTGAGCAAACGGTCACCGGTTCGACAGTTGTGCTCTGCGTCACATGGCGCATCTCGCAAGCACATTTCATCGTTGGCTCTTAACTTCTCAGCGGGCAGGATCGTCAACGGCGTGTGGCAGCGCGGTGCAGCGCGAAGCACTTTCCTGGAGAATTTGCCGATGCAGCGTTCAATCAGAGTCGTCGCGATGGCCGCCGTTGCTTCCCTGTCGGCGTGTGGCGGCAGTGCGGCGACCCGCGTCGATCCCGCGCCTCGTATGACCGCTCCACCCGAAGAGCAACCGCCGGCGGACTTTGGTCCGCGCGAGCAGACGGCGGACGAACAGGTCAACCACGTACTCGCCCGGCTCACCTTTGGCGCGCGTCCCGGCGACGTCGAGACGGTGCGCTCAATGGGCGTCGACAAGTGGATCGACCTGCAGCTGCACCCCGAACGCATCAACGACGCTGCGAGCGATCGATACTTCGATCAACTGGAAAGTTACAGCACGCCCTCCAGCGTCCTTCAGCAGAAATACCCGCCGCCCAACCAGCTCCTCCAGCGCCTTGGCGCGAAAGGCGATCGGTCGAAACTGACACCGGCCGAAACCGCCGAACTGCGCGACGCCACAGCCGGCGTGCGGAAAGTGACCATCGAGGCGCAGAGCGGCCGCGTCGATCGCGCGCTGCTCTCAGAGCGCCAGCTTCAGGAAGTGATGACGGATTTCTGGCTCAACCACTTCTCCGTCTACATCCAGAAGGGGCCGCCCGAGCGGTACCAGCTCGCGCAGTACGAGAGCAAAGTCATCCGCCCGAACGCGCTCGGAAAATTCCACACGCTCCTCGAGGCCGTCGCAAAGAGCCCGGCCATGCTGTTCTACCTCGACAACTGGGAGAGCCAGGCCGACAGCAATCGTCCGAGGCTCGTGCCGCTTCCCGGCGCCGGCGGCCGCGGTCGCGGCGGTCGCGGTGGTCTCGCCGGCCTCGGCGGCCAACAGCTCACGCCGCAGCAGCAGCAGATGCTCGCGCGGCGTCGCGGCGGCCTGAACGAGAACTACGGCCGCGAACTCCTCGAACTTCATACGCTCGGCGTCGACGGCGGCTACACACAGCAAGACGTGATCAACGTCGCGCGCGCCCTGACCGGGTGGACATTTCCGCGGCCTCAGCAGGGCGGCGGCGAGTTCGCATTCAATCCGCAAATGCACGATGCCGGCGAGAAAGTCGTGCTCGGGCACCGTCTCGCCGCCGGCCGCGGAATCGACGATGGGGAGGACGTTCTGAACATTGTCTCGCGCCATCCGTCCACCGCGCGATACATCGCGTTCAAACTCGCGCGCCGCTTCGTGAGCGACACGCCGCCCGGCGCTCTCGTCGAGCGCGCTGCTGCGACGTTCACCCGGACCGACGGCGACATTCGCGCCACGCTCCGTACGATCGTTACCAGTCCCGAGTTCTTCGCGCAGAAAGCGTATCGCAGCAAGGTGAAATCGCCGTTCGAAGTGGTCGTCAGCGCGCGGCGCGCCCTGAGCGCGCCGCCGGATGGCACGCTCCGCACCGCGCAGACCATCGCGACACTCGGCGAACCGATCTACGGTCACCAGTCTCCGAACGGCTGGCCCGAGACCGGCGATCAGTGGCTGAACACCGGTTCGATTCTCAATCGCATCAACTTCGGCGTGGCTATCGCCGCGGGGAGAATTCCCGGCGTGTCGCCCACGAACTGGAAGGGCGCCGAGTCGCTCCAGAACGCGACGGTCGAACAGCAGGTCGACGGCGTCGTGAGCGCATTGCTCGGCGGCGGGGTATCACCGGATACGCGCGCGATTCTCATCACGGGGAAAAATCCGTTTCTTGCATCACCAGCGGCGCTCGACACGACGCCGGAAATGGCGAAGCCGAAGGAACCGGTGGATCCCGATGAGGCGATGATGATGCTTCCGGAGCCAGGTGGCGGACCGCCGCTCAGGGGTCCTGCGCGCGACCGCGCGTTTGGAAAACTGCAACTACCCGCGAAGGGATTGGCACTGATCGTCGGACTCGCAATTGGTTCGCCCGAATTTCAGAGGAGATAATCATGCAACGCCGAGTTTTCGTCCGGTCTGGTGCGCTGGCGCTCGTCACGATGGGGTTGAGTCCGTCGTTCCTGCGCCGCACTGCGATGGGCATGGAGTTGCCGCTCGCGGCGAAGGGAAAGGTGCTGATCTGCCTGTTCCAGCGCGGAGCTGCTGACGCGCTGAACGTGGTGGTGCCGCACGGCGAGCGCGCATACTACAACCTGCGTCCGAACATCGCGATTCCGGCGCCGCTGCGCGGAACGGGCGCGGCGGGATCAACGGGCGCCGCAGCGGCAGCGATTGATCTCGATGGATTCTTCGGCCTGCATCCGTCGCTCGCGCCGCTGAAACCGATTTGGGACGCGGGCATGCTTGCGCCGATCCATGCGGTGGGCAGTCCGAGCACCACGCGCTCGCACTTCGACGCGCAAGACTATATGGAGAGCGGCACCCCCGATGCGAAAGGCACGAGCGACGGCTGGCTGAACCGGTATCTCGCGACGTCCGGCACATGCGAGCAATGCGCGCCGACGCCATTTCGCGCGGTGGCGATGACACCGCAGACGCCGCGGATTCTCGAGGGCACCGCGCCCGCCGTGGCGATGAACTCGCTCGAAGAGTTCGCGGTGCGCTCGGGCGGCGGCGACCAGACCGCGCGACTCGAAGCGCTCTATCGCACTGGTTCGGCGGATCTCATTCACGGCACCGGACAGGAAATGTTCGAGGCGGTGAAGATGCTCCGCACCGCGAATCCCACGCAGTATCAGCCGCAAAACGGCGCGGAGTATCCGAAGTCGCAGTTCGGCCAGCGGCTCAAGCAGATCGCGCAGCTCATCAAGAGCAAGGTCGGGCTCGAGATCGCGTTCGCGGATGTTGGCGGCTGGGATACGCACGTGAATCAGGGCGGCGCTACGGGCCAGCTCGCGCAGCGGCTCGACGATTTCGCAAAATCGATCGCGGCGCTGACGAGCGATCTCGGCGATGGGTTGGAGAATGTCGTGATCCTCACCATGAGCGAGTTCGGCCGCATGGCCAGACAGAACGGCAATGGCGGAACCGATCACGGTCACGCCGGCGCGATGTTCGTGATCGGGGGCTCGGTCAAGGGAAAAAAAGTGTATGGAAAGTGGCCGGGACTGTCGCCGGAACAGCTGTACGAGGGGCGCGATTTGGCGCTCACGACCGATTTCCGGAGCGTGTTCTCGGAGATCGCGACGAAGCATCTCGGCGCGACGAACTTGAGCGCGATGTTTCCCGGGTTTAATTCGCCTGCAAGGCTCGGGCTTCTCGGGTAGATCGAGTATCGTTAACGAGTGAAAAATTATCTCCTCGCGTTTTTCGTCGCCGGCACCGCAGCCGCGCAGACGACGCCCTCGCGCGCGCCGAACGATCAGGGTCACATCCCGATCCTCGAGTACCACTTAATCACGGACAAAGACTCTCGCTGGGGTCGCTCTGCCGACCATTTCCGGCGCGATCTGAAACTGCTTTACGATCGAGGATACCGACCGGTCAACGTCTCGCAGCTGATCGACAAACAGCTCGACATTCCGGCTGGAACGTCGCCGGTGGTCTTCACATTCGACGACGCGTCGCCGGGACAGTTCAGCTACATCGAGAAGAACGGCGAACTCGAGATCGATCCGAACAGCGCGGTCGGGATCTGGCTCGCGTTCAACAAGGAGCATCCGGACTGGGGCAAGCGCGCGACGTTCTGCATGCTGCCGGGCGCGGCCGCCGGGCATGCGTTCTTTGGCGAGAAAGGAATCGACGGACAAAAAAGTGCGTGGCGCCTGAAGAAAGTAAAATTCCTGGCCGAACAGGGATTCGAACTCTGCAATCACACGCTCTGGCACGCGAATCTCGCGAAGTACAGCGACGCGGTTGTACAGGAGCAGATTGCGCGCGGCGTTCTCGCGATCGATTCCGCGGTGCCGGGCTACAAGGTTCGCACGTTCGCGCTTCCGCTCGGCGTGTGGCCAAAAAACCGGGCGCTGGCATCGAGCGGAAGCTGGCACGATCCGAAAAGCGGGCGCGATGTGCGCTACAAGTTCGAAGCGATTTTGGAGGTGTCGGGTCCGAGCGCGCCGAGTCCGTACGGCGGGCAGTTCAAGCCGCTCAGCCTGCCGCGGATTCAGATGATCGGCACGGAACTGGAGAAGGAGCTCGACAAGTTGGATGGGCCGGGTCAGCGATTTGTGACCGGCGGCGCGTCAAAGAAGGTTTCGGGCGGGGCTGGCCGATAGTCATTGCTTTTGTAGGACTGGACTTGCGATCCTCGACTGTGCCTTAGATCACCGCAGCGTTCGGCAAAAATGTGTACAATGGCGTGAATGTGTTGTGGCCGTTGCGCTGGTGCTTGGATTGCCACAGGTTTCGCGCTAGTCGAACGGCAAACCCATCCCTGATTTCAAACTGATGAAGCGTTCCCGAACGATGGCGCCCGGACTGAAGCATCTCGCGTTTTTCGAGGCTGTTGGTAAAGCCTCAGAAGATTCGTCGAATGCGCACGCGGCAACCGCGGGCTTGTTGATGCTCCGGTTGATCGATCACTGGGTGCTTGCGGGTCCAGTGATGGTCGAGCCGGAGTCGGTGAGCGTGAAGTCGGTTCGAAAGGCGATCATGATGCTCGAGTCGAACGATCCGTCGCGCGAAGTGCTGCTCGGATTGATCAACGCGATGCAGACGATTCGCGAGGTTGATATTCAGCCGGTGTTGCCGCGGTTGTTTGCGTACGCGGGATGTCTGGAGAAGCGGCTGGAGTTTTCGCTCTCCGCCGACGTGTACGGAACCATCACGCGACTCGCAGAAGAAAACTTCGACGGCGATTTGCTGATCGATTCGTTCCTGCGTCTCGGATACTGCCATCGAAATCTCGGCGACCTGGCCGAGGCGGAAACGTCTTACCTCGCGGCCGGCAAGATCGCGAAGCGGCGGAAGGAAATCGCGCGGGGTCTGCGTTCGCAGATCGGCTTGGCGAACGTCGTGATGATGCGGGGCAATCTTCCGAAGGCGGATGAGATTCTCGCCGGCGTCACGGCGGACAGTGAACTCGCGTCGTGCGTTGATGTTCAGTCGAACGCATTGCACGTTCGATCAGTCGTTGCGCAACGGCGCGGCGAGCTCGATCGCTCGGTGTGCCTCGCATACGAGGCCATGAAAATTTGTCCGGCGCCGAACGAACGCGACCGAATCCTCGGCGACATCGGTGCTTGCTTTATTCTACTCCATCGATTCGACGCGGCTCGCGACGCGCTAATGATTCTCGACGCGACGGCGGCAACCGACTTCGTACGGCTGAACGCGCGGGTGAACATGATGGTGCTCGCGGTGCGCGCGGGCGACCGTGAGTCGTTCAAGCTGTGGCGTGAGCGTCTCGACGGCGTTTCGATGATGCCCGAAACGCAAATCAACTTCTTGATCGAAAGTGCTCGCGGACTTCGCCGCTTTGGCGAACCTGAGCGGGCCACTTCAATGCTGGTTGAGGCTCGAGAT